>JALFTM010000177.1 GCA_022788345.1 Bacteroidales bacterium
ACCTTGGCCGACCGCCTTTTGGAGCGTACCAACACCATCCAAATTACAGAAGGGCAAATGCTCGACAATATGGACTTGGAGCGCGAGCGTGGCATCACCATCAAAAGTCACGCCATCCAAATGGACTATGAACGCAACGGAGAGCACTATACGCTCAACCTCATTGACACTCCCGGACACGTAGACTTTGCCTATGAGGTGTCGCGCAGTATTGCCGCCTGTGAGGGCTGCTTGCTCATCGTAGACTCTACGCAGGGCGTGCAAGCACAGACCATCTCCAACCTCTACATGGCAATTGAACACGACTTGGAGATTATTCCTGTGCTCAACAAATGCGATATGCAAAACTCTATGCCCGAAGAGGTCGAAGACGAAATTATCGAGTTGTTGGGTTGCAAGAGAGAAGAGATTATCCGTGCCTCTGGTCGCACAGGTTTGGGTATTGACGAAATACTTGAGGCGATTGTTGAGCGTATCCCTGCGCCAACTGGCGAAGAAGATGCTCCTTTGCAGGCACTCATTTTCGACAGCGTGTTCAACCCCTTCCGGGGAATTATTGCCTATTTCAAAATTGTAAATGGCTCTATCCGTAAGGGACAAGAGGTGTTGTTTGTGAACACAGAAACCAAGTATAAGGCAGACGAAATAGGCGTCCTCAAAATGGATCTCTCGCCTAAAGCAGAATTGCATTGCGGCGATGTGGGCTATATCGTGTCAGGTATCAAAACTGCCACGGAGGTGAAAGTGGGCGATACCATTACTGCCGTAGAACGCCCTTGCTCAAGTGCCATTTCGGGCTTTGAGGAAGTGAAGCCTATGGTGTTTGCTGGTATTTATCCCATTGAGACGGAGGATTTTGAAATGCTCCGTGCCAGTTTGGAGAAGTTGCAACTCAACGATGCCTCGCTCACTTTCCAGCCCGAAAGCTCTGTGGCACTCGGCTTTGGCTTCCGCTGTGGCTTCTTGGGTATGTTGCACATGGAAATTATCCAAGAGCGTCTTGACCGCGAGTTCAATATGAATGTCATCACGACCGTGCCAAACGTAAGTTATAATATCTACGACAAGCACGGCGAGATGGAGGAAGTGCACAACCCAGCAGGGATGCCCGACCCCACGGAGATTGAGCATATCGAAGAACCTTATATTCGCGCTTCCATCATCACGCAGACCGAGTATATTGGCAACATTATGAAGCTCTGCTTAGGCAAGCGTGGCGAACTCATTAAGCAAGAGTATGTTTCGGGCAACCGTGTGGAACTTCACTACGATATGCCTTTGGCAGAGATTGTGATTGACTTCTACGACAAGCTCAAGTCTATTTCCAAGGGGTACGCCTCGTTCGACTACCACACGATTGGCTTCCGCACATCAAAGCTCATCAAGCTCGACATCCTGCTCAATGGCGAACCAGTGGACGCCCTCAGTACGCTGACACACGTAGACAACTCCGTTTACTTCGGACGCCGTATGTGCGAACGCCTCAAGGAGTTGCTCCCACGCCAGCAATTCGACATAGCCATCCAAGCTGCCATCGGTGCAAAAATCATTGCCCGCGAAACCGTCAAGCAGTTGCGTAAAGACGTGACAGCTAAGTGTTATGGTGGTGATATTAGCCGTAAGCGCAAACTCTTGGAGAAGCAGAAGCGTGGTAAGAAGCGTATGAAAGAAATTGGCAATGTGCAAGTGCCTCAAAAAGCCTTCCTTGCCGTGCTCAAGCTCGACTAATTTTACTAACAACAAACATTCTTGTGGCATGAAAGTAGCCATCGTCGATTATAATGCGGGGAACATTTATTCTGTGATACACGCCCTGCATCGCGTGGGTATCATGCCCATTGTCACAGACAAAGCGGAGGAGATTCTCTCTGCCGACCGGGTGCTTTTCCCCGGACAGGGCGAGGCAAGCTCTACAATGGCGAGTTTGAAATCCAAAGGTTTGGACAAACTCATTCCCTCGCTCAAACAACCTGTGTTGGGCATCTGCATCGGACAACAACTGATGTGCGCCCACAGCGAGGAGGAAGATACTGATTGCTTGGGCATATTCCCGAACTTGAAGGTGCAACGCTTTGTGCCACAAAGTAGAGAAGATAAAATTCCGCACATTGGTTGGAACACGATCGAGCAATTGTCCTCTCCTCTCTTTGCAGGATTGCGTGAGGAAGACTACGTATATTATATACATAGTTATTATGTACCCGTTTGCGAACAGACCATCGCAACGACGCAGTACGCAGGTGTTGCTTTCAGTGCAGCCCTCCGCAAGGACAACTTCTTTGCCACTCAGTTTCACCCAGAGAAGAGTGGTGATGTGGGCGAACGCCTCTTGCAAAATTTCATAGACCTCCAACTCTAACAGATTGCGCTTATGATTCTCCCCATTCCTGCCATAGACATCATTGATGGCAAGTGCGTGCGTCTCACCAAGGGTGACTACGCCACAGAGAAAGTATATAACGAAGAGCCTGTGGAGGTAGCTAAGTATTTTGCAGACCTTGGTTTTCCACGACTTCACCTCGTAGACTTGGATGGGGCTAAGACCCATCACATTGTTAATCACCGCGCGCTCGAACGCATTGCCACCCAAACCAATTTGATCATAGACTTTGGAGGAGGCATCAAGAGCGAGGAAGATCTCACCAAAGCTTTCGATTTTGGCGCAGAGATGGTCACCATCGGTAGTCTGGCAGCCAAAGAGCCTACGAAGATAGAGAAATGGGGCAGGAAGTATGGCACACAACGCTTCATCATCGGAGCTGATGCCCAAGACGAGCGGATTTGCACCAACGGCTGGCTGGAGCAGAGCGATTTGATGCTCACAGACTTCATCGCCCATTATATGCAGAAAGACTTCAAGCAGATTCTCTGTACCGACATCAGCCACGACGGCACACTCGCAGGCCCTTCAACAACACTCTATCGCAAGGTAATGACTGCTTTCCCAAACTGCGAATTGATTGCTTCGGGGGGAATTTCATGTTTGGACGATTTCGTAGCATTGGAGGAAGCTGGCGTGCCTGCCGTAGTATTTGGCAAAGCCATTTACGAAGGGTGCATTGATATGCAAGTGCTCTCTAAAAAGTATTTCCAATAGGCACTGCCTTAACACTCAGCGCAATGTTAGCAAAAAGAATTATCCCCTGCCTCGATGTGAAGAACGGAGAGACCGTGAAAGGTACGAACTTCGTAGACCTCCGTTCGGCAGGCGATCCCGTGGAATTGGCTAAGGCATACAACCGAGCAGGAGCAGACGAATTGGTATTCTTGGACATCACTGCCAGTCACGAGGCGCGAAAAACCTTCACCGAGATTGTGTCGAGAGTGGCAGCCAGCGTGTCCATTCCTTTTACCGTTGGCGGAGGCATCAATGCGCTGGCAGATGTGGACAGACTGCTGAATGCAGGCGCAGATAAAGTGAGCATCAATTCTTCAGCCCTTCGCAATCCCGCTTTGATTGATGAAATAACAAAGCATTTCGGCTCGCAGGTTTGCACCGTTGCCATCGATGCGCAACAAATGGCGGACGGCACTTGGCAATGCTACCTCAATGGCGGGCGCATTCCCACAGAGCGCACACTCTTTGAATGGGCAAAAGAAGCACAAGAGCGTGGCGCAGGCGAAATCCTCTTCACAAGTATGAACCACGACGGTGTGAAAACAGGCTTTGCCAACGATGCCCTCGCACAGTTGCATGACTTACTTTCCATTCCAGTGATCGCCTCTGGCGGAGCTGGTACAATGAAACATTTTGCAGAGACTTTCCAACTCGGGAAAGCGGATGCTGCGTTGGCAGCCAGCGTTTTTCACTTTGGCGAAATTGCCATTCCCGACTTAAAGCAGTATCTTTGCAACGAAGGTATCCACGTTAGACAACTCTCCAATAATATATTATGACTATCGACTTCCAGAAGAGCAATGGTTTAGTGCCTGCTATCGTACAAGACGCTACGACCAAAAATGTCCTCATGTTGGGCTATATGAATCAAGAGGCATTGGACACGACCCTTGCCACAGGACGAGTTACTTTCTTCAGTCGCTCCAAGCAACGCCTTTGGACAAAGGGTGAAGAGAGTGGCAACTTCCTTGAACTCGTCAGCGTAAAGGTGGACTGCGATGGCGACACACTTCTCGTGTCGACGCGCCCTCAAGGCCCTACTTGTCACAATGGCACAGACACTTGTTGGGGAGAAAAGAATGAGAGCAACCCTCTCCTATTCCTCAGCGAGCTTCAAGATTTTGTAGAGAAGCGGTATCAGGAGATGCCAGAAGGCTCTTACACAACAACCCTCTTCCGTGACGGTATCAACCGCATGGCTCAAAAAGTTGGAGAAGAGGCACTGGAAGCTGTCATCGAAGCTTGCAATGGCACCAACGAGCGTTTAGTCTATGAGGGATCAGACCTCTTCTACCATCTCATTGTGATGCTCACAGCAAAGGGACTTCGCATTGAGGACTTAGCGGCAGAACTTGTTGCGCGCCATAAGCCCGGCTGGCAAAAACACTAAGCATTTCTCTTCCTTTCCTGAACCTCTTATTGTTCTCATCATTAAGTATATATGGCACTCATTGAACTCCAAGGCATTTCCATAGCCCATCACGATAAAGTCATCTTGAACGGCGTTAATTTCTCCGTAGATGAAGGAGAGTTTATCTATATTGTTGGCGCTGTTGGATCGGGTAAGAGTACTTTGCTCAAAGCCCTCTACGCAGAAATTCCTTTGAAAGAAGGCGCTGGGGAAGTACTGGAGTTCAACCTTCAGACTTTGAAGCAGCGCCATGTTCCTGAACTACGGCGTCAGTTGGGCATCGTCTTTCAAGACTTTCGCTTATTGCACGACCACACCGTGGCGCAGAACCTCGACTTTGTATTGCGCGCCACGGGTTGGAACAAGCGTAAACTACGCGAAGAGCGCATTGAAGAAGTGCTCAAAGCTGTCGGCTTAAGTGAAAAAGGAGACAAATTTCCTCACGAACTTTCAGGGGGCGAGCAGCAACGTACAGCCATCGCGCGTGCCTTGTTGAACAAGCCCAAAGTTATTCTCGCTGACGAACCAACAGGCAACCTCGACAACGAGAGTTCTGCTTTAATTATGAATATCTTGCGCACTGCCGCAGAACAAGGTACTGCCGTCGTCATGGTTACCCACAACCTAAACCTCCTGCAACAGTATCCTGGTATTGTCTATCGTTGTGAAGACGAAACGCTCACCGAGATGACACAAGACTACTACAAGCCTATCTCTTACGAAGAGTTTGGCATCGACGCTTAACGTCCTTTTATAATTTACCCACAACCCTATCCACAGACATGAAGGTATTAAAATTTGGAGGCACTTCCGTTGGGAGTCCTCAGCGCATGAAAGAAGTGAGCAAGCTCATCACTAATGGTGAGCGCAATATCGTTGTTCTGTCTGCCATGTCAGGCACAACGAACAGCCTTGTTGAGATTGCGGATTATTTTAAGAAACGCAATTTTGAAACAGCCCATTCGCTTATCAACAAACTGCGCATCAAATATGAAGCTCATGTCAAAGACCTTTACAGCACAGAGGCTGCTGCCCAAAAGACAACAGAGCTTCTCGATGAAGTGTTCGTGCTCCTGCGCTCTTTTGCCAACGCTGACTTCACTCCAAGCGTAGAAAAAGCTATCTTGGCACAAGGTGAAATTATGAGCACCAATATGGTAACCAACTATTTGGAAGAGTGCGGTGTAAAGGTACGTCTTGTTTCTGCCCTCGATTATCTACGCATTGACGAAGATGGCGAGCCTTACCTATCACAAATCACAGCATATTGGGAAGACTTTTTGGCACAAAACGAAGATATTGAAGTGTTCATTACCCAAGGTTTCATTTGTCGCAATGACAACAATGAGATAGACAACCTTCAGCGTGGAGGTTCCGACTATTCAGCTTGTCTCATCGGAGCGGCTCTGAAATTGGACGAAATCCAAATTTGGACCGACATTGATGGTATGCATAATAATGACCCACGTGTTGTGGACGGCACAAAACCTGTGCGACAACTTCACTTTGAAGAAGCAGCAGAGCTGGCTTATTTTGGGGCAAAGATATTGCACCCAACCTGCATCCTACCTGCACGCTTCACTGGTGTACCCGTGCGTTTGCTCAACACGATGGAACCAGAAGCGCCGGGCACAATCATCAACAACGAGATGCGCCAAGGAGCTATCAAAGCCGTGGCCGCAAAAGACAACATCACTGCCATCAAGATTGTTTCGTCTCGCATGTTGCTGGCCAAGGGCTATCTTCGTGGCATTTTTGAAACCTTTGAACGCCATAACACCAGCATTGACATGGTGACAACTTCAGAGGTAGGCGTTTCGCTCAGTATTGACAATGACACCCATCTCCACGCCATCGTTGAAGATCTCAAGGAGAGTGGCACTGTGATTGTAGACAAGGATATGTGCATCATTTGCGTGGTGGGCGACCTCCGTAGCCAAAACGTTGGCTTTGAATCACGTATTGCAAGTGCTATGTGCGACATTCCTATCCGCATGATTTCTTACGGCGGCAGCGAACACAACATTTCGTTCCTCATTCATCAAGACCACAAGAAAGCAGCCTTACAAGCGCTCAGTCGTGAGCTCTTCTCTGAGTAACAACTCCTCCTTAACAGCGGTGGGACAACTCAATTTCCTACCGCTGTTAATCTGCTTTTTTCCTCACAACACAGAACCTCTTTTATCAACCCTTTATGTCTCTTTCTCTCAAACAGATTGCCCAACATCCCACTCCTTATTACTACTACGACATGTCGCTCTTGCGACAAACGCTTGCAACCATAAAGGAGGCCATATCCCCTACTCCCAACTATCACGTTCACTATGCTGTAAAAGCAAATGCCAACCCTTTGCTCACCAGCGAGATTGCACGTCAAGGCTTCGGTGCCGATTGCGTCAGTGGTGGTGAAGTGCAAGCTTGTCTCGATGCAGGTTTTGCTCCTCAAGACATTGTCTTCGCTGGCGTAGGCAAAGCCGATTGGGAAATAGCTCTTGGCTTGGATAACGACATCTTTTGCTTCAATGTAGAAAGCATGCCAGAACTTGAGGTCATCAATGAACTGGCCGCTGAACGTAACAAAACTGCCCGTGTTGCATTCCGCATCAATCCAAACATTGATGCCCATACGCACGAGAAAATCACAACAGGTCTCAACGAAAACAAATTTGGCTTGGCCATGGAAGACATGCTGCCAGCCATCCAGCGTGCCAATACACTCAACAATGTTGAATACATCGGACTTCACTTCCATATAGGTTCTCAGGTGCTTAACCCCGATTTCTTCACCCCTCTCTGCCACCGCATCAACGAACTCCAAGTGCAACTTGAAGCAGAGGGTATCGCCACGCATAACATCAACGTTGGCGGAGGTTTAGGCATTGATTACGAAAATCCCAACGAGCATCCTATTCCTGATTTCGAGGGCTATTTCTCCATTTTCCGCACGCATCTTAAATTGCGTCCACACCAACATCTGCACTTCGAACTCGGTCGTAGCATTGTGGGCCAATGTGGTAGCCTCATCACCAAAGTGCTTTACATGAAACAGGGCCATGAGAAGAAGTTCCTTATCACCGATGCTGGCTTCACCGAACTCATTCGCCCTGCTCTCTACGATGCAAAACATTTCATTGAAAACCTCTCTGCGACAACAGCAGAAACAACAGTTTACGATGTTGTGGGCCCGATCTGCGAAAGTAGCGATGTGTTCGACAAAGGCGTGAGACTTCCACTCTCACAACGTGGCGACATCCTTGCACTCCGTTCCGCAGGTGCTTATGGCGAGGTCATGGCCTCGACCTATAACTGTCGGTCTTTGGTAAAAGGCTACACGGAGTAAAAGCGCCTGCTTTAAGTGGCCAAGTTTTCTATCAGCAATGATACATATTTCGAGAGGCGCAAGAAGAAAATTCTTCCTGCGCCTCTCGTTTTTTCTTCTTGCGCCTCCCGACACATTAAGTTGCGCCCCATCGAAAAAGAAAACACAACACGCTAACTACCAGACACATACAAGCGTATCTACTTTCTTATCTTCGACATCTAAAAGTTCACTCCCCAAGTAGTGGCAGTTTTCTTTTCTTCGCTCTAAGATGTCTTCATTTTTATCCTTCTAAGTCATGCAACACACTCTCCTCTTTGGCGGTTCATTCAACCCCATCCACAACGGTCACATTGGACTGGCACGTTGGACTTTGTCGCAAGGTATTGCCAACGAAGTGTGGTTCATGATTTCACCACAAAATCCACTCAAAAAACAAACCTCGCTATTAGATGAAACAGAAAGGCTATCACTCTGTCGCACAGCAGTGAGTGGCGAAATAGGTATTGAAGTATCAGACTTCGAATTTAGTCTACCACGTCCCTCTTATACATGGGACACGCTACAAGCCCTGTCGCAAGCCTACCCCAATCGCACTTTCTCGCTCCTCATCGGTGCTGACAATTGGGTCAAATTTCCACATTGGGCTCATCACCAAGACATTCTTCGCCATCATCATCTTTATATCTATCCTCGCCAAGGTTTTCCCATCATTCTCGACACGCTCTCAGCATGCGTGCACTATCTCTCGGAAGCACCCACTTTCCCTTACAGCGCTACAGACATACGCCAACTCATAGCAAAAGGTAGCGACATCACCGCTTTAGTGCCAACCCCCATTATCTCAGAAGTGCTTCGTCTTTATGCTCAATAAAAGCACAGAAAATCAATCGTCCCCTCAAAGATAACAGAGTGGAAATTTCATCGTTTCAAATAAAAACGCTATTTTTGCAAAGCAAACTTTTCACCTCCCCAAAGACCCTTTCTTTGGGCGTGATTTCATACGAAAATTTCTAAAGACATACTAAATAAAATATGAACGTATCATTTGAAAAAAATGGCAACGTAAGCGGTGTTCTCACCATTCAAATTGAGAAAGCCGACTATGCTGACAACGTAAAAAAGTCTCTCAAGAACCTTCGCAAACAGGCTCAAGTACCCGGTTTCCGTCCGGGTCACGCTCCTGCTGGCTTAGTTGACAAGCGTTTCGGAGCACAGGTAAAGATGGACGAGGTGAACAAGCTCATCAGTGACAACCTATTTGGCTATATCCGCGACAACAAGTTGAATATGCTTGGTGAACCTCTCGGTGCTGAAGACCAAGAGCCACAAGACATCGAACAACAAGACGATTTTACGTTCAAGTTCGACATCGCTTTGGCACCTGAATTCAAGGCCGAATTAACGGATAAAGACACTGTTGTTTACTACGACATCGAAGTTTCTGACGAGCAAGTTGAAAACCAAGTGAAGTCTTTGGCACAACAAGCAGGTCGCCCCGAATCATTCGAAGAGTATCAAGAACGTGACATCCTCCGCGGTAAACTCGTTGAACTCGAAGGTGGAGAAGCTAAAGCAGACGGCATTGTTGTCGAGAAAGCTTCTTTGATGCCAGTTTACTTTGCCGATCAAGAACAGGCAAAGCTCTTTGAAGGTGCTAAAAAAGATGGCGTTGTAACGTTCAACCTTGCTAAGGCATATGCTGGCCGTGAGGCAGAAGTAGCCACCATCCTCAAGATTGAAAAAGAAGAAGTGGCCAATCACTCTGGCGACTTTGCTTTCACCATTGACGACATCTCTCGCATCGTTCCTGCCGAACTCAATCAAGAGTTGTTCGACCGCATTTTCGGCGAAGGTGAAGTAAAAAGCGAAGAAGAGTTCAAGGCACGTATCAAGGAAGAAACAGCTAAGCAATATACAAGCGCCAGCGACTTCCGCTTCTTGCAAGATGCTCGTGCATACGTAATTGAGAAGATTGGTAAGCTGGAGTTCCCCGATGCTCTTCTCAAGCGTTTGATGCTACAGAACAACCAAGACAAGGGTGCAGAGTTCGTTGATGAGAATTACGACAAGAGCATTGAAGTGCTCACTTGGCAACTCGTCAAAGAGCAATTGGCTGAAGCCAATGGTGTGAAGGTAGAAGATGCCGATGTGCGTCGTGCAGCCATGTCTTTTGCTCGTATGCAGTTTGCACAATATGGTATGAACAACATCCCTGAAGAATACTTGGAGCAATATGCAGAGAACCTCCTCAAGGATCGCAACCAAGTGAACGGTTTTATTGAGCAAGCAGTTGACATGAAGCTCACAGCCGCTTTGAAAGAAGTTGTGAAGCTCGACCATAAGAGCATCTCTATGGAGGATTTCAACAAGCTCGGTGAATAATTTCACCATAGCTTCGCTATATATAATTTCGGCGGTCTGTATTATTAAAATACAGACCGCCGAAATCTTTTTATCGAAACACAGGAAACATTTCCCCTACTCCTCCATTTTTTCTAAATCTTCAGGCATATATATTTTGTGGCGACCAGTTTTTGGAGGCGCACCAGTAGTGGATGTTCCATCCAAAGGCATAGCGTTTGGAGTAGCTGAGACTGCACCGCCATAAGTGCGATAACGTTCCATAATAGCATTGACATATTCGTAAGTTTGGCTACCTATCATATAACCATACTTAACAACAGGGTCGCGATAGTAGCGTGGCTGTTGAAGCCCCAAAACAAACATGCTCACATCTCCCCACGATGTGGATTGCTTACCATACTTCTTGGCTAAAGCCATAGCATCGCGAATGTGTCCAGAGCCACCATTATAGGCAGCCAACACGAAACGCAGGCGCTCCTCACCATTAGGAATATCCGAGAATTGACTCCCAAGCAAGCGCAAATAGCGCGCACCTCCCATGACATTCTCTCGCGGATCATGCACATTGCTCACCCCCATCGCTGTGGCCGTAGCTGGCATCAATTGCATCAGCCCTCTCGCCCCAGCCCATGAGACTGCTTGTGGATCAAATGCCGACTCTTGATAGGCTTGAGCTGCTATGAGTCGCCAATCCCAACCAATCGCACGAGCAGCCTCTTGGAAGAGTGGATCGTAGGTGGATATTTGGCCTTTTTCCCGCGAGATAAATGGCGCATAAACATGGCGACGCACCAGCATAGACCCAGTGGGTATCTGCTTGGTATGCAACGTTTCCAAGACCTTGCCACCTTGCCACCACAACTCAAGCGCTTCCGAAAGTTCCCTGCTTTCGCTCCGTACAGCCCACGCAGTATGCTTCTTTGCATCTTGCGCACCTGTTGCTTGAAGCCCTTCCGCTTCGACCATCTTTTTGGGCAAGGGAAAGACCACAATGTCAGCGTTACCAGAAACCAGCATCTGCAACATCTCTGTCGTATCATGTGCCACTTCGATGCGCAAGCGCAAGCCTTCGCTCACAGCAAAGTTACTTATTAGACTATACTCACGCCCCAAAGGGACACCTTGATAGTCGTAATAAGTGTCTGGCCCGCTCAGCGTTGTCACGATAAGCTCCCCTGTCTCTTTGATTTGAGAGAAGTCCACGCTCTCCGTAGAGCCCGCTTTTTCTTTGGCAAATGCCCCATTTTCCTCTCGCTTTTCAGAATTTCTGCAAGCCGAGAGTAATAAAGTTAGGGCCAAAGGGTAAATATATGCTTTCAATGTTGTAATTTTGAAAGAGCAAAGTTACAAACTTATCAATGAAACACATCGTACTTTTCCAACTCATTGAAGAAATGAGTGCTGAGGAGCGCAAAAAATTGATGACTCGCTTCAAAGAAGGCATCGAAGCCTTGCCCTTAACAATTCCTGCTATCCAAAGTATAGAAGTAGGCTTTAACGAAAATCCTGCAGAAAGCTGGGACATGGCTCTCGTAGGTGAGTTTGCCTCCTTGGCCGACATTGAGGCTTACGCCCTACACCCCGATCATATCGCAGTGGCACAAACTCTTAAAGGTTTTGTAAAAGGGCGTAGTTGCGTAGACTGCCAATAAGATGATAGTACCTCACGATTTAGACACATTGACCCTTACTTTTCCCACGTTCAGCGATGAACGCGGGCTTCTCTCTGTGGCAGAAGGAGCAGGAGGGGTATCTTTTACGCCCAAAGGGCTACCTTTTATACCGCAACGCGTATTTTGGCTCTACAACATCCCAACAGAAAAGGAGCGTGGAGGGCATGCCCATCGTTCATGCTGGGAAGCTTTAGTTGCTCTTCAGGGGAGTGTTGAAGTCACTCTACGTAGTGCAACAGCCGAGCGCACCTTTTTGCTCAATTCTCCAACAAAGGGGATTCTCATTCCTCCTGCCATTTGGTGCGACTTAAAGCACTTCTCTTCAGATTGTATCTGTCTTTGCATGGCCTCTGAGCCTTACGATGCCACGGGGTATATCACAGAATTCAAAACAGAATGATTGTTGCGCGCCGTTATAGTCCTGCCGACAAACCTGCTTGGGATAGGTTTGTCTTCGAATCGCGGGAAGGAACTTTTCTCTTCCAACGCGACTTTATGGACTATCATCAGGATCGCTTTACAGATGCGTCACTTATCTGTTTTTCAGGCAAACGATGTGTGGGTATCTTACCTGCTTCTGCGCATAAAGAGGCTCGCTCTATCAAATCGCATGGTGGATTAACGTACGGCACACTACTCACCCTGCCCGATGCAAGCGCAGAACTTGTCCGACAGATGTGGGTAGCAATTGCTACGACCTATCGCTCTGAAGGCTTCGAGCGTATCGAGATAAAACCAACACCACATATCTACCATCGCATCCCTGCAGAAGAAACGCTCTACTGGCTCTTTCGGGCTTCAGCAACGCTCTCTGCGCGCACGCTCTCTGCAACCATAGATTTGCAACAAGCGGTTTCCTTTACCACCCTGCGTCGGCGAATGCGCAATAAAGCACTTAGAAACAATTTGAGCCTCCAACATGACAATCGCGAAGGCTGGCAGATGTTTTGGCCCATATTGGAAGAAGCACTTCTTCGCCACAACACATCTCCTGTACATCGTATTACGGAGATGGAGCAATTAGCCACTCTTTTCCCAAAAAACATCTCTCTGCACACCGTGCATAAGGAAGGAAATTGCATCGGAGGTTGCGTTCTTTTTCACACACCGCAAACCATTCATGTTCAATACATCGCTACGAACAGCTGTGGACGGCAATATGGCGCACTTGATTTGCTTTTCGCTCATTTGATAGAGCAGTTTTCAGCACAATACCACGCAAGTTCACAAACTTGCCCTCGCTATTTCGATTTCGGTATCTCAACAGAGCGAGGCGGGCAGGTGCTCAATCATGGCTTAATGCACCAAAAAGAGGGCTTTGGAGGCCGTGCCATTTGCTACGACACTTATCTCGTGGAACTTTCGCAATTAGAAGTTCTTTCTCTTTAACACAACTCTTTTCTTAACATATTCCCTTTTATGAGCGACAACTTCTCTGAGACTTCAACCACCCTGCGCACCGAGGGTCTCGTAAAGCGCTATGGCAAGCGCACAGTAGTGAACGATGTGGCCTTTGAAGTGAAGCAAGGCGAAATTGTTGGCCTACTTGGTCCTAATGGTGCAGGCAAGACTACTTCTTTTTATATGACCACAGGATTAGTAGTGCCTAATTCGGGACATATTTATATGGACAACGAGGAAATCACCAACTATCCTGTCTATAAGCGCGCCAAAGCTGGCATCGGTTATTTGGCACAAGAAGCCTCTGTCTTCCGCACGATGTCTGTTGAGGATAATATCGCTTCTGTATTGGAAATGACTGGCAAGTCACGCGAATACCAGAAGGATAAACTTGAAAGCCTCATCAGCGAATTTCGCTTAGAGAAAGTGCGCAAGAATAACGGCAACCAACTCTCTGGCGGCGAGCGACGACGCACTGAGATTGCTCGTTGCTTGGCCATTGACCCTAAGTTCATCATGCTAGATGAACCTTTTGCAGGCGTCGACCCTATTGCTGTTGAAGATATTCAATACATCGTATGGAAACTCAAAGACCGCAACATCGGCATCCTTATCACAGACCATAATGTAGAAGAGACTTTGTGCATTACCGATCGTGCCTATCTTCTTTTTGAAGGGCGCATCCTCTTTCAAGGCACTCCTGAAGAGTTGGCTGAGAACCAAACAGTGCGTGACAAATACTTGACCAACAGTTTCAAACTGCGCAAAAAAGACTTTCAGCTCCTTGGGCAACTTCGTGAGGAAAGCGAGAAATAAACTCTGTTTATAAACTTGTAAAATCTCCGTTCAGTATCCTGCAACAGGTTCACTGAACGGAGATTTTATAGGTGTGCTATTCAACTAAACTTCTTCGTCGATATAGAGGAAGCGTTTGATACTACGCTTAGGTGTTTTCTCAAACTCGCTTTCCATCATCTTAATAGCAGAGATTTGCTCATAGGCTGGGATTTGCTTATTCAGTTCATTGCGATTAAACTCCAGCATTTCAAACAGACGCTCTCGGCTTACTGCTTGCTTTTCCGCCTCATCGTAGTCGGGATATATTAGAGCTACGAGTTTTTCTCCTTTCTGAATGACCAAACATTCACTTACAAAAGGCATCGCCGAAAGCTTGTCTTCTATTTCTTCAGGATAAATGTTTTGTCCTGAAGCTCCCAACAACATGTTCTTAGAGCGCCCTTTGAGATAGAGGAAACCGTCTTCATCCAAAAGTCCAAGATCACCCGTGTGATACCATCCGTCACGTAATGTTTCAGCTGTAGCTTCTTCGTTTTTATAATAGCCCAGCATGACATTCGTGCCACGTACCAACACTTCTCCCACTCCGCTTTGAGGATCTGGATTGTCTATTCTGATTTCCATACGAGGCACTGCTCTACCGCAACATCCAAGACGGAATTCTTTCCAGTCGACATAGCTGATGATAGGTGCGCATTCCGTAGCACCATAGCCAACGGTGAAAGGAAAGTTGATGTCCTTCAGAAAGTGCTCTACTTCACTATTGAAAGCAGCGCCACCAATGATAACTTGGTACACATTGCCACCAAATGCCTCCATGAGTTGCTTGCGAACACGCTCCCGGATACCGCTATTGATGATTGGCACATTCATCAAGAGTTTCATGCCGATGTTCTGTAACTTGGGCAACACTGACTTCTTGATGATTTTCTCTATAATCAATGGTACAGAGATAATGATATGAGGCTTGATTTCTCCAAAGGCTTGGAAAATAATCTTGGGCGAAGGCACACGCGTCAAGTAATAAACATGCGCACCTGCCAAAAACTCAAAGATGAACTCAAAAGCCATGCCATACATATGTGCCATCGGCAACATAGAGATAACTTTGGCCTTTCCAGAGGGCATTTTATCGCCCAACACCTGTACTGCAAAGTCGTAATTCGACCACAATGCACGGTAAGGAATCAACACGCCCTTAGAGTTGCTCGTTGTGCCTGAAGTATAGTTGATCAAAGCCACTTCATCTTCCTCGGCATGACGATATGAAATGTGTTCTGGTCGGAAATACTTTGGATACTTCCTTCCAAAAAACTCGTTCAGCCTTTCACGCGCTTCTGTCAAGCGTTCTGTTCGGCTGACAAGAAGCGAGAAATCTACAAGACTTACTACGCCTTCCAATTGGGGCATTGCATCTGCCACCAATGTAGGCCACACCATATCGCCAGCAAACAGCAATCGCGCCTCTGAGTGATTGACGATATCATGCACTTGCTCGGCCTTAAATTCGTGGAGAATGGGCACACAGATCGCTCCATAGGTTAGCGTTGCCAAAAAAGCTGTCGCCCAATTCGCACTATTGCGTCCACATAAAGCAATCTTATCGCCGGGAACAATTCCTGCATTCTCAAAAAGGATGTGCATCTTCTCAATCTTGCGTGCCACATCCTTATACTGAAACGTAGCTCCTTGATAGTCGGTCAAGGCATCTAAGTCCCAATGCTTTATAATACTCTGCTCTATGTAATGAATGAAGTCTCTATTCTCTTCCATTATTTATTTTCCATACGAGTTAAGCTAAAAGCCACACAGACTCATTCGCTCATTATGTCTTGTTTTGTGCAAAGATAGGCATTTTTCCGTTTCGAAGCACTTCTTTTCCCCTGAAAATGACACCCAAACTTACATATTTATATCTTTGCACAACTATTCTTTATGTGCAAATAGGGAAAGAGACATCTTCTACCGACAGCATTGTTTCTCGCATCGTTAGGTCTTCTTCCGGGAGGCGCAAGAAGAAAATTCGGGAGGCGCAACTTGTTTTTTCTTCTTGCGCCTCCCGAAAATACAAATATAGCCTCATGAAACAAAGGTTTATAGACAGCTATATTTCAATGACTTACAAAAAAGAAACAACTCATAGCGATCAGTGTCCAACCATGGCGAGAAAACGTTTGGTGTCAAACGAACGCTTGATACAGGCATCTTCAAAACACACTTCTACTCTCGTCTTCTCGTCATAGATGCCTGACGAGAAATCGCCCTCCAAGACGGAGCACGTCCATCTATCACAGCCGTTGAGTCAGAGATAGTTGGTGGATTTTGAGGTTGAGGAGGACGGGTGCTATCACTGGGCACAGGGTCTATAGGAGTTGCCTTTGAGAGCGTGTCCAAGCGATAGCTCACTATGTTTGTAATGCCATTAACCCCAAAATAAGTAGTGACCACGCCACTCACGGTCAGTCTCTGCCCTAACAAATTGGGGTGAGCATAAAGGTCCAAAACTATCCGCTCTTCACTTTTGTCTTTCAAGCGAACGGGCACCATCTTTGCCACATCGGTCTCTGTGGGTGTTGTCGCTAAAAGGAGGTTTGTGGCAGGCTTTTTTGCCTTTCCCACTACCGCAGAACTTAAAAGACTCCCTCCTAAAGTTCCCACTATGTAACCTCTCAGCGTAACAAATTGGTTGATTTCTAAAGCTAAAAATTGCAGTGGCGTAATGGTATCGTTCTTTGAAATAGAAGTTGAATCCTCATGCTCTTGTGGCTCTGATGGCGGAAATGGCAATAGTTCTATTTTCTTTGGGTCACGAATGCCTTTAATGCCAAAATAAGTTTGCAGTTTTCCATAAACAAAAAGATACTTCCCTAAACGTTCGGGATTTTTTGCCAAGTTCCACGCTTCGTGAAAGACATTGCTCTTATTCAGCCCAACGGCGGTCAGTGTCGTTGCACCTTCCAGCGTAGGCGTATCAGAAAGCAAAAAGTTGGTATTTGCTTCTTCTGGTATCTCATTTGACGCAGCTTTCAAGCTTGTTCCCATGCAATAGCCCACGAGATACCCTTTTACGCCAACCATCTCGCCGATGTCTTTGCCCGCAAGCATCGACACTGTGAGCGTATCTTTCACCACCACTGTAGATGTGTTTGGCACTGTCGGTTCTTCTGTGAGGTCTATTTTGCTACATGCCATCATGCCACAAAGCAGACAGAAATAACATAGCGTTCTCATAAACGTAAAAGGGGAAAGGATATTCGTTCTACATCAAAGTGTTCCTTTTGAAGATGGCACAACCAAGCAATCTATATCGCGTCGTAAAGCCATGCGCAAAGCACGAGCAAAGGCCTTGAAAAGCCCTTCTATCTTATGGTGCTCATTCGTGCCTTCTGCCTTCAAGTTGAGGTTCATCAAGGCTGCGTCGGAAAGGCTTTTGAAAAAGTGGAGAAACATTTCTGTGGGCATATCCCCTATTTTCTCACGCTGAAAATTGGCTTCCCAAACGAGCCAAGGCCGACCTCCAAAATCGACTGAAGCTTGACAGAGACAATCGTCCATGGGTAAGCAAAAGCCATAACGATTGAGCCCCAATTTATTACCTATTGCTTGGCGGAGACAATCGCCAAGTGCAAGAGCTGTGTCTTCTATTGTGTGATGCTCATCCACATGAAGGTCGCCTTTGACAGTGATGTCCAGCCCTATCCCTCCATGGTGGGCTATCTGTGAGAGCATATGATCGAAAAAACCAAGCCCTGTTGCAATATGACACCGCCCCGGCATATCTAAAAATACAGACACGGAGATGTCTGTTTCTTTTGTCACACGATGTACAGAGGCTGTGCGCTCTCCTGCTATCAGTATTTCGGCAATGCGTATCCAATCCATGTCATCGCCCAAGCGCAACGCACGAGCCCCAAGGTTCTCGGCCAATTGCACGTCGGTCTCTCTGTCGCCAATGACATAGCTATTTGACAAATCATAATCGGCAGAAAAGTATTCAGTCAGCATACCTGTGCCCGGTTTTCGAGTGGGCGCACCATCTTCAGGGAAATGACGATCGATGTGCTGCTTTGTAAAATGGATGCCCTCGCTCTCAAGGGTATTCATGATCAAATGATGCACCGGCCAAAAAGTTTCTTCAGGGAACGAATCTGTTCCCAAACCATCTTGGTTGCTGACCAGCACCAATTCGTAGTCCGTCTTGTCCACAATTTGGCGCAAAGCGTGGAAGACATTGGGCAAGAAAGACAACTTTTCAAAGGCGTCAATCTGCTCATCCGCCGGCTCGTGAATAAGGGTGCCGTCACGATCGATAAAGAGAACTTTCTTCATTTCTTATACAGAGTATTGGCGCAAGGCACGGAGAAGACTTGTATTTTCTTGAGGCGTACCTATTGTGATGCGTAAGCAATCGTCACATAGCATAATCTTGCTACGATTACGCACAACAATGCCTTGGCGAATCAGATAGTCGTATATCTTAGTGGCATTGTCCATTTTTGCCAAGAAGAAATTGGCGTCTGTTGGATAGACATGCTTGCAACAAGGGAGCAACTTAAAGTTAGCCATCAACGTGGCGCGCTCATGCAAAATACGGTTGCGCCAATCGTTAAGCTCGTGGCGCTTATTCATCAAATCCAAAGCCGCTTTTTGTGTGAGGATATTCACGTTATAAGGATACTTCACCTTATTGAAAAGGGCAACAATCTCAGGAGAGGCAAAAGCCATTCCTAAACGAATACCTGCAGAAGCCCAAGCTTTAGAAAAAGTGTTCAAGATGATAAGGTTCGGATAAGCATCCAATTCCTTGCGGAAACTGGGCGCGCTTGAGAAGTCGGCATAAGCCTCATCCAACACAACAATACCCGAAAAGCCTGTGAGCAATTTCACGATTTGAGCGCGGTGCAAGACATTGCCCGTTGGATTGTTGGGACTACACAGAAAGATGACTTTCGTGTTTTCATCTGTCGCAGCCAACAAAGCGTCGGCATCCATCTGAAAATCTTTGTCTAAAGGCACACGGCGATAAGCCACATCATTTATGTCCGCACAAACGGCATACATGCCATAAGTCGGCTCAATGGCCACGACATTGTCTTTACCCGGATTACAAAATACTCGGAAAACTAAATCTATCGCCTCATCACTGCCATTTCCCAAGAAGATGGAAGCTTGAGGCACACCTTTGAGCTTTTCCAGCTGGGCTTTCACCTCAAGTTGCAAAGGGTCTGGATAGCGATTGAAAGGCGTGTTGTAAGGACTTTCGTTAGCGTCCAAAAAGACCGTAGCCGTAACGCCTTTATATTCGTCGCGAGCTGAGCTATAGGGAGAAAGCTCCCAAATGTTGGGACGCACCAATTCTTTGAGTGGACGCATAAAGATAATTTCGTTGAATGATACTTATTTCGAAAGAGACTGCAAGCGCAGCGTCATCGCATGCTTATGGGCAAAAAGCTGTTCTGCATCTGCCATGGTTTCGACAGCAGTTCCAATAGCCACAACGCCTTCTGGAGTAAGTTCTTGCACCGTATATGAACGCATAAAGCTACTTAAACTCAAACTACTATAGCTACGCACCCAACCTTTTGTTGGTAGAGTATGATTTGTGCCAGAAGCATAATCGCCTGCACTCTCACTGCTGTAATTGCCCAAGAAGATAGAGCCTGCATGTGGCATAAGGGGAGCTAAGTCTCGATAACCTTCCACGGATAAAATGAGATGCTCTGGGCCATAGCTATTAGTGAATTCTACGCCCTGCTCCACTGTATCAAAAAGAATGGCCTTGCTGTTCTGTAATGCTTTCTCGGCAATTTCTTTGCGTGGCAGGTTCACAAGTTGCTCCTCCAACGCTTCGAGAATTTCTGTCAATGTCGACTCGTTTGTACAAACAAGGATGACCTGCGAATCTACACCATGTTCCGCTTGGCTAAGAAGGTCTGCCGCCACAAATTGTGGCACACAGGTAGCATCGCAAAACACTTCCACTTCACTGGGACCTGCTGGCATGTCTATCGCCACCTGCGACAAGGCTACCAATTGCTTTGCCGCCATCACATATTGATTACCCGGACCAAAAATTTTATGCACCGCAGGCACTGTTTCTGTGCCATACGCCATCGCTGCAATTGCCTGTGCACCACCCACCTTGTATATTTTATCGATGCCACACAGCGATGCCGCGTACAAAATAGCTGGGTTAATTTTTCCCTCTGCATTAGGGGGCGTACAAAGCACTACTGTACGACAGCCTGCAATCTGTGCAGGAATGCCGAGCATCAGCACCGTCGAGAGTAAAGGAGCTGTTCCCCCTGGCACATAAAGCCCTACTTTTTCAATCGCTACCGTATGTTGCTCACAGCGGACGCCGGGACAAGTTTCCACCACAAGACTTTGTGGGCGTTGCGCCTCATGAAAACTTGCGATATTGCGATGCGCCACTTGCAAAGCCTCTTTAAGAGCAGGCTCTACAAGCGCAACAGCCTCCTCAACTTCGGCAGGCGTCACTTCCAAAGTGGTTAATTGCGCCTTGTCGAACTTTTCTTCATACTCGAAAAGTGCCACATCGCCTCGCTGTTTTACGTTCTCCAATATCGGCTGGACCACAGAGAACAATTGAGTCAAGTCGAAGAGTGGGCGCTGTGTGAGACCTGTCCAATCTTCTCTTTTAGGATTGCGCAGAACTTCCATATCCGTGCTTTTTAGAGTATCATTTTCTCGATAGGTATCACCAAGATACCTTGTGCACCTACGGCTCTCAACTGAGCTACAATTTCCCAAAAACGATCACCATCAAGTACTGTATGAACACTGCTCCAGCCTGCTTCGGCCAATGGCATCACTGTGGGACTCTTCATTCCTGGAAGAATTTTTGTAATGGCTTCAATGCTTTCGTTCGGAGCATTCAGAAGCACATACTTCTTACCTTCTGACTGCTTCACTGCTTCTAAACGGAAAAGCAATCCATCGAGCAACGCCTTTTTCTCTTCCGAAAGGCTCTTGTTACCTATCAATACAGCTTCGCTGTGCAACACGACTTCCACTTCCTTGAGGTTGTTGCTCACCAAGGTAGAACCAGAGCTGACAATATCAAAGATTGCATCGGCAATGCCTATACTTGTAGAAATTTCAACAGAACCCGTAATCACATGGATGCTGGCATGAATACCCTTTTCCTCTAAGAACTGTTGCAATATCTTAGGATAGGATGTAGCAATCTTCTTGCCCTCGAACCACGACACATCTGTGTAATCCTCTCCCTTAGGGATGGCCAAAGACAAGCGGCAACCTCCAAAACCTAAAGAGCGGACGATGTCCACATCATAGCCCTTTTCTTTCAATTCGTTCAAGCCCACAACTCCCAAGTCGGCAATCCCGTCAAACACTGTCTGCGGGATGTCATCGTCTCTAAGGAAAAGACTCTCTAAGGGATACCCTTTGGCTTTCGCCAGAAGAGTGCGCTTCGATTCAGTAATCTTAATATCTGCTTCTGCTAAAAGGGCAACCGTGTCATCGTGCAGGCGACCTTTGGATTGAATGGCTATGCGCAACATATCTTTCTTCTCTATAAAAGTTTAACGAAGGTCGATTATCTCGACACTGGGATACTCTGCTTTATTAAAGACAAATGTCTTGTTATCAAATTTTTGATGCAAGCGAATGTTTGACACACGGATACGGGTCCAATCGCCTTGCTTGCGTTTCATACGAATGGAGAGAGGCAGGTGATTTGCACTATTGATGACTAAGCGCAGTTCTTGCAAGTCTACATTCGCATCCTTTGCTTTAAGTTGCACTTCATAGCAGGTGGCATTATTATAAGTGATGGTGCGCGCATTGGCACTATACCCTTTTTTGTAAATGTCTACGAAAGCGTAGGGATTCATCGCTTGACGTTCGGCCTCGGATGGGGTGCTGATGTTTACTTCGTCGCTGCCACCAATCAAAGTCCATTGCGTGCGTCCGTCAAACCATGAGCTAACCGCATTGGAGCGCACCCTAAAACGTTCGCTCTGCATGAGCAACTCCCCTTCAACTGTTCCTGTGGGCTTATTGCCTTTATAAGAAGTGGTTTCAAAGTTGGCTTTAATGCCTCCACTTGCTTTCAACGTTGCAGAGGTTTTGTCCAAAATATGTTGTGCGTTCTGCGCTTGCACTCCCATCAAGGCCGATGCAAACAGCAGGGCGAGTGAAAATAATTGACGTTTCATTTAATAAATATATTAGCTTTCCTCTGACAAAGAAATGGCAGACTTTTGCCACTGTTCTTCATCAGAAGTTTTTATGTATCAAGCTCTCAAATTACTCAAGAGCAAATCCAATGTATTCTCATCAGCCACCAAGACTTCGCGGGGTTTACTGCCCTGTGTTGGCCCTACTACGCCTGCTTTTTCCAGCTGGTCCATCAAGCGACCTGCCCGTGCGTAGCCTATGGCAAATTTCCGTTGGATGAGTGATGTGGAACCTTGTTGATGCATCACAATGAGACGGGCAGCATCTTCAAACATACTATCCAACACACTGGTATCCAGCTCACCGCTACCCCCTCCCTCACTATCAGTGTCGAGCACCTCAGGCAATTCATACGGGGCCAGCCAGCCGGGTTGCTCTTCAATAAAGCGGTTGATACGCTCCACCTCTGGTGTATCAACAAAGGCACATTGCACACGAACAGGCTCTGCCCCTGTCATACCACTAAGGAACAACAAGTCGCCTCGCCCAATGAGCTGGTTCGCACCAGCACCGTCCAAAATAGTGCGACTGTCGATCTGTGCCGATACCTTAAAGGCCATACGCGCAGGGAAGTTGGCCTTAATCGTGCCAGTGATGATGTTTGTCGTTGGGCGTTGGGTGGCAATAACCATGTGCATTCCCACAGCACGCGCCAACTGAGCTATGCGTGCAATCGGAAGCTCCACTTCTTTTCCTGCCGTCATGATCAAATCGCCGAACTCATCAATGATGATAACCACAAAAGGCATGAATTCGTGCCCTTCATTAGGGTTGAGTTGCCGTGCCTTGAACTTCTCGTTATACTCTTTGAGATTGCGCACTCGTGCTTTCTTCAACAAGTCGTAACGATGGTCCATCAGCGCACAGAGACTCTTCAAAGTCTTTACAACACGGCTCACATCTGTGATAATCGCATCCTTCTCTTCGGGTAGTTTGGTAATGAAGTATTTTTCCAAAGGCGCATAAATGGAAAACTCCACTTTTTTGGGGTCGACCATCACGAACTTTAATTCTGTGGGGTGTTTCTTATAGAGCAAAGACGTGATGATGGCGTTCAAACCAACGGATTTACCCTGTCCCGTTGCACCTGCCACAAGCAAGTGAGGCATCTTGGCCAAGTCAACCATAAAGACATCATTGGTGATGGTCTTGCCAATGGCGATTGGGAGGTCGTAGGTCGTTTCTTGGAAACGCTTAGAGTTTAGAATGCTTTCCATAGAAACGATACGAGGATTTTTGTTTGGCACCTCAATACCGACGGTTCCTTTTCCCGGAATCGGAGCGATAATACGAATCCCTAAGGCACTAAGGCTCAATGCTATATCATCCTCCAAACCACGTATTTTACTGATGCGCACGCCCTGAGCAGGTGTGATTTCGTAGAGCGTTATAGTCGGGCCAACTGTCGCCTTGATGCTGGAAATGCCTACGCCAAAGTTATTCAATATCTCGATGATGCGATCCTTGTTTGCGTTTTGCTCAGCCATGTCTATTGCGGGAGCATCATCGGGAAACTTTTTAAGTAAATCGAGAGTCGGGAACTTATAGTTTTCTAAACTCTTGCGTGGGTCATAAGGCTCTAAGTTAAGCCCTTCCTGCCCCACTCCATCCGTTGCGGAAGCGGGCAATGGAGTTTCATTCTCTACCACGGCTTCTTCAGCACTGCCTTCAACCACAAAATCGACATCGTCTGCGACTTTTGTTGCTTTGGGCACTGATGGAGACAGCGAAAGCTCAATGCCGTTGTCTTCGTCCTCTTCGTCTTCTAACTCTTCTTCAACAACATCCGTTTCATCAAGTTCTTCTTCCTCTTGTGCCTCTACATCATCTTCTACGGTCTCAAATGCTTTGTCACCTGCTTCTTGAGCCTCTTCAATAGCCACTCTTTCCGCTATCCGTTCACGCAAGTTAGGTAGGCTACGAGTAGGATTTAAGAGTTTTCCGACAATGGTGATCGTTTCGCTACTAAGGTAAACAAAATAGCAGATGGCTACAGCTATAAGTAGAATGAAAGTGCCAACAACTCCTACATTTTGATTTAACACTTCATTGACATAAACGCCATGATTGCCTCCTAATTCAAAAGAAAAGAAGTTGAGAAAACTTTTGGGCAAGGAAGGACGTAAGGCACTCGCAAAGACAGAGCCCCAAATCATAACAATGGAAAAGTTGAGGAACCATTTCCAAAGCCGCACTCTATACACTGCCATGATTTTCATGCTCAACTGGAGCAAGAAAACAGGAATAAAAAGAGCAAAAATTCCAAAGCACTCATTCATAAAATAGTAGGACACATAAGCTCCTAACTTACCGCCATAGTTGGCAGCAGCATCAAGGGCTTTGTGTTCAATGCCTGCTTGGTCTTGAGCACCCGTATAGAGGTTTGAGATAAGTGACAAAAAGAAGAATACCGCAACAACAAGTACAATTAGACCAATGAAAAAACGAATTTTCTCACCAGTAAACCAATTCTTCCAATCTTCTAATGTGCCCACCTCCGACCATGCAGAGGACTTTGTTTTAGCCGTTTTCTTCTTTTGGGGTTTAGCCATTTTCTATTTTGAGGTAAAGGAGTCTATTTAGGAAGTGTTTATTTTCTATGCTATACGCTTTCTGCAAAAATAGCAAAAACAGTTGGGAAATCAGGGATAATACGCTCGTTTTTTTACGCTTTTATTCAAGAAAACTCCTCTCTATTTTCTTTTCTCTTTTTGGCTTTGAAACGTGAAGTAAGTTGCACCATGATGTTTTATATATCTTTATGATTTCCGACCTTTGCCCAAAGCCAAAACAACAAGTGGCAAGGGAAGCAATCACAAATGGCGCAAGAAGAAAAAACGGGATGCGCCATCTATTTTTCCTATCTACGCATAAAGTAGAACGCCTTTCTATCGGGCAAAAAGCAAGACAGCCTTATAAGGCTGTCTTGCTTCTACTGAGGTTACTGCAAAGATAATACATCTTTCCGCCAATTCCAAATCAAAGGTTAAATACACCTAATCAAAACCTTTATTTTTGTTGCTTCTCCAAAGACAAAAGAATATCGCGCAACTGAGCCGCTGTTACAAAATCCATTTTAGCAGCAGCTTCTTTCATTTGCTTTTTGACCCGTTCGATGCGTTGGCTCAAGGGTTCGTCTGTGGCATAAGCAACAAAAGCCTCTGCCGCCACTTCTAAACGCTCTTCAGGTGTCGCAACGTAAGTCGTACGTTCCCGCGTTTCGGCCTGCTCCTTACCTATCGCGGCCAACTCGTTACCGCCAACCGTTTTGCGTATTTGTGTGGGCGTGATACCATGTTCTGTATTATAAGCAATCTGTATAGAACGGCGACGATTGGTTTCATCAATGGTCTGTTGCATGGACTGCGTGATGTTTTTGGCATACATGATTACACGCCCATTGACATTGCGAGCGGCGCGCCCTGCTGTCTGTGTAAGTGAACGCCGGGAGCGCAAAAAACCTTCTTTATCTGCATCTAAAATAGCGACCAAAGCCACTTCGGGCAAATCGAGTCCCTCACGAAGGAGGTTGACTCCCACCAACACTTGATAGACACCACGGCGCAGGTCTTCCATAATGCGCACACGCTCCAATGTGTCCACATCACTGTGAATATAGGCCGTGCTAACACCATTCTTCAGCAAATAGTCCGTCAATTCTTCTGCCATCCTTTTTGTCAGCGTTGTGACCAACACACGCTCATCTCTGGAGATGGACAAACGGATTTCTTCCATCAAATCATCCACAGGGTAATCCGTGTCTCGCACCTCTATTGGTGGGTCAAGAAGCCCTGTTGGGCGAATGAGTTGCTCTACAACAATGCCCTCGCTTTCAGAAAGTTCATAATCATCAGGTGTAGCAGAGATATAAATAACCTGCTTGGCCAGCTCGTGAAACTCTTCAAACTTTAGTGGACGATTATCTTTCGCTGCGGGCAAGCGAAATCCATACTCTACAAGGTTTTCCTTTCGAGCACGATCGCCTCCGTACATAGCCCGAATTTGCGGAACAGAAACGTGGCTTTCGTCTATGACAATCAGAAAATCCTTAGGGAAGAAATCGAGCAAACAATACGGACGCGTGCCCGGCTCCCGTCCGTCAAAATAGCGTGAATAGTTTTCAATACCTGAACAATGCCCCAACTCGCGAATCATCTCCAAGTCGTACTCTACACGCTCCTTCAGTCGCTTAGCCTCCAACTTTTTCCCTTCGCGCTCCAGCTCTTCAAGACGACTCATTAGGTCGTCTTGAATTTTATAGATGGCCATCTGCTGTGTTTCTTTCGAAGTCAAAAAAAGATTGGCAGGATAAACTTTATACTCTTCAAATCGGGCCTTACGATGGCCAGTTTCTCCATCAACTTCTTCTATGCTTTCAATTTCATCGCCCCAGTAAGTGATGCGTAAAATCTCATCGGCATAAGCGAGAAAGATGTCCACAGTGTCGCCTTTCACGCGAAAATTACCAGCTTTAGGAGCTATATCGTTGCGCGTATAAAGGCTATCAACCAATTTGCGCAACAGCACTTGTTGTGGCAACTCATTTCCCACCTTCAAATCTATCACATTCTCGTAGAAAGCTGAAGGGTTGCCCATACCATAAATACATGACACAGAAGACACCACAACAACATCTTTGCGACCTGAAAGCAGAGACGATGTCGCTGCCAAACGCAGTTTATCCAACTCCTCGTTGATGGCAAGGTCTTTTTCTATGTAAGTATCAGACGATGGCAAATAGGCCTCTGGTTGATAGTAGTCGTAGTAAGAGACATAATACTCCACCGCATTGTCTGGGAAAAAGCCCTTCATTTCTGTATAGAGCTGTGCTGCGAGCGTCTTATTGTGGCTCAAGACAAGAGTAGGCTTATTGAGATTGGCTATGACATTCGCAATTGTAAAAGTTTTACCAGAGCCTGTCACACCCAGTAGAGTTTGAGCAGGCACTCCTGCTAAAGCAGCCTCTGTGAGCTGTCGAATGGCTTCCGGCTGGTCGCCTGTCGGCCTATAAGTAGAATGTATTCTAAATTTATTCATGCTTTCATTAACTGCATATCACACAGAAGCTACTTTGCTTTGTGCAATTGCTTGAGAAGATTATAGGCTTGATAAAGCCCCAATTCCCCAGCCCTTCCAAAATCGGCAATGGCTGTATCTATATGCCCAGCTTCCCACGCAAGTATGCCACGATTATAATATGCTTCAGCAAAGCGACGATCCATCTTGATGGCCTGTGCGAGATTATCCATTGCTTCTTTCTGTCGATGCAAAGCAATGCAAACAAGCGCACGATTATAATAGGCATAAGCATTTCGGGGAGAGAATGCAAGCAATCGGTCATATACGGCAAGAGCTTCCTCCAACTGCAAGGTTACCAGCTTTGCAGAGGGAGACATTGCTTGCTTCTCTGCTACCATGGTTTTCGCCCGATCCGTCAGCAACAAAGCCTCTTGCCATAGGACAAGGGTATTTGTACTATCCTTTTGCTTCAGTATTGCAAGATCTTGTTGCGCTCCATTCAAGTTATAGGTTTGGCGACGGAGCACAGAACGGAGCAATAGCGAATCTGCCTGCACAACATTTGCCAATTGTTCATACCTTTCCATCACTTCCTCGGAAAGGGTATCTGCATGATGATACCGTGTTAAAACCAGCTTTTCGGAAGTTTTAGTTTGAACGTTAAACTGCTGAAGTTCTAACAAATAGTAAACAGGAGCTGAAGTCGTTTGTACTGCAATCGTAAAAGCAGGAAGCAACTGACGTTCGGTGTGTTTATTCTGCACCTTACCATGTAAGGCATCAGTAAGTGTTGCAGACAGTTGTGCCGTATCCGCATCTTCTTCAATGAGTTGTTGATAATTTTTCATCTCCAACTCGCTACGACGCACCACTTTCCGGATTGGTTGGCGACGCTTTTGAGCAAAAGCCAAATCAAGTTGCACACGCGCAACCACGGTTTCATCATTTACAGCTCCTCGCACATCGCCGATGCGGCGACGACAACGCGCGCGCGCAATGTAACCAGCATAAAAAGAAGGAAATTGTTTGATGATTTGGGTGTAGTCTTCTATTGCGCCACGCATATTACCTGTTTGCTCACGCAAAAGTGCACGATTATAGCGAGCTATTGTATTCTGTGGTTCTAATGAAAGCACAAAGTCAAAGTCCTTGATAGCACGATTATTGTCACCCACCAAAGCACGCAAGAGACCTCTATTGTAGTGCGCCACATAATGTTCTGGCACAAAGTCTATTACTTTTCCATAATCCGCAATAGCTCCGTCAAAACGGAAAAGCGCATTGCGTGCTTGAGCACGCAAAAGATAGTGTTCAAACTGACGAGCATCGTAAATGATGGCTTGCGTCAAAAAACTATCTGCCTGAGCATACTCTCCTTTCTTAAGGGCATAAATACCCTTAAAACTCCAAGCCACGGGCTCACGTTTCGTGATGGTCAAAAGAGAGTCTATCCAATAAAGCCCACCAAGAGTGTCTTTTTGCTCCAATCGCGACTGTGCTTTTACAAGATAAGCATTACGAAAATTGCTCCAGCGTTGTAAGATGACAGAAGTGGCACTATCGACTTTGCCATACTCCTTAACTGCCAAATGACAAATCGCTTTATTATAGAGAGCTGTCTGATTGTAGGGATTTTCTTCCAAGACACATCCATAATCGGCAATGGCCTCTTTGTAAGCACTCCTTCGAATACGGCACAAGCCCCTCAATTCGTAATACTCTGCCCGGAAAGGATTCAAGTCTATCGCTGTAGAACAATCCACTTCTGCGCCTTGATAATCATCCAAAGAGAATTTGGCCTGCGCTCGTAAAAAGTAAGCATTGGCTTGACGAGGTGTCGCCTCAATAACTGCATTGAAATAACGAAGTGCCATGACATAGTCGTCTAATCCCAATGCTGCACGCCCCATCAGAGTAACCTGCTCCGTATTCAATTGCGCCCGCATAGAGGAAAAACTTCCACTGAACACCACTAAGCACAAAGCCATATAGCGAAGTAAGGGAATGATATTTCTCATACGCGGGCGTGTTTCTTAAAGTTGGGGTTGACACATCGCTGCGCCAACCCTTATATTCAAAAAGGGAATAAAACCATTTAGTGAGCAGGCTTTACCTTATAACGAGAAGAAAACTTACCTTTTACTAAAGCATTCAACTTGTTCTTAACCATCTGCTTGCGCAAAGGAGAGATGCGATCCGTAAACACATTGCCGTCCAAATGGTCTATCTCATGCTGGAGCACACGGGCATGAAAGCCCTCAAACCACTCGTCATGTGCAACGAAATCCTCGTCTACATATTGGATGCGCACACGCTCTGCTCTACGTACATTCTCTTGAATGCCCGGAAGGCTCAAGCAACCTTCTTCCAGCAGTACTGTCTCTTCGCTTTTCTCAACAATATGTGCGTTAATATAGGCTTTTATCAGACCCTCATATTCAGGATAATCGTCTTTCAGCACATCTAAATTGATGACAAGCACACGAATAGCTCGCCCTATCTGTGGCGCAGCCAAGCCAACGCCATCAGCGTTGTCCATGGTCTCTATCATGTCCTGCACCAGCTTCTTAAGTTCTGGATAATCGGGAGCAATGTCTTCACACTCCTTACGCAAAACAGCCTGACCATATGTATAAATTGGAAGAATCATATCAGCTTATTAAATTAAGTTCATTGACAGATTTAACGCATCGCCTGTAAGAAATCTTGAAGGATGATTGTTGCACTGATTTCATCCACCAATCCTTTATTCTCACGGCGTGATTTCTTCTTCACGCCACTATCGAGAATAACCCTTTGTGCGATGACCGAAGTGTAACGTTCATCATAAAACGTGACAGGAACATCTGGAAACATTTTCTTAAGTTGCCCTGTAAAACTACGTACCCGGGCTTGATTTTCAGAAGGACTACCATCCGTCTGAGTAGGTAGACCTACCACGATTTGTTCCACACATTCCCGTGCGAGATAATCTGTAAGAAAAGCCATGAGTTGTTTTGTCTCCACAGTTGTCAAACCATTTGCAATAATCTGCAAAGGATCTGTCACGGCAATACCTGTACGGCGTTTGCCATAGTCAAGTGCAAGAATTCTACCCATATACAAGCCTCTCTAAATCTATCTTTGCAAAGTTACAAAGAATTAGTCTACTCACAAACACTTGCAAGGAAAACACTACAAAGAAATAGGCAAAGTATCATAGCTCAGCGCTTCAAGTATGTGCGCAAAAGCATATAGGTTCGCTCTTACAACTGATGCTTGTCACGCTCAACAGTTCCAAACAAATACCTCCTTCAGAAACGTTTTTCAGAACAAAAAACTCGGAATCGCGGTCCTCTTCTATCCTCTCAACAGCCTCTATCAACCGCAAATCCAATAAAACACTGATTATCTAAACCTTACAACTTCTAAAAGCATATCATACAACTCCTCAAATCTCCATGCGCATAAAGAATTGTCGAGAGGCGCATGAAGAAATTCCTCCATGCGCCTCCTAACAATTTTCCAACCGCAAAGAGATTTGAATAGAAAACTCGAAGGCTTTTCGCAGCACTTCAACTTTGTTTTTCGTCGCTCTCCATCCACCAACAAACCCAATTTACAAAGACAAAGAGCAAGCTTTTTTGAACAGAAAGAAAACTCTCTATCGTTTAAATCTACGCCACCCATCTCCCAAATAACGCAAAATTTTCACAAAAACAATCATCGGCTTGGCTGCGTTATGTTTTTTTTTATCTTTGCTCCGATTAAAATTGGAGATGAGTTTCGGCATTGCAGTTTTATCATCACAAACGCATCTACCACTAAACTCACTAACTCCCCTTAATGTTTTATCTAATTCATATTCAACTTTATGAAAATTACTTATAAGGTTTCAACAACACAAGAGAAAATTGCCTTTTGGGGATGCTTTGCGGTTTGTTGCAAACGAGTGAACTCATATTCAAAAGGTATCCTTTAATTCTCTTCAAGCATATCTTCATGGGCTACTACCAAGGCTTTGAATACACCCGAAGATGAGGGGACGAAGACGAGGACGAAATGGAATACCTTTTAACGGCGAAGTCCTCTAATGTTTTATCTAATTCATATTCAACTTATGAAAATTACTTATAAGATTTCAACAACACAAGAGAAAATTGCCTTTTGGGGATGCTTTGCGGTTTGTTGTAAGCGAGTGAATGCATATTCAAGAGGTATCCTTTAATTCTCTTCAAGCATATCTTTATGGGCTACTATCGAGGCTTTGAATACACCCGAAGACGACGGAACGAAGACGAAGGTGAAATGGAATACCTTGTTAACGGCGAATGGGAATTGGCATCCGATCTGAAAGAACTCGCAGCAGAAATGCGCTATTGGACAGAAGAATGGGCTGCTGAACTCTATGAAGATGGTGAAAATTTGATCTCTTGGGCAGGCGAATAGCCCTATTTTTTTACTCACATGAGGTGGGACTTATCGGAGGATATGTCTCACCTCTTTTTGCAAAGAACATGGACAAAGAAAAAGAAATAAGCCCATTGAAGCAATATCGCTTTCCGGCTAAGCTAAGAGTAGTGCGCCACAAAGGAAAAATCATTGTTATAGCTATAGATACCGCCAATTGGATTGTTTTAGAAAATGAAGCACAACTTACGTTCTTTCAGCTCTTACAGCAATTTGCCTTGGAAGAAGCCTTAGCACGCTTTACGGGAAAGTTTGAAGATGCACAATATACAGTGATACAAGTTGAGGCTCGTAACTTTGAATTTCAAGATATAAGGCCGATAGCATATGGCAAAGTCATGCAGTTTCACCTGACCAACGGATGCAATATGCGTTGCCCACATTGTTATATGCACTCTGGTGAAAAAGCAGATGAACTGACAACAGAAGAGATATTCGAAGTGTTAGAACACTTTCGTGCAGGAGGTGGTGATGAAGTCACTTTCACAGGTGGAGAAGTGCGTATGCGAAAGGATCTTCTTGCAATTGTCCAAAAAGCTTTTAGCTTAGGTTTGGGAGTGGTTATCTTGACAAATGGAACACTTTGGGACAAAACACTTATCCGTACTTTTGCACCTTATCTAAAGAGAGTTCAGATAAGTGTCGATGGCTTTTCAGAAGAGGAAAATGCAAAAGTGCGGGGCAAGGGAAATTTCACAAAAGCACTACAGGCGATAGATGATTTTCTACAAGCCGATGTTCCAACAGATATCGGTATCACACCATGGTTTGACGATGAGCTTGAGCGAAAGGCAAATAGCTTCTCAGAGTTCGGAAAGTCTTTGCTAAAGAAATATGCAGGAAAGCCTTTCAATATACGCTATACCAGCGAACTCTTAGATGGCCGAGACATACATTTCAGTGCAGAAGAGAAACTAAAATATGAAATGATTGTCAATAAAATTTACATCGATGTGATGGGCAATGAGATGGATATGCCTTTCGTAGAATTGCATCGCAAGCATCTCATAGACAACAACTGCGAGTTTGGCAACCTAACCATAGAATCGAATGGCAATGTCTATTTCTGCCCAACATTGTCTGTGCTTCCAACAACCGTGAATGTGCGGACACATACCTTTCAAGAAATATGGGAATACTCAAAGCAGGCAACCAAAGTATCTGATATAGACAACCTTGAGCCTTGTAGGCATTGCCACTTGAAATATATTTGCGGAGGAGGGGGTTGCCGTATAAAATTCTTCAAAGACTTCCACAAAGAAGAATCGTACAAAATAGCACATCATCCTCAACGCTATTGTTCTCAAGAAGTAAAAGACGAAGTTTATGACTTGATGCTTCGCACTAATGAACTTCTCTTTCAATAAAGAAAGAGCTTGACTACGAAATGTAGTCAAGCTCTTTTCATGCACAAACGATTATCCTCGTAAGCGTTGCGTATTCTCACGACTCTCCTTCAACCTCTGCCCCAGTGAATTGTTTCATCATCTCGCTCACATAGCCTTTATGAGCGTAGAGATTTTTGAAGCGGTGGATGTTGTTCGGCACTATTTGCAAGCGTCCGTCTTCCGTTTCATGAAAGACACAGTCAAGCAATCCAACCAAACGCTCTGCCTGACTCTTCGTGATGCCATAACGCTCCGCCAA
>JALFTM010000178.1 GCA_022788345.1 Bacteroidales bacterium
TCCGTGCGCGACAAGGCTGAACAAAAAATTTTCAAACGCCTCGAAGCCCTCCATGCCCTCCGCAAAGGTGGCCGTCAGCTCATCATCGGTGTGCTCGGCTGTATGGCCGAACGGGTCAAGGACGACCTCATCCAAAACCACCATGTAGACCTCGTGGCAGGCCCTGATGCCTACCTCTCTCTCCCCGATCTCATCGCACAGGTGGAAACGGGACACAAGGCCATCAACATCGAACTCTCCACCTCCGAAACCTACCGAGAAATCGTGCCCGAACGCATCGGCCACAACAAGCTATCGGGCTTCGTGAGCATCATGCGTGGGTGCAACAACTTCTGCCACTATTGTATCGTCCCCTACACCCGTGGTCGGGAACGTTCGCGCGAAGTGGACAGCATCCTTAAAGAAGTGCGCGACTTGGCCGACAAGGGCTTCAAGGAAGTGACCCTCTTGGGGCAGAATGTGAACTCCTACCATTGGCAAACGGAGAACGACGACGTCCCCTTCCACGAACTTCTCCGCCGTGTGGCACGTTGCGCCCCAGAGATGCGGGTACGCTTCACCTCTTCGCACCCTAAGGACATGAGTGACGACACGCTCCGTGTCATTGCCGAAGAGCCTAATGTGTGCCGACACATCCACCTCGCCGTACAAAGCGGTTCGAACCGCATTCTCAAATTGATGAACCGCAAATACACCCGCGAGTGGTATCTGGAGCGCGTGGCGGCCATCCGTCGCATCATCCCCGATTGTGGCCTCTCCACAGACATCTTCTCAGGCTATTGTTCCGAAACGGAGGAGGACCACCAACTCTCTTTGAGTCTCATGCGCGAGTGTGCCTACGACTCCTCGTTCATGTTCAAATACTCCGAGCGTCCCGGCACTTACGCCGCAAAGCACCTCCCCGACGATGTGGACGAAGCCACGAAAGTGCGCCGTTTGGAAGAACTCATCGCCCTGCAAAACGAACTCAGCGCAGCGGCCAACCGCCGTTGCGTGGGCAAGGTCTACGAAGTGCTCATCGAAGGCACGAGCAAGCGGAGCCGTGAACAGCTCTTCGGGCGCACAGAGCAGAACAAAGTCGTTGTCTTCGACCGCGGTCGCCACCACATGGGTGAGACCGTCAGAGTGCGCATCACCGACTCCACCTCCGCCACCCTCTTCGGCGAGGTCGAACCTTGATGTCTGTTGTTAAAACCAAACATATTCAACAACTGCATGAACCTCCTTTTCGTTTGTCTTGGCAACATCTGTCGCTCGCCGGGCGCAGAGGGCGTGATGCGCCATCTCGTGGCCGAAGCAGGGCGCACAGACGCCATCCATGTCGATTCCGCTGGCACCGCCGCCTACCATGTGGGCGAAGCCCCCGATGCCCGCATGATACGCGCTGCCGCACGCCGTGGCTACGACCTCAGCGACCTGCGTGCACGGCAATTCACAGTGGCCGACTTCGACCGCTTCGACCGCATCCTTGTCATGGACGATGCCAACTACGACAACGTATGTCGGCTCGCTCCCACACTTGAAGCGCAGGCCAAAGTGGAACGCCTTGCCACCTATGCCCATGGCCACACCCTCGACCACGTCCCCGACCCCTACTATGGCGGTGCCGCTGGCTTCGACCTCGTCCTCGACCTCCTCGAAGACGCTTGCACAACCCTGCTCAAAGAAATATAATATACTTCTCCCAACCACAGATTTCTGCACTTTGAGAAGCAATTGCTTGCTATTATTACAAAAAGTATACTTTTTCTTTTCCAAGTATTCGCTATATTTGCACCACAATATGTTTTGAGTTTCCGACAGCTCAATGTACAGAGCCAAGTTCGTTCAAAACATTTCCAAGAAGAGAATACTATTGCTATCCAACGCACGTTTTCAAAACTTAGACACTCGCTATAAAGGAGATATTAGTACCTTTAATATATTTACATTATGAATTTTGCAAAGAAACTGTTCGTGGCCATCGCTGCTGTGGCGATGCCATTGGTGCAGACCGTTGCACAAGGTATGCCACCCTTGCCCAACGATCCGCAAGTGCGCATCGGTAAGTTGCCCAACGGCATCACTTACTACATCCGCCACAACGCAGAACCCAAGGACCGTGCCTACTTCTACATTGCCCAAAAGGTAGGTTCTGTGCAGGAAGAAGAAAGCCAACGCGGCTTGGCCCACTTCCTTGAGCATATGTGTTTCAACGGCACGAAAAACTTCCCCGGCAACTCCATGATCAAATGGCTGGAAAGCATCGGTGTGAAGTTCGGTGCAGAACTCAATGCCTACACCTCTACGGACGAAACAGTTTACAACATTGATGCTGTGCC
>JALFTM010000179.1 GCA_022788345.1 Bacteroidales bacterium
CTTCGTGGCCCTCGTAGGCGAAACCGAGCTTGCGGCAGGCAAACTCATGCTCAAGAACATGCTCACAGGCGAACAACAGCTCCTCACCATCGAAGAAGCCGTTGCGCTCATTGCCGGCTAACGCAACTTTAAGCAGAAAGCTTGCACCTCTATTTCCAACAAGGGACGAGCAAGGAACCTCCCTTCGCTCGTCTCTCTTTTCTACTCCCTCTCTATGCGCGTCATCACAGGCAAATACAAGGGGCGACACTTCGATGTCCCTCGCAACTTTAAGGCACGTCCCACAACCGACTTTGCGAAAGAAAATCTCTTCAACGTCCTGCGTTCCTATCTCGACTTTGAGGAAAGCACAGCTCTCGACCTCTTTGCAGGAACGGGGAGCATCAGCTTAGAACTCCTTTCGCGGGGGTGTCCACGGGTGGTGTGCGTGGAGCGTGATCGCCAACATTTTGGCTTTCTCGCCCAAATGTTCCGTACGCTCGGCGATGCAGCCATTGTGCCATTATGTGCCGATGCCTTGCGTTTCATTGACCGTGCCAAGGAGGGCTTTGACCTTGTTTTTGCCGACCCGCCCTATGCCTTGCGCGAATTGGGCGAACTACCCGATCGCCTCTTCCGCTCACAACTGCTCAAACCCAGCGGTCTCTTTGTGCTCGAACATGGTAAAGACCACGATTTTAGTCAGCATCCCCACTTCCTCGAACATCGCGCTTATGGTAGCGTCAATTTCTCATTTTTCGGCCTGAAAGCACAGGAGGCAGACAACACCCCAAAATGCGCAGAATAAGCTGGCTTTCTGTAATGATGGCCATAGATGTGTTCATACTTATCACCTTCAGGAATTGATGGGTTGCGCATTTTGGAGGGCTGTGTCAATAGCCCCGAATGTCTGATAAGATACGCAGAAAATACGGGAAGCGCAAGAAGAAATTTCTTCTTGCGCTTCCCGTATTTTCTGCATGCGCCTCTTGTTTTATGAAGTGGCGTAAGAAAAAATGTGGGTTAAGAAAGACCGAGGATGAGCGGTGCTCCAACCTCAAATTGCAACTAAATCTCTTCCATCTTGATATAGCCGTGCGAAACCGCGTAGACGGTGAGGGCACTGACGCTACGGAAGCCTAATTTCTCGGTGAGGTTCTTGCGGTGAGAGATGACAGTGGTCAGTCCTACGTTGAGCGTGGCGGCAATCTCTTTGTTGGTAAGGCCCGAAACAACGAGCTTGAGCACTTCCACTTCGCGGGGCGTGAGGGCTGGGCGATCGGCCAAGGGGCGTTGGCCACGTTGTGCAATTTCGGGGTGCTTGCCTTGAGGACCGTGGGCGCTCTGTCCGAGGTGTACGAAAGCGCGCACCAACTCTTCTTGAGAGAGCGACATGTCTATTGTTGGGAAAGGGGCAGGCAGGCAACGCGATGGGCCTTCGACAAGCACAATGGTCTTGCGCCGTCGTTCGAGGAAATAGTCGGCATGCTCTAAGAGAATGAGCGAGGAGATGAAGTAGTGCATAAAGGCGACGTCGCCTTCAGATTCGAGTTCATCGAAGCTTTCAAAAATGCGGGTTTCGACCATGGGCATCATTTTGTCAATGAGGCCTGCCAGCCCAAGAGCCGCCAAAGTGTTCGGCTCTATGATGGCAATCAAGGGGCGTTGCTCCTGTGTTGTCGATGGTATGTGATGAGGTGTGTGGTGAGTCATTGTGAGTATGTCCTGCGTGCAAAGGTACAATTTTTATATTGAGCGCAGGGTGTTTTCTAAAGGATAATATGAGGCTCTATGTGTTTCTTTTTCAGAAACATGGAGTGTGGGGTAGAAAAGTTTGTGGCTTGTGCTTCGCTTTGTGTGTGGCTTCCGAGGAGGGAAAAGGGTCAAGCGCGGTCGTAGTTGTCGTCCATTTGGGCAATGGGGACGAGACTGTTCCATTCCTCCGTGGGAAAGAGCGAAAGCTGGAGACCTTGGCGCAGTGTGTGCGAGGGAATGGGATGGGAGAGCGAAAGGCCGAGCAGACGGATGGGATTGGTGGCGAAGGGAATGGTGTCGAGGAGTTGAATGGCTATTTGGTGGATGATGGCGGAGGTCTGCGGAATGATGTCGTGCGTTTGGCTACGGGAGAGGATTTGGAAGTCGTGAAATTTCACTTTAAGCGTCAAGGTGCGCCCATAGAAGTCGGCTCTTCGGAGTCGCCTCTCAAGGTCGTCCGAAAGTTCAAGCAAGACTTCGTTGATGCTGGCAAAGTCGTTGATGTCGCGCTCAAAGGTACACTCGCATCCCACGCTCTTGCGCTCTCGCTCCGTTTCGACAGGCCGATGGTCAATGCCCCGTGCAAAGGTACAATTTTTATATTGAGCAAGGGTGTTTTCTAAAGGATAATATGAAGTGCTATGTGTTTCTTTATCAGAAACATGGAGCGTAGGATAGAAAAGTTTGTGGCTTGTGCTTCGCTTTGTATGCCGTTTTCAAAGAGGAAACAAGGGTCAAGCGCGGTCGTAGTCATCGTCCATCTGAACAATGGGGACGAGGCTGTTCCATTCCTCTGTGGGAAAGAGCGAAAGCTGGAAGCCTTGGCGCAGTGTGTGCGAGGGAATGGGATGGGAGAGCGAAAGGCCGAGGAGACGGATGGGATTGGTGGCGAAAGGAATGGTGTCGAGGAGTTGAATGGCTATTTGGTGAATGATGGCGGAGGTCTGCGGAATGATGTCGTGCGTTTGGCTACGGGAGAGAATTTGGAAGTCGTGAAATTTTACTTTAAGCGTCAAGGTGCGCCCGTAGAAATCGGCCCTTCGGAGTCGATTCTCAAGGTCGTCCGAAAGTTCAAGCAGGGCTTCGTTGATGCTGGAAAAGTCGTTGATGTCGCGCTCAAAGGTGCACTCGCATCCCACGCTTTTGCGCTCTCGCTCCGTTTCGACAGGCCGATGGTCGATGCCCCGTGCAAAGTTGTAGTAGAGATGGCCTGCTTTGCCGAAGAGAGCTACGAGGTTCTCTTCAGAGCGTTGTCGAAGGTCTTTGCCTGTGTGGATGCCAGCGCTAATCATGCGTTGGGCCGTGACACGTCCCACTCCCCAAAACGCCTCGATGGGCAACTGGTCGATGAAGTGGAGGGCACGAGAGGGGTGAATGGTGCAGAAGCCATTGGGCTTGCGGTAGTCGGAGGCAATTTTGGCCAAGAATTTATTGTACGAAACGCCTGCCGAAGCCGTGAGATGCAGTTCGTTGCGGATGCGTTGCTGGATGTCGCGAGCGATGTCGGTGGCCAAAGAAATGCCCCGCTTGTTGTTCGTGACATCGAGGAATGCCTCGTCGAGCGAGAGCGGTTCGATAAGGTCGGTGTAATCGGCAAAGATAGCGTGCACCTGCTTAGAGACGGCTTTGTAGGCCGAGAAACGGGGAGGAACAATTGTCAGTTGCGGGCAACGACGCTGTGCCTGCGCCATGGGCATCGCACTACGCACGCCCCATTGCCGTGCCTCATAGCTCGCCGCACAGACCACACTGCGAGGCCCTTCGCCACCAACGGCAACAGGAAGACCTCGCAGTGTGGGATTGTCCCTTTGCTCTACCGAAGCAAAGAAGGCATCCATGTCGATGTGGATGATTTTGCGGAACACGAATGTTATTGGCGCACAATGGTGGCACGCACGATGCGTACATCATAGATGGGGCGGTCGGCAGTGTCACGCTCCACGTAGGTGATGTCCTCAACGTGTTCGATACCTTCAAGCACTTCGCCAAAAACCGTGTATGTGCCATCGAGCCACGGCGTGCCTCCGTGGTCGTAATAGGCCTCTACGACACTATCGGGATAGGCGATGCCTGTCTTTGTCTCCGCTGTTTGGCGCATCTTGCCGAAGTTGTAGGGATTGTATTTGCGCCCAGTGACGATATAGAACTGGCAACCACTACTGCGGAATTGAGGATTGACTTCATCGCCCTCACGGGCAGCCGCCAATGCGCCACGGAGGTGACAATGACGGGGAAACGCAATCTCGGCAGGCAGGGTATAGCCCACATCGCCCTCTCCCAAGGCCTTGCCTGCTGGGGCGTTGCGTGAAGCGGGGTCGCCAGCTTGTGCCATGAAATCGGGAATTACGCGGTGAAAGAGCAAGCCATCGTAGAAGCCCTCACGGACGAGCTTGAGAAAATTGTCGCGGTGAATGGGGGTGTCGTTGAAAAGGCGCACAAGGATGTTGCCGTGCGTGGTTTCGAAGCGCACCAAGGAGTCGGTTGGTTCGGCCAAGGCACTGGAGGGGAGCAGTGAGAGGAGCAGTGCCACGGCCACGTGACAAAAGCGGAGGCGGAGATTGGTTGTCGTCATTGTAGGAAAGGATGAAAGAAAAAGAAAAATGCCACCTCTGGACGCTCTTCGCGGATGGAGGGCGCACAGCA
>JALFTM010000180.1 GCA_022788345.1 Bacteroidales bacterium
GGGGCTGTGTTCGGGCCAAGGTTTAGCCTTGTTCCTGCTCGTGCGTGGGTTATCGCTTCTTCGTGTGGACGCGGAATTGTTTGAGAGGGGTGGCGTTGTTGCCGATGAAGACAGAGAAGACGGCATTGCCAGAGCGCAAGCGGTCGGTGGCGATGACGGCCGCACGGTAGAGCACGCCTCGGCCCGGCTCAATTTTGGCGATGATGGCAGAGGGAGAGATACGGATGCGCTTGTTGTCGCTCTTGATTGTGGGGACAAGATCGTAGAGCGGCACATTGCCGTTGTTGTAGATGTTCATCTCGATGTAGGCCTGTTCACCAGCATCGAGGGCGCGGTTGTCGTTGGTGTCGAAGAAACGGATGTCGCTCACTTCAAGATTTTGCCATTGATAGGCTGTGTTGCTTGGGCGTTCGATGCGTCCATATTCGAGGTCATCGTTGCGCCCGTAGTCGTAGGGGGTTGAAGGGGTGGTGCGTTCCGATTTTCCTTTGGCGGCTTGCGACCCAATGGCTGCGCCTGCCAGCACACCGATGGCTGTGCCTGCATCTGCGCCACGGTGGCCGCCGATGATGCCACCGATGGCACTGCCGAACATACCGCCGAGCGAACCGCCCGCAACAGCGCCAGAGAAACTTTGATAGGAAGAACAGCTCCCAAGGAAGAGGGCGCAGATAAGAAGAATGGAAAGTTGTTTCATACGTCTATGTGTTTAATTTTCTGTGAGGAATGGATGTATCCATGTGGGGGATACGTTTGTGGAACATTAGGCCTCTTCTTGTTGGGGCATGGCGCAAACAATGTTTTGTGTGGCAAAGTCCGCTTGACTTGAATGAGACGCTATAAAAAAAGACACAATGGGGGCACAAATCCTTGTGTGCCTCCATTGTGTGATAGAAAATAGTTGTTGTGATTTCGGAACTTACTTGACGATGATGACGAGGTATTTGCTCACGCTCCAAAATGCTTGTGGGTTGGTGATGCGAAGGGTGTATTGCTCGTCGGCGTCCTTGTCGAGTGAGTAAGAACCCGCAGGGTGTGAGGTCTTGAGTTCGGCTTTTTTAGAATAGAGCTTGATGACCTTTGTGGTGCGTTGGTCGATGCGGGTGAAGTAGTCTTTGTTGAAGTTGTTGTTCTTCAAGACGTCGCCACTTTCAAGGATGTGCTGTTGGCGCAGTTCTTTCTTTGTGCCGAACACATAGTAGGCCGTGTGCAGTTCCTTATCTTGAGCGGCCATAACTTGTGCCTTTTGCTCATTCTGCTGGTTGAGATCCTGCACGTTGTTGCTGAGGTCTTGGATTTGCTGACCTTGTTCGGCTATCTGCAAGTCCTTTTCTGCAAGCTGGGCTTGTAGCTGATTGATTTGTGCCGTCTTCTCATCGAGCTGTTGTTGGAGAGAGGCCACGATATTCTCAAGCTTTGCCTTGTCGGCCGATGATATGTTGCGGTTTTCTTTGAGCTGTTGCTTGAGGTTGCCGATGAGCTCTCGGTTCAGCTTGAGCTGATCCTTGATGAGCTGCATGTTCTTCTGAATGGCGGCCTTGTCGATGCCTTCACGATTGACACGCATCTGATTGACATTGCCTTCGGCTTCGTTGATTTGTGCAAAGCCGTCCATGACTTGCGACACGGTGGCTGTGAGATCGCCCAACTCGTGTTGCGATTGGTTGAGCGCATTTTGCAAAGAGTCGATGCGCGCCAAGTTGGGGTCTACACTCTCTTGCTCTTTCTTGGTGTTGCAGGCAACGACTGCAAAGCTGGCTATGAGAAGCACTAAGCTGAATAACTTTTTCATATTTCAAAGAAGTTAGGATAAATGTGATCACTGGAGGATGGAAAGAAAGGGGAGTCGCTACTCGGAGCGTTCTCTCTGGTCTCTTTTTTGCTTCTTGGCCGATGGCGCGCCCTCTACGATGAGAACAAACTCGCCTCTTGGCTCTTTGTCTGTAAAGTAAGTGGCTAATTCGGAGAGTGTGCCGCGGGCGTTCTCTTCGTGCAACTTAGAGATTTCCCGTGCCACGGAAGCCCGCCGCTCTGCACCGAAAGCTTCGGCGAGCTGGGTGAGGGTTTTGACGATGCGGTGAGGCGACTCATAGAATATCATGGTGCGCTCTTCCGTTGTCAGTTGTGCGATGCGTGTGGTGCGCCCTTTCTTTTGTGGGAGAAAGCCTTCAAAGGTGAAGCGTTCGCAGGGCAATCCTGACGCTACCAAGGCTGGCACGAAAGCCGTTGCACCGGGAAGACATTGCACCTCTACGCCCCGTTCGACACAAGCCCTTACGAGAAGAAAACCGGGGTCGCTGATGCCGGGTGTGCCAGCGTCTGTGATGAGTGCCATCGTTTCGCCAGCGGCCATGCGGGCTGCAAATTGTTCGGCCGTGGCATGTTCGTTGAATTTGTGATGGCTCACGAGGCGATTGGAAATCTCATAGTGCTTGAGCAACATGCCCGATGTGCGGGTGTCCTCTGCCAAAATGAGGTCGCAGTCCTTGAGCAGGCGCAAGGCGCGCAGGGTAATATCTTCCAAATTGCCCACAGGGGTAGGCACTAAGTATAGCATACGCAAGGATTATCTATTGTAAGTATCGGCAAATATAGGGAAAAATGATTGCTTATGCGTACGTAAATTTGTTTTTTTATGATATACCTATCTACTTTTACCAATCGCAAAGAATTTTTGCACACAACTTGACAATCTGTTTCGCCTTTATGGGTGGTGAGAGTAGGGGAGAAGGACGTACGTTGGGCGCAACAAAGGGAAAACCTCAGCCTCCAAGTGCAGAGACCAAGGTTTTCAGTGTGTGTTTTTCTAAATATCAGTCGAGGCGATAGCTTGGTAGAGCGGTTTCGCGTCGGTGTGGGCTTAGAAGTAAAGCCCTGAATTGAGGTTGTGCTCGCCCGGATTATCGATGCGATAAACGAAGGCTTTGAATGCTTCCTCAAATGAAATGCCATAGGCATCGGCAATGGCTTGGATAATGGCACGCTCTTTGTCACTCAAATCGCTGATGGGCGTGTCGCTATCGGCCATCCAGTCGGCTTCCTCAGCAAGGCTTGACATGGTAAATATCGTTACGGGGAAGCTCTCCTCGATGGTGGAATTTGCCTTGAGGGCATTGCTGGGCGCATAGAAAGGTGAGATAGCGCCATTGATCACCTTGTTTGTGCGGGCGTGGCGCAATTGGATGTTAAGCGTGAACTGCTTGCGGGCTTTGTAGAAATAGAAGTAGCCTTTCAAACCAACGGGGTCTGTGTTGCCCACCAGCTCTGCACCTGTGTTGAGGGTTTTGTCCCAAGGATTGGTGTCCATATAGGTGTAGCTGAGCATGCTCTGCGTGTCGTTGTCATTGGCCTCTGCTTGACTGTTTGCTCCATGAGGCTTCGCATCGCTCACGGAGAAGAAGTGCTGGTGTTGCGCACTGGCGCCATTGGTCACGAACTCCGCATTGAGCGTGTCGCCGTCTTCGGCCAAATAAGTAATCCACAAGCCGTAAGCACCGAGGGCGTCCTCGCCAGAAGCCTTGACATAGAAAGCCTTGGGACTGCCTTCGGCTACGACCCACTTGCCATTCTCTTTGTTGAGACGTATCTCTTGAATGGCGTTGAGATACTTCAAGCCCTCAATTTGGTTGTCTTGGTGGAACTTCACGCCGTGGAAGTGGCCGGCGGCCAGCTTGAGGGTCACAGCGGCAATCTTTTCCTCGCCTTCGTGTTGGTGGGCGGTGCCTGTGCTGTCGGTTGGCTGAGGAGGTTTTGGCACTTCATCCTCAGAACAAGAGGTATAACCAAGGCTTAGGGAAAGGCACATGGCCAGCAGACCAAAGGCGCGCATTGTTTTCTTAATCATAATGTGTGTGATTTAGAGAGTAATAATTATTTTGTTTGAAGATATTTTGTTTCAGCGTTTAAGTCGGTCAGCGACACAATGGGCACAGCCATTTGCACGTCCCAGTGGTCGGAAATGCGCTGGCGCGCACTGGGCTGATAATAGGGAGAGCAGACCGATTTGTTGTACTTTGAGGTACGGGCGTGCATCAAGTCGATTTGCAGTTTCAAGTGGCGGTTCTCTGTCGTGAACCGTAGCCATCCTTTCATCCCGACAGGGTTGATCAATGCGCCTGTCTTGGGGTTCTCGCCCGTGATGTTGCTTCCCGTGGCATCTTGCTGTCCATCCCACGGATTGGTGTCGGCGTAGTGATATTCCAACAATTGTGGAATAAGGGCATCCGTTGCGAGAGCAGAAGAGCTGTTGAGCTTCTTTTCTGCCGCTGTGAGTGTCTCGCCGAGCAAGGGCTTAAAGGCACGCAAGCGGAAGAAGTGCTGATGGATGGCATCTTGGCCGTTCCGAATGAAGTCGCCTGTGATGTCTTGATCTCTGGCATCGGTGTAGCGAATCGAGAGGCGATAGGCTTGGTCTTTGAGAACGAAGAATGCTGTGTCTCGCGGAGAGATAGGCATCCAACCATGTTCTTGTAGACGGAACGTGATGCTTTGCGTGCTGACGGCTCGTTGTCCCTCTTTGGGCAGAGGATTGACAGTGAAGAGGCCGTCTGTTACCGTACCTGCCTCAAGGGTCAGCGTGGCGGCAACTGGGTCGCCGTGCAATTTGTTGTTCACCTCATTGGTCGGCTCTTCTGGCTCACAGCTCGCCAAAAGGGCAAGTGCGACCGTAGCCATGAGAGATAGGATATGTTTGATGTGCATAAGCGGGAGATACTTAAAGCGTTGTTAGAACTTATAAGTCAGCATCAGTCGCAAGTCGCGTCCCAAGTCGTGGGCATAATAGCGATAGCGGTTGGTGTATTCCTTATATTCTTTGTTAAAGAGATTTTCGGCTTGGAGCAGGATGGTGAGTGTGCCTGTGCGGTGGAGCTGGAGCGTTGTGCCCATTTCGAGTCCGAAGAGATTGTATGCTCCTGGGGCGTGGTCTACTAAGTCGGTGGCCGCATCGAAGCGTGTCTGTTTCGCAACAAAGCGGTGTGTGGCCTTGATGAAAGACCCTTTCAAGCCTTTGAATTGAGGTAAGGTGTAGGAGATGCTTTGCGTCAAGCGGAAAGGCGGAATATAGGGCAAGTAGCGATTGGTGTTGCGTTCGTTTACCCACACCATGCTGGCCATGGCGTTGTAGCGCAGGCCATTGATGGGTTCGTACGAGAGTTCTCCATCGATGCCTCGGAAGAAGGCTGGCACTTGCTTGTAGCGGAACACGGGGTAAGCTCCTGAGATGACAGTCATATAAGCCCCTGTGGGTTCATCGTAGAGATAGTTGCTGACCCACTGCAAGAAGCCGTCTATGGACACGGAGAAGCGTTCCGTCTTGTAGGCCAATGTGGTGATCCATTTGGTGGAGCGCTCCGAGCGCATTGTGGAGTCGCCTTGTACATAAACGCCAGAAGCATGGTCGAGCCCATTGCTGTATAATTCGTAGACATGGGGGGCGCGCCAAGCAACGCCTATGTTGGAGGTCAATTCCAGTTGTGGAGTGATCCGATAGTTGGCACCAGCGTTGTAGATGAAATTGGTGAAGTGGTGTGTGCCACCATAGCGTTGGCCGAGGGCGTTGATGCCTTTGGCTTTACTCTCTTGCCAGTCGGCACGCACGCCAATCTCTGCTCCCCATCGTTGTGTGGTGTAGCGTTGAACGGCATAAGCTCCTGCCAAAATCTGCGTGTAGTTGGGAATAATGGGGACAATTCCAGTTCCAGCCAAGTTGGTGTTCTTGTTTCCACCGAAGAAAAGGCCTGCCTCTGTGTTCCATCTTTGGGCGAGTCGTTTCCAAATGAGGTCGGCTTGAAAGGCCGAGAGGTCAAGACTGAGCGAGGGGATGTTCGACAAGTCGTTGCGACGCAGATGGTATTCGTTGCGGTTG
>JALFTM010000181.1 GCA_022788345.1 Bacteroidales bacterium
TTTATTTTTGCAGATAGCTACGACTTGCGAATTAGAGGTGACAAACCTCTAAGGATATAATAAATCACAACAATAGTCGTTATGTATAGAACAAGCGGTCGTAAAATAGCCGTCGTTTCAATTAAACACTACACAACACAGAAATTCTTTTAATAATTCATCAATAATCAATTTTTCAACAAATGGAAACTACAAAACCCGCAGCTCCTGCTGCAACAAAGCCTGCTGCACCTGCTAAGGGCGCACCTGCTAAGAAGCAGTCTCAAGGCTTCACTGGTATCAAGTCTGGTCTCGCAGTGATTATCTTCTGCTGGATCTTGGCTGAGGTTATCTATGTGTTCGCTTTCGGTCACATGAGCAACTTCCAAGGCGGTGATGCAGCCAACTCTGCATTCCACTTCTTCGCAGAAGGCGAGTATAAGCCAGCAAACTTGCTCGGTACAGTATATGAAGGTGGTTTCATCGTGCCTCTCATTTGGACACAGCTCCTCACCGTATTCGTACTCGCTCTTGAGCGTTTCTTCGCAGTGCGCAACGCTTACGGCCGTACTAGTCTTTCTAAGTTCGTAGCTGCTATCAAGCAAGCTCTCGCTGGTGGCGACCTCAAGAAAGCAAAGGAACTTTGCGACAACCAACGCGGTTCTGTTGCCAATGTAGTGCGCGCAACCCTCAACCGCTACGAGGAAATGCACAACAACACCACTCTTGCTAAGGACCAAAAGGTGTTGGCTATCCACAAGGAACTCGAAGAAGCAACTGCTCTCGAAATGCCTATGCTCCAAGAGAACCTTCCTATCATCGGTACAATCGTAACGCTCGGTACATTGACAGGTCTTCTCGGTACAGTATTGGGTATGATCCGTTCATTCTCTGCTATGGGTAGCGGTGAAGGTGGTGCAGACTCTGCTGCCCTCTCTGTAGGTATCTCTGAAGCTCTTGTAAACACCGCTTCTGGTATCGCAACCGGTGCACTCGGTGTTATCACTTACAACTACTTCACGAACAAAATCGACCGCCTCACTTTCGCTATCGACGAGGTAGGCTTCTCTATCGTAGAAACATTCAACGCTACGCACTAAGCACATCAAATAAGGATTAAGACATGGGACGTTTTAAAGTAAAAAAACAAGACACATTCATCGACATGACGCCGATGAGTGACGTCATGGTCCTGCTGCTTACCTTCTTTATGCTTACTGCGACATTCGTAAAGGAAGAACCCGTTAAGGTGAATGCACCGGGCTCGGTGTCCGAAATCAAAATTCCAGAGAAGAGTCTTTTGACCATCTTCGTTGAGAAGAATGGCAAAGTCTTCCTCGGAATGGATTCGCCCCAGTCAATGCAAGCCCTTTTGGACCAAATGAAGGAACATGGTTTGGATTTGAATGCCGAACAGACGAAGCAATTCGTCAATGCTCCAATGCTTGGTACACAAATTGACGAAGTGACTGGTTGGTTGAAGTTCGACAATGCAAAGCGCAATGCTTATCTTGTCGACAATCCCAATGCAGGTATCCCTTGCGATAGCGTAAACAATGAGTTGAAGACATGGGTAACAGCAGCCCGAAAGAGCAATGAAGACGGTCTTCGCATCGCCATCAAGGCTGACCAAAAGACCTCTTACGCAGTTATCCAACGTGTGATGGACTCGCTTCGAGAGATCGACGAGAATCGCTATAATCTAATTACGGCCCTGAAAGGTGCTGAATAAAACTCTGTACATTTATGGCACAATTAGATACGAACTCCGGAGGCGGAGGTAAGGGAAAGCAAAAGAAAATGAATGCCCGCGTGGACTTCACGCCCATGGTGGACATGATCATGTTGCTCGTAACATTCTTCATGCTTTGTACCACCTTGATTAAGCCACAAACTATGGAAATCTCTATGCCTTCCGATAAAGAAGACATCAAGCAAGAGAACCGTAGCCAAGTCGCCGCATCAAAGGCTGTTACAATCTACTTGGATGAAAACGATGCAATCTACTATTTTGAAGGAAAGCCCAGCGAGGCTGAGCTGAAAGCAACGACTTATGGCAAGGCAGGCATCCGTGAGGTGCTCTTGGCCAAGAACGTTGTGGCGCAAAAGAAGGTGGATGCCTTGAAAAAGGAATTTGCTATGCGCCAAAGCTCAAATCCTCAGCAGGATGCCAAGAACAAGGAAGAATATAAGGAACGCTTGAAGGAAATCAAGAATGGTGACGACACTCCAAACGTCATCATCAAGGCTACTGAGAAGGCTTCTTATAAAAACTTGGTGGACATCTTGGATGAAATGCAAATCTGCACCATCGGGCGCTACGTGATCGATAAGTTCTCAGCCGCTGACGCTGCAAAAATTGCAGAGTACAAGGCTAAGAATGGTATTAAATAAGCACACTGAAACATTATGGCAAAAGTAGATCTTATCGCCCGTGAATGGTGCGACATGGTATTCGCTGGTCGCAACAAGGAGTATGGTGCTTATCGCATCCGTGCCAACGCTGGTAAGCGTAATGGTCGCGCCTTCTTTATCCTTCTGCTCGCTATTGCGGCAATCGGTGCTGGTGTCTTCGTGAACAACAAAATCCAAGAAGCCATTGCGGCTAA
>JALFTM010000182.1 GCA_022788345.1 Bacteroidales bacterium
CGCCAAACGGCTTGCCGTCCAGCATGAAAGTAATTCTAAAAGATTGATTTCGCCTTGTTTGCAACCAAGGCCTACTTATGCAAAGATACGAAATTATTGGAAGATACGAACAAGCCCCTACGCAAGTCTGCGCCAAAGGGAAACACTGCCACTTTCGACCTCGTTTATCGTTGCCGCGAAGGCCAGAAACGACTCTTTCGTATTTCACTGACATTCTGCATATTAGAAAGAGGAGAAAAAAGTTGCGCTTGGAGAAATTTCTGCATGCGCTTGGAGAAAATCCGCGAAGCGCCTCCTGAATTTTCTCCAAGCGCATGCACATATTCAGTATTGAAGACAGAGGAAACAATTGTGGTAAATGGTCATTTTGCGAATGGCTGCTCCACCTCATGCCCAGCCATTGGAAAATGAATGGACATCTACCGCCTATATTTGCCAACTTGTTGTTATCTTTGCAAAGAGCAGTGCTATGTGCCTATCTGACACAATCACTCTCTATTTTTAAACGTTTTCGTTTAGCCAGACGGGCAAAGATGAGCAAGCTCATCTTTGCCGTGGCGAGAAAACGTCTGTTGTCAAACGAACGTTTTCGTTTAGCCAGACGGGCAAAGATGAGCTTGCTTAAGCTTTGCCGTGGCGAGAAAACGTCTGTTGCTAAACGAACGTTTTCGTTCAGCCAAACGAACAATTATGAGTATCTCTACAGAGCAGCATACACCGCTGCAACTCCGACAAAAAACATACCTCTCGTTGGCTTTCGTGCTGGCCTTCGTACTCTTGGTGCTATGTCTGCCTTCAAAGACGAACACAACCTATAGCTACGAAGAGAACAGACCTTGGCATTATGGCCAGCTGATTGCCCCTTTCGACTTCCCGATTTTGCTTTCCGATGCGCAGATGAAGGAGCGACACGACAGCGCCATGGCCATTTTTATGCCCTACTTCACGGGCAACGACAGCGTTGGTGCGCGCAACATACAACTCTTTGCCACAGACTTCGACAAGGGGACATTCACGGGCGTGCCTTCGTCCTATCGCTCCCATCTTCTCCAGCTCCTTGCCAAAGTGTATGAAGCAGGCATCGTGAGCAACAACGACTACCAAGTGCTCGCCAACCAAAAGACGAAATCTATCCGCTTCGTCCAAGGCAACATAGCCGTCACCCAAGATGTGGACGCCATCTACACCACTCATGCCGCCTACGACTTCATCATGGGCAACGACAATGAGCACTATTCGCGAGAGATTTTGCAAAACATCGACTTGACGCAATACCTCGCACCTAATCTCGCCCTCGACACCACAAAGACGCAAGAAGCGATGCGAGAGGTGGAGGAAAACCTCACCCGCTCGGCAGGTATGGTGCAGGTGGGCGAACGCATCATCGATCGTGGCGAAATCATCACTCCCAAGCGTTACAGCATCATCACTTCCTATTTCAAGGAGTTGGACAAGCGTTCTGAAACAACCGCCCACGCTTGGGAACCATTCTTAGGCAAAGGTCTGTTGATTTTCCTTTTTATGGGCAGTAGCATTGTTTACCTCTACACCTATCGCCCCGACTACTTCACCTCGCCCAACCGCACCCTTCTCTTCCTCTGTCTTGTCTGCGTATTCCCCTTGCTGACCTACTTGATGATTGAGCATAGCGTGCTGAACATCTATATGTTGCCTTTCCCCATGGTGGCCATCTTTGCCCGCATCTTCTACGATTCCCGCACAGCCGTCCAAGTTGGTTTCACCTCAGCACTGATTTCCTCCATCGCCGTGAGCGATCCTTATGGTTTTCTCCTTCTCCAACTTGCCGTGAGCACTGCTGCCATCTATGGTGTCAAGGAAATCACCGAGCGAGCCCAGCTCTTCAAGGTGGCGGTCATCGTCTTGGCCATGGCCTTGACATTCTCGGCCATCTATGACATATACGAAGGCACAAGCGTGTTGCGCTTCTTCGATTTCATCGACCGTGGACGCTATTTTAGTCTCATTGTGAGCGGCGTGCTCCTACTGCTGTCCTATCCCCTTTTCTATCTTGTGGAACGTCTCTTCAACCTGACCTCCAGCGTGACACTCATAGAACTATCGAACATCAACAACAAGACGCTCCGCAACATGACAAAGGTGGCGCAAGGCACGTTCAACCACTCGCTCCAAGTTGGCAATCTCGCCGCCGAAGTGGCCGATGCCATCGGAGCCGATGCCCAACTGGTGCGTACCGCCGCTTTCTACCACGACATCGGGAAAACAGAAGAGCCCAGCTATTTCACCGAGAACCAGCAAGGCACGAACCCACACGATGCTTTGACACCTGAAGAAAGCGCCACCATCATCATCCGACACGTCACGCGTGGCATAGAGATGGCCAAAGCCATGCACCTGCCACAAGTGATTATCGACTTCATCCCCACCCATCACGGTCGCTCCAAGACAGGTTATTTCTACATCGAATGGAAAAATGCTCACAACCAAGAAGAGCCGCCAGCAGGCACGTTCGACTATCCCGGTCCGAACCCTTGGACACGAGAACAAGCCATCTTGATGATGTGTGATGCAGTCGAGGCCGCCTCACGTAGCCTCACCGATTATAGCCACGACAACATCTCAGCCCTCGTGACCCGCATCATCGACGGGCAGAAAGACAAAGGACTTTTCAACGATGCCCCCATCACTTTTCAAGACATCACCACAGCGAAGAAAGTGCTGGTCGAGAGTTTGAAAGTCATTTATCACACCCGCATCGCCTATCCCGAAGAGAAGCCACGCATCGTTAGTTGGTTCACTCCCCATCGCCGACACAGACGCTAAGCACCTCTTCTCAACCCTTACCATTCCGCATTTATGCAACTACTCATCAACCCCAAATTCAACCACCTACGCAGCTACTTGCTCCACCTCGAAGAACATTTTGAAGACGAGGGGCAACCCCTCTACCGAGGTGTCAGTCGCAACGAGATGCGCACGCTGACCGTAGATGGACTCACCCTTTGGGTCAAGCGTTATGGCAAGCCCAAAATGAAACACCGCCTCCGCCCTTGGCGACGTTCGCAAGCCGAAAAAGCCTACATCGGGCCATTGCGTCTGCGCGAGCGTGGCTTTGAAAGCCCTGAACCTGTGGCGCACATCAGTATCCGCACAGGACTCTTCAGCCATCGCCACTATTTTGTCAGCCTAAAGATGCCGCTGCGCTTCACAATGGAAGATTTTGTCGATGTCTACGAAGAAGACAGAGCAGCTGGCATCGTGGCTTTTGCGCGCTTCGTGGCTCGCCTGCACAACAAGGGGGTCATGCACACCAACTTCGCCTCCAAGAACGTCCTCTTCGACCTTGTTGATGGCCACTGGCAGTTTGCCCTCGCCGAAGCCAATCGTGTCAAGACCAAGCGCCATATCGGAAAGAAAGAAGGCTGTCGCAACTTTGCTCGCCTCACAGGAACAACCGACTTTTTTGAGCAAGTAGCTACCGCTTATGCAGAAGCGCGCGGACTTGATCCCGACGAATGTCGACAACTCATTGTTAGTGCCCACGACGAATGGGAGGCCACCCGAAAATTCTAAATACCCACCCACTAACACCGCTACGGATTTCTGAACAAGAGAAAAACCTAAACAAAGTCTTAAAAAGCCTTTTGAAAACTCGACTTAGCAGTCGCGCATTTCCTAAGAGATAATAAAACGACACATTTTTAGGCGAGAAATTGTCTTTGTGTCAAGGCAAAAGGTTTAACTTTGTGACATCACGTACATCTGCAAGCAATTGGCCAGCACCAAGTAAGGCTTCATCGCTTGTTTATCATGTTGCATCTAATAATATCAATGATATGAAAAAGAAAATCGTATTCCCCGCCTTGATCGTAGCTGGTCTTTTGACCGTCAGTTGCGCCAGTAAGAAAGACCTCTTGGCCGCACAAAATTCCTTGGCATCGGCCCAAGCCGAAAATCGCAACCTCTTGGCACAATACAACGAAGCCCGCCAGCTCCTCGCAGCCAGCGAAAGCCGTGTGCAGTCGCTCGAAGAGCAACTCGAACAGCAGAAGCGCATCGCTGCTGGATTGCAACAATCGCTCGATAAGAGCCTCACCGCTGGCAGTCAAAACAATGTCAATATCTCCAAGCTCGTTGATCAGATCAACGAGTCGAACCAATACATCCGTCACCTCACCGCCTTGAAGAGCAAGAGCGACTCGCTCAACCTTGTGCTGACCAACAACCTCACCCGCTCACTCTCCACCGACGAACTCAAAGAGGTGGACGTGCAAGTGCTCAAAGGCGTTGTGTACATCTCTCTCGCCGACAATATGCTCTACAAGAGCGGTAGCTACGAGGTGAACGAGAGAGCAGCGCAAACTCTCAGCAAGATTGCCAAAATCATCAAGGATTACAACGAATATGATGTGCTCGTAGAAGGCAATACCGACAATGTGCCCATCTCGCGCCCCAACATCCGCAACAACTGGGACCTCTCGGCTTTGCGTGCCTCAAGCGTGGTGCAATTCCTCCAAACCCGCTACGGAGTCGATGCCAAGCGCATGACGGCCGCCGGACGTGGCGAATACAATCCATTGGCCTCCAACGACAGCGAATTGGGTCGCCAACGCAACCGCCGCACACAGATTATCATCACACCTAAGCTCGACCAATTCATGGAGCTTATCGACAAAGCACCCGAAAACAAGTAAAGCCATCACGGCACACAACACTGCGTCCTCCTTTCCACCCATAAAGCGGAAAGGAGGACGCTTCTTAGCATAACTGCATACAAAGAAAGAGGTTCTTGAAATCGCTTTCAAGAACCTCTAACAATCGAGTCGGGGCGACTGGATTCGAACCAGCGACCACACGCCCCCCAGACGTGTACTCTAACCGGGCTGAGCTACGCCCCGATTGCGAGTGCAAAGATAATAACTTCCCAACAAATGGCCAAGCCCAGCCTTGAGTTTTTTCTTTCTCTTGTATTGATGGGCCAGCCGAAACGGAATGAGGGTTTTATCTAAGGCATTCACCCTTTCCTATCATGCTAAAAAGCTGATGGGAAAGGGTGAATGTAAATGGTCGTTGCATCTTTATTTCAAAGAGGTCAAGTAGACATCCAAAGCGGCAGTCATAGAAGGGGTTGCTGGCTGCGGTGCTTGGATCACCAAGTCCAACGTTGTTTCTTTCGCAACCTGCGCTGTGGCTGTGCCGAAAGTGCCGAGGCGAACATTGTCTGCCTGATTCTCTTTCAGGGATTCAGTAAGTGCTTGTACGCCGGCTGGAGTGAAGCA
>JALFTM010000183.1 GCA_022788345.1 Bacteroidales bacterium
CCCGTGGCTTCCGACAAAAAGCAATCTCTCGCCACTTTCGCTCAAGGCTTATTGAAGCGAGAGAAGTGAGATGGCGACCACTCTACTCCCACCCATGTTCATCGACACCCATACACATATATATACAGAAGACTTTGCTGACGATCGGGAAGCCGTGGTAGCGCGCGCGATGGAAGCTGGAGCAGATTTTTTGCTCTTGCCAAACATCGACGCTGCATCCATTGCGCCGATGCTCTCCTTGTGCAAAATGTTTCCAACCATCTGCCGTCCGATGATAGGGTTGCACCCCACAGAAGTGCCTGCCGACCCATCGGAAATTTTGACGCAGATGGAAGGTTTGCTTGTTGAGGGACATCCTTTTGTGGCCATAGGCGAAGTGGGGGTAGACCTCTATTGGGACGCAACGTTGAGAGATGCGCAGATGGACGCCTTTCGCCTGCAAGCCGAATGGGCCGTGCGTCATCGTCTGCCACTCGTTGTTCACACGCGCTCGGCCCACCGCGAAGTGGTAGATACCCTCGCCCCTTTGCGTGACGACCTCGTAGGTGGCATTTTTCACTGCTTTGGCGGGACGGTTGAAGAGGCAAAAGAGTTGCTTGAATTTCCCAACTTCGCGTTAGGCATTGGCGGAGTGGTCACTTTCAAAAAGGCTACCTTGGGCGATGTCCTACGAGAAACAGTGCCTTTAGAGCGCATTGTGTTGGAGACCGATGCGCCTTATCTTGCTCCTACGCCCCATCGTGGCAAGCGCAACGAACCCAGTTACATCCCTCTTGTAGCCCAACGTTTGGCAGAAGTGTACGAAACGAGCATTGAAAACGTTTATGAGACAACAAATCGTACGGTTCGTTCACTTTTTTCGCTCAATCGTTTGGTAGATTGAGAAACAATCCTTACCTTTGCAATCGCAAAAAAGCGATGGTACCATAGCTCAGTTGGTAGAGCAACGGACTGAAAATCCGTGTGTCCCCGGTTCGATTCCTGGTGGTACCACAAAGAATAAGTTTTTCATAATGGTAAGGGTACCATAGCTCAGTTGGTAGAGCAACGGACTGAAAATCCGTGTGTCCCCGGTTCGATTCCTGGTGGTACCACAAGGCGACCTGCTTCCTTTAGGAGGTAGGTCGCTTTGTTTATGCCCAATGGAAAAGGAGAAACGATGTGGATGCTGAACGATAGGGAAGCGAAAGCGTAGCCTCGTGTAGGTCTATTTTTGAGTGCAATCAATGTGGCTAATATCTGGGTGGCGCAAGTAGGAAATCCGGGAAGCGCAGGAAGAAAATACGGGAGGCGCAAGAAGAAATTTCTTCCTGCGCCTCCCGTGTTTGTTGGTTTCAGTGAGAGGAAAAACGGCCAAAGGATGCGCTTTCGGCAAGCCTTCCGAAGGCTGCGCGCGGAGCGAGACCTTGGGGTCTATTGGACTTTGGCAAGAGACAATACGTAGGGGCGTGTTAGCATCCCTTGCCGTCAAGGCTACAGGCTGGCCCGTCAGTGTTCATCAGGCCGACGGCTTCGGGATCGAGAGTGACGCTACCATCTTCCAACACAAAGCAAGGGATGCCAGCATAGCCTTGTTGGCGTGCTGTTTCAAAGGCTGGGTGGTGGTCGCGTAGGCGGAGAAACGCTTTGAGGTGCTTGACATGACTGCCGATGTCGATGATTTCAAAGCGATTGTCGCCTTTGACTTGTTCGTCCACATGGATGCAGTCGGGGCAAGTGGGCATGCCGTAGACTTTTATCATAACTGGAAGCGTTAGTGGTTACAAACTTTGGTAATGTCCACGGTGAAGGCTTCGGAAGAGGCAGGCATGAATTTGCCACGTTGTTCCAAGAAGTCGACGATGCCTGCGGCATCCAATCCTTCAACGGAGCAGGTGTGAAAACGTTCCTCTGTGCCAAATCGGGCGATGATGGCTTCGATGAGTGCTTCTTTGCTGGCGTAGTGATTGCCCTCCATCATGTGGAGAATTTCGTGTGCGTGTGTCATTTGTCTAAAAGTTCTGTATGTATAAATAAAATGCGTATCGCAGGACAAAGATACGCATTTTAGGTGAGACAATAGGGGAATTCGACTAACTGATGGCCGAAAAGTTCTTGTTCTCTCCACGGAGAAGGCGCAATTGTCGCCACACCATGGCATTTTGTGGCAGTTGTTCCGTGGGGTCGAGTTCCAAGAGTTCGGCCGCTGCTTGGCGTGCTTCATTCATCAAAAGCTGGTCGCGCACTACATTGGCCACTTTCAAGTCGAACGGCAAACCGCTTTGCGCAGTCCCTTCCAAGTCGCCCGGCCCACGGAGTTTCAGATCCTCTTCGGCAATCTCGAAACCATCGGTGGTGGCGGTCATGATGTCCATGCGCCGGCGGGTGGTTTCGCTCAGTTTATAGTCGGTCACGAGGATGCAAAACGACTGCTCTGCGCCACGCCCTACACGTCCACGCAACTGGTGGAGCTGAGCCAGTCCAAAGCGGTTGGCATCTTGGATGACCATGACGGAGGCATTGGGAACGTTCACCCCAACTTCGATGACGGTTGTGGACACCAAAATATGTGTCTCTTTGTTGGCGAAGGCACGCATGGCTTCTTCCTTGTCCGCGGGCTTCATCCGGCCGTGAACGCGCCCCACTTTATAGGTTGGGAAAGCGGTTTGGATGAGGTCAGCCCCCTCTTCCAAATTTTTCAAATCAATTTTTTCGCTCTCTTCGATGAGCGGAAAGACAACGTAGACTTGATGGCCAAGTTCGAGCTCACGGCGCATGCCGGCATAGAGACGCTCGGTGTGGTTGTGATAGAAGTGGAGCGTTTGGATGGGTTTGCGTCCGGGGGGAAGTTCATCTATGACAGAGACGTCTAAATCGCCATAGACGGTCATGGCCAATGTGCGGGGAATGGGCGTGGCGGTCATGACAAGGATGTGTGGCGGGCGGATGTTCTTCTCCCAAAGTTTGGCACGTTGCTTGACGCCAAAGCGGTGTTGCTCGTCAATGATGGCGAGTCCGAGGTTGAGGAACGACACGGTGGGTTCTATCAAAGCATGTGTGCCCACGAGTATCTGGACACTACCATCGGTCACCCCTTTGAGGACGGCCTTGCGGCGTTGGCCTTTTACGTTGCCCGTGAGCAGTTCAATGCGGACAGGGAGGTCGCCCAAGAAGTTGCGCAACGATGTCAAATGTTGCTCGGCCAAAATCTCGGTAGGTGCCATAAGGCAGGCTTGAAAGCCGTTGTCGATGGCGATGAGACAGCACATGAGAGCCACCATCGTTTTGCCTGAACCGACATCGCCTTGCAGGAGACGATTCATTTGTCGGCCACTCCGCATATCGGTGTGTATTTCTCGGATGACACGCTTCTGTGCCCCAGTGAGTGCAAAAGGCAGGTGGTGATTGTAGAACGACATGAAAGCCTCGCCCACCCGTGAGAGGACGAAGCCTGCTATGTTTTGCTTGCGGTTGCGTGCATAGCGCAGAATGTCGAGTTGCAGATAAAAAAGTTCTTCAAACTTCAGGCGGTGCATCGCTATAGGGAGGGCTTCCGCTGAAGTGGGGAAGTGGGCCGTTTGCAAGGCTGTTGGGAGATCTTGCAAGCGGTATTTAGCAATCAAGTGTGCGGGGAGGGTTTCTTCTATTTTTCCTTGGACAAGGTCGAAAGCGTGTTGCACGAGCTGTCCGATGACCTTGGACGAGAAAGCGGTGCGCTTCATGGCGTCCGTGGTGTGATAGACAGGTTGCATCGCCTGCGCCGTCTGTGTCGCTTCGGAGGCTTTCTCCATTTCAGGATGTACGATGGAGAAGCGACTGTTGTAGGATTGTGGTTTTCCAAGTATTAAATACTCGACATCCAAGCGGAGCGATTGGTGCATGTGCTTGATGCCATTGAACCACACCAAGTCGATGTAGCCCGTTCCGTCGGTAAAGACGGCTTTGAGACGGCGATATTTACCTTCGTTGATCAGCTCCATGTCCACGATGCGACCGCGGAGCTGGATCAGTGGCATATCGTCTTGGAGTACACGAATGGTATGTACGACCGTACGGTCGATGTGTCGGTAAGGGAAAGTGTACAGCAAGTCGCGCAGAGAAAAGATACCCAATTCTTTTCCCAGCGTCAAAGCTCTGTTAGGGCCTACGCCTTTGAGAAATTTGATGTCTTGCTGAAGAAGCGATTGCACACAGGAGAAAATTGGAGATGTTAGTTGAAAAGCATATCCTCGCGCACCCGTTGCACGACATCGGCAGGTACGAGACGCTCTGCGATAGCAAAGGCGAACGCTACGGCGGAAGCAGGGCCGCGACCCGTAATGATGTGTTCGTCTTCAACAACGCTTTCGTTGGTGTATTTAGCGCCACGGAGATGTCCTTCGAAGCCCGGATAGCATGTGGCTCGGCGACCTTTTAGCAAACCATGCTCCCCAAGCACCATGGGAGAGGCGCAGATGGCGGCGATCAGCCCTTTGTAGCTGTCGTGCTTCATGAGGAGTTTGCGCAAGCCTTCGTAGCGGTGGAGATATTCTGCGCAAGCCTTGCCACCGGGGAGCACGAGACAATCCGATCCCTCTAACTCCGAACGGCGAAATAGGTTGTCGCAACTGATGGTGATGCCATGTGCGCCACTGACTTGGCGAGCCGACACCATAGAGATAAATTGAACGCCAAGATTGCAACGTCGGAGGATGTCTGCAATGGTCACGGCTTCGATTTCTTCGAAGCCGGGGGCGATGAAGATGTGTACCATATTATTTTTGATTGTGGTTGAAAAGAGCGTTATACCTCAACAAGACGATACTTGCGAGGGGTGTGTTTAACGATATTGTGTTTGTGTTGATGCTATAAGCAGTCCAGATAACGCTGGATCGTTGTTTCAAGCCCTAAGTAAAGGGCATCGCAAATGAGGGCATGGCCAATGCTCACTTCGGCAAGGTTGGGAATATGGTCGTGCAGATAGGCCAAATTGTGCAAGTCGAGGTCATGGCCCGCATTGAGCCCTAAACCCAACTCTTCGCAACGCTTTGCCGTAGCAACAAATGGGGCTATGGCTGTCTTTGGGTCAGCGTGAAACCCTGCTGCATAAGGCTCGGTGTAAAGCTCCACCCGGTCAGCTCCTACTGCTTTTGCGCCTTCGGCAAAGAGGGGTTGCGGATCGATGAAAATAGAGACGCGGATGCCTTTTTTTTGAAAACGCTCGACAATGGGGCGCAATGCGTTGGCACAACGAATAGTGTCCCATCCGTGATTAGATGTCAGCTGTTCGGGACTATCTGGCACTAAGGTAACCTGTGTCGGAACAACCGCTTCAACCAACTGGCAAAAGTCTTCCGAAGGATAGCCCTCAATGTTCAGCTCTGTAGAGACAATCTCTTTGAGTGCATAGACGTCTGCATAGCGAATGTGACGCTCGTCTGGACGAGGATGTACTGTAATTCCTTGTGCACCAAAGCGTTCACAGTCGATGGCCACTTGCAACAAGTTGGGGTTGTTTCCGCCTCGTGCATTGCGTAATGTGGCCACTTTATTGATATTTACACTCAATTTTGTCATAGAAAGCCCAACAATTCTAAAATAGAAAAGCGTATATTTGCAGTGAGTATGGGATACAAATTGCCTGTCACTGCAAGAATCTATACTTTTATGCAGGAAGTTGAACCCGTTCTTAGGTGGTGGCTTTCTGTTGAAGCATAGTTACCAGCAAAATTACAAATTTTCGGGAAATTTCTCCGTGTAATTCTCTTAAAAAATGCACAATATCGCAGACACAAATGTCGCTCCTTTGCGCATTGCGCTTTATGGAAATGGCTTTCAGCAGGCACGAGACGAGAATATAGATGCCGTGTTGGCCTTGTTGGTTAAGGCTGGCATGGATTTGTGGGCAGACACTGATGTTTACCACTATTTGACACAAAACGGCTTGTTGGATACGCACGCTGTTTCCCTGTTGCATCCCGGTTGTCCACGGGCAGATCTTGCGCTCTCGCTCGGTGGCGATGGCACTTTTTTGTCTACTGCTATCCGTGTAGGAGCTTCGGGTGTGCCTATCCTTGGCGTTAATTTGGGACGATTGGGCTTTCTCGCCGATGCTTCTATGGCCGATTTTGAAGAGGCTTTGCGCCATTTGCGAGAAGGCAACTATGTGGTGGAGCCACGGTCGTTGTTGGAAGTGTGCGTAGAGGGTGCAGAATTGCATTCCTCGCCCTATGGACTAAATGATGTGGCTGTGCTCAAAACAGACATCTCTTCAACCATAGACATTGCCACATTCGTTGACGGCGAGCGTCTCACCGATTATGTGGCTGATGGCTTGGTGGTTTGTACCCCCACTGGCTCAACGGGCTATTCGCTCTCTGTGGGCGGGCCTATTCTTGTGCCACAATCTAAAACCTTTTGTCTCTCTCCCGTGGCACCGCACAGCCTAAACATTCGCCCCGTGGTGCTCTGCGACGATGTGACTATCACCTTGCAGGTGCGCTCCCGTTCGGGCAATTTTCTTTTGGCCATTGATGGGCGTAGCGAGACGCTCTGCGATAGCGTCACCATACACCTCAAGAAAGCTCCTTTTGAAACCCTTGTTGTGAAAACCCAACGCCAACATTTTTTTGATACCTTGCGTAGCAAAATGATGTGGGGCGTCGATCAGCGCAAACAATGAACGAATCTCTTCCTCCTCTTAGCAGCCTGCGTATGCTGCTCCGTTGGCTTTGGAACAGTTGGCGGGGCTATCGTTTACAAGCTATCTTGAATACGGTTATTGGCCTCCTTGGAGTTGCTTTCGACTTGGCTTTCGTATGGCTTGTGAAAGTGTCTATTGACACAGCCACCCGTGTTGATAATCGCATGACACTCACTGTGTCAATTTCGCTTCTGGTACTCACCGCCATGCTTCAAGTGGGGAGCGGTTTGCTCTCTCGGTGGATCAAGGCGACCCTTGGCGTGCGTGCGCAAAACGCCATGCAACGAGCCTTTTTCTTTCGTTTGCTTGGGAGCGAATGGCGGGGCTTGCGACAATTCCATTCGGGCGATTTGCTGAACCGCATCGAGCGGGACGTTAGCGATGTGGTCGTTTTCCTGACAGAGAGTTTGCCCTCGCTCATCACCACCATCGCGCAATTTGTCGGGGCTTTCTGCGTACTCTTTTTGATGCACAAACGACTGGCCATTATCGTCATCGTTGTCACGCCCATCTTCCTTTTGCTGAGCAAAATTTATATGCACCGTATGCGCGGACTTTCGCACAATGTTCGCAACACGGAAAGCCGTATCCAAAGCACTATACAAGAGGGATTGCAACACTCGCTGGTGCTTAAAACGCTGGAACGTGTCTCTTATGTGACCCATCGTTTGAGCCTCTTGCAACGAGAGTTGCGCCAACATGTTGTTGTGCGCACCCGCTATGCGATTTTCTCTGCGGGCATCATGAACTTTGGCTTTGCAGCAGGTTTTCTGTTGGCCTTTGTATGGGGTATCGACGACCTTCGGTTTGGGCTTATCACCTATGGTACGCTCATCGCTTTCGTACAACTCGTATCGCAAATCCAAGGTCCTGTGCGCACGCTCACACGCTTTGTTCCCGTTTTTATAGGAGCATTTACTGCTACAGAGCGTCTCATGGAGTTGGAGAAAATTCCTTTGGAACGCCGTGGCCATCGCCAGACCATCCAAGGGCAGGTGGGCATCCGTTTGGAGAATGTCTCGTTCCGCTACACCCCTACAAGTCGACTCATCCTCGACCGCTTTCACTATACTTTTGCGCCCAATACCGTCACGGCCATTATGGGCGAAACAGGGGCTGGTAAAACCACGCTTATCCGTCTGCTTCTTGCCTTGGTGCGCCCCACGGAAGGCAAAGCCGAGCTTTTTAACGACGCAGGCGAAACCGTGTCCATCACTTCGCTTTCACGTTGCAATTTCTCGTATGTGCCCCAAGGTAATACGCTCGTTTCGGGCACTATCCGTGACAACCTCCTTCTTGGCAATCCCAGTGCCACGGAAGCAGAAATGTACGAGGCTCTGCGACTGGCATCGGCCACCTTTGTGGAACGTCTCCCCGATGGCTTAGATGCGCGTTGTGGCGAGCAGGGCGATGGTCTGTCTGAGGGACAGGCACAGCGGTTGAGCATTGCCCGTGCCCTCCTGCGCCGCAGTCCGATCCTCTTGCTCGACGAAGCCACTTCGGCTTTGGATATGGAAACAGAAGCCACAGTCATTCGCAACATCATGTCGCAACAAAAAGGACGTACACTGATTTTTATCACCCACCGCCCCGAAGTGTTGAAGTATTGCACCCACACCCTGCGGTTGCAGTAGGAGAGGGAAGTGTGGTTTCGATTTATGAAAGTTTAACTTTGACCGCCTTTCCCTTTAACACCTTGTGGGGAAGTGTGCACGGCAAGGCTTGGTCGTTTTCTGCCAAGCGCAGGGAATTTTTCCGAGTGGCGCAGGGAGTTTTTTCGAATAGCGCTTCTCGACAAAGCGTATGACGGCATCTGACAAAGGGCGAAGCGGTACTGTTTGACCGCTTCGCCCTTTGTCGCTATTGCAAAGATAATACATAGAAAGGCAAACTGCAAATGAAACGTTGCGAAGTCTAAAAAACAGCATCTTGCGACAGAGACTGTTCGCCCCTTGTTGTGCTTCCTTTTCCTTTGCGCAATAACAGGCGCAGAGGTTTGCCCCGATACACCATGCCATCAATGGCTTTTCTAACTGAAATCTCTGCAAGAGATAGCTGCTACATCCATGGATTTGATTAACTTTGTTTGCCCACTTACGCCCTCACGGGTAATAACTATCGAGGATAGCCGTTATCTCTTATATGCAAAGTCCTTTCCGTCATCGCCAAATAGGGCAACAGATGCTCCGCATGGGGTTGCTGTTGTTGGTGTGTATGCTCACAGCCTGTTCTACTAAAAAGAATACGGCTGGGAGTCGCTTTTGGCACTCGTTCACAGCCCGTTATAACACTTATTTTAATGGGCATGAAGCCTACAAAGAAGGGCTTGAAGCGCAGCTGAAAGGCAATGCCGACAACTACACGGCACTCTTGCCGGTCTTCGCTGTGGGCAATGAGAAGACGGCGAGCATCGGCACGTCCAATTTCGAAACGGCCATCACGAAATGTGAAAAAGCAATCCAGTTGCACAGCATCAAGCGCCGTCCAACGGTGTCGGCCAATAAAACCCGTTCGGAGGAGATGCGCCAGTTCTTAAAGCGTGAGGAATTCAATCCTTTCCTTAAGAAAGTATGGTTGCTGATGGGGCAAGCGCAGTTTCATAAAGGCGATTTTTTGGAAGCAGCTTCCACTTTTTCGTATATCACCCGCCACTATGCGGCTGAGCCTGCGGTGGTGGCTGAAGCGCGGGCGTGGATGGCACGGTCCTATGCGCAGATGAATTGGCTCTTCGATGCCGAAGATGCTCTCTCTCGCCTGCGTCGCGACTCTCTGAGCGGTGATGTGGCCGATGAGTATGCCCTTTCGATGGCCGACCTCTTGGTGCGTCAGCACCATCTTGAGGAAGCCGTACCTTATCTTCAGAAAGCCGTGAAAGTAGCTCCCACAAAAGTGGAACGAGCACGCTTACACTTTCTTTTGGCGCAGGTGTTCAAATCGTTAGGCAACAACGATGAGGCCTATCGCTATGCTGGTAAGACCCTCGCGATGTCGCCCCCGCATGCCTTGGCGCTCAATGCCCGTATCCTGCAAACGGAGGTTATTTCCACGCAGGGGCAGAGCAAAAAGATGATTGGCCGATTGCAGGGCATGGCCCGCAATCTGAACAATAAAGACTATCTCGATCAGATTTATTATGCCCTTGGCAACATCCATTTAGCCAGTAAAGACACACTTTTGGCCATCTCCGCCTACGAACAGGGACGTGTTAAAGCTACACGTTCGGGCATCGAGAAAGGTGTGCTTTTGGTGCGTCTTGGCGATTTGTACTGGACAAAGCGGCGTTTCGATGCCGCACAAAGTTGCTATGCCGAGGCTTTGCCACTTTTGGGAAAGGAACATGAGGCTTACGCACAGACGATGCGTCGCTCCGCTGTGCTCGACCGCTTAGTACCCTACACCACAGCGGTGCACGACAACGACAGTATGCTCGCTTTGGTGGCTCTTCCCGAACCCCAACGCTTGGCCATCATTGACAAAGCCATTGCACGAGAGCGACTCCGCCAGCGCGACTCTGTGGCCACACGGCGCATGGAAGAAGCCCGCAAAAGGGCGGCAGAGAGTGGACTTCCTGTGGACGATGACGGCCGAGAAGATGTCGTTTCGCCCATCACGCAAACCAAAGAGCAGGCTACCATGTGGTATTTCTATAATGCCGTTTCTCTCCAAAAAGGCAAGCAGGCTTTCGTGCGCGAATGGGGCAAGCGCAAGAATGAAGACAACTGGCGCAGACGCAACAAAACGCTCTTGGTGTCGGCCGATGACACTGCCGTGGCAACAGATACTGCCGATGTGGGCACAGATGTTAGTGGCACAGATGCCGAGACAGACAGCGTGCGCCTCGACCCTCTGTCCCGGGAGTACTATCTCGCACAGCTGCCTTTCAGCGAAGAGGCCAAGGCCACAGCCCATGCCACCATACAGGACGGACTTTACAATGCAGGACTGATCGAGAAAGACGACTTGAACGACTATCCCTTGGCTGCTGAAACCCTTCTGCGCTTGGAACGAGAATATCCAGCCTTTGCGCAACGAGAACAACTTCTCTATCAACTCTTTCTTTTATATATGCGCTGGGGACGTCCCAGCGATGCCGACCGCTATCGGCAACGTTTGGTGGCCGAATTTCCAGAAAGTCGCACAACACGCACCATCACACATCCGAATTTCGACTATAATCTCACGCATGGTGTGCAGGTTGAGGATTCCGTATATACAGCCACCTATGAGGCTTTTCGCCGTCGCGATCTGTCGGCCATGGCACGAGGATTGCAAATTTCGGAGGAAGAATTTCCCAATGGCGCAAATCGTGCAAAATTCCTCCTCATAGAAGCCCTCTCACAACTGGGAAAGGGCAACGACAAAGCTGTGGCTGAACGTCTGCGCACCTTGGTGCAACAATATCCAGAGAGCGACATCAGCGAAGTGGCTGCCAACCTCGCCAAAGGCATTGCTGCCGGACGCACAGTTCAAGGGGGCTTTGATGTCAATGGTTTATGGGAGCGCCGTGTAGAAGCTTCCAAGACAGCCACTCTCTCATCGAAAGAAACGCCGAAGTTCAAGGGAGAGCGAAATGTGCGCTTCCTCCTGTTGGCACTCTTTGCCAACGACTCGATTGATGAGAACCTCTTGCTTTACGACTGGGCGAACTTTAATTTTACCCGCTTCACTGCCCGTAGCTTCGACATAGCTAAGCAACGAACGGGACGACAAGTGCTGTTCACCATCGGAGGCTTCCGCAGTTATGACGAAGCCCATCTCTATGCGCAGAGACTCTTTGCAGAGCGGGGCTTAGTGGGACGTGTGCGCCGTGCACGCATTGTGCTTATTTCTGAACGCAACTATGAATTGATTGGAACGGCTTTCACACTCGACGACTATCAGAAATTCTACGATCGTGCGTTCGTTCCGCTCAAAATCAACCCCGATTTGCCACTTGACGAACCTGATGTGCCCGAACAGCAGTATGAGGATGTGCCACCACAACCCGAACTGCCCGTGTTGCCAAAAGCTCCTGCGGCGAAAACGGATAGCGTAGGAAAGGCTTCTGAAACGTCTCCTGCGCCAATGCCATCAGCACCAGCTGAGGAAGAAGAGCGTGACGGAGAAATCATTATCCCACTCACGCCTGAACAGCCTACGCCCACCAAGCCAGCTGAGCCGAAGTCTGAACCGAAGACCGAGCCTGCCAAGCCAGCCGAGCCGAAGTCTGAACCGAAGACCGAGCCTGTCAAGCCAGCTGAGCCGAAGACTGAACCAAAGACTGAGCCTGCCAAGCCTGTCGAGCCGAAGTCTGAACCGAAGACCGAGCCTGCCAAGCCTGCTGAGCCGAAGTCTGAACCGAAGACCGAACCTGCCAAACCAGCTGAGCCGAAGTCTGAACCGAAGACCGAGCCTGCTAAGCCTGCCGAGCCGAAGACTGAACCGAAGACCGAGCCTGCTAAGCCAGCTGAGCCGAAGTCTGAACCGAAGACCGAGCCTGCCAAGCCAGCTGAGCCGAAGACTGAGCCAGCTCAACCTACGCCTACTGAAGACGAAGAAGGCGAGTGGTATCCGATTTAACGGCAGAGGTTTGTTGTCAATCATTGTTTCCAAAAATCCGAGTCATACATAAATGTATAAATTTCGCCCCTATCAGTTTTTGCTTTGCCTCTTTGGCCTACTTTTTGTGGCGTGTGCCAATCCGGGAAGTGGGCCAGATGGTGGCCCATATGACGAGACACCTCCCCGCATCCTGCATATGTCGCCGGCTTTGGGGCAGATGAACGCCAAGGCAAAACGCATCAGCATTGCTTTTGATGAGTATATCAAGGTAGAGAATATCACCGAGAAGGTGACCATTTCACCCCCTCAGCAAAATCAGCCAGAGATTAACGTTTCGGGGCGAAACATCACCATCGAGTTGCAAGATAGTCTCTTGCCAAACACGACCTATACAGTGGATTTCTCAGATGCGATTTCCGACAACAACGAAGGCAATCCTTTGGGCAATTTCACTTACTATTTCTCCACAGGCGAGAGTGTGGATACGCTTCAAGTGTCGGGACATGTATTGTCGGCCGACGACCTTGAACCTATCAAAGGTATCCTCGTAGGG
>JALFTM010000184.1 GCA_022788345.1 Bacteroidales bacterium
ATGGTCTACAAAAAAAGGAACAAACCAATTTACTGCCACATTAAAAAAAGGAATGTTTCTCTTCATGGCAGCAAACGATCCCATATATACATCAGCTCCTTGTTGCTGAAGTTCTTGGATTTTTCGCATAGAGTCACTAACCTTAGAAAGGCGACCGCTACGTTCCCATTCAGGATTAGCCGATAGTTTAGACAAACTTTCAGCAATGTTTTTCTCATCAATTCCCTCTTGTAACCTCAGCGCTTTTGATGTTTCTAAGATCGTGGGCATTATTTCTTCTCGCAGGCGTTTTTGAACGGCTTTATTCTCTGAAGTGATAAAGAGTTGTAGCTGTAATTTTCTCACCTCCATAGCCACTTCAGGTTCTCTGAGAAGTTCTCTAAATGTTCTTCTACACTCTGGATATAAATCCCATTGCTTTTCATCTTTAATGTAGCTCAGTATCGCGCCAACCAAAGCTCTAACACGTACAAGTGGGCGCATATCTTTTGCGTATTGCAACAAGAACTCTGCTTTAGCTATATCAAAAGAGGTTAATAGAGCAAAAGTCACACCTCCCAACAATGTCGCTACCAAAGGTGCTTCTGCTATCTCTATGTATTCTTTTACCTTTTGCCTATCCGCAGCTTTCCAAGGCGCAGAAGTGTAGACCTTTTCAAACAGTGTGCGTATCGACAAACTTTGCTGAAAACACTCTGCTACACTCTTAGGAACATTCATTCTTTCCAAGGTTTGCCCTACCGCATAATAATATGTACCCTCTTGTCTTAACAAAAACGCTTGAGACAGACAATTCAGCAATTCTGACGCCTGACACAAAAACTGAGCATAAAGTCTTTCTCGCTGCAAATCCACTCCTCCTTGCGCCATAAAAGCCAGCATACGTTTATAAGCGTCTTCTATCGTTAGAAGTTTTTCTGAAATTTCCCAATCAGGGCGTTCAGCTAAGAGCGCAGCAATTGCATACAAAGCATCAGATAGCCTTGCTTCTGCGATGGCTGTACGTGCATCCTTCAACAATGTAATATAAGCAAACTGTTCCATTACCTTATGTATTAGCAAAAAGTATGTCTAAGGCATTATGCGGGTAGAATAAGGAGGGGAGCTAAGCCCTCTTTTACTCCCTTTGCGTCGCTCCAAATAAGCAGAAACGCTGGCTGTTTCATAGATAGTGGGGCTTTGTAATGCCTTATAACGAAACCCTGCACTTCTTGACAGCAAACCACGATCATATTTTAAGAGATTTTCTACACGAAGTAAGGCCAACGAATCACAGGTTGTATTCAATTTCCTCACGCTGGCATTGTAAACCTTTACCAAGAGTTTCAACCGATCCATATCTTTCACAATGCTACTATCTTTGGTCACAAATCCCAATTTCCATACCATTGGCTTTTGTGTTAATAGAGTATGTCCCCTCATCTGTGCTTGTCGAAGAAATGGCTGTGGCAATACTGCTCCGTCTATTTGGTTCTCATCCAGCATAACTGTGCGCAAAGGATAGCTATTGATTTGTGCTATCAACAAGCGGTCATAAGGCATTTTTGCATCCAGCTGCGCCGTTTCCCGCAGCTGATCCAGCATGCTGAAACGTTCGACTCCAAAAGTGCGCTCATCCATCTGCTCAATCTTTTTGATTCGCAAGCTTTTACTCGCGACAATCCCGGCTTCGCCCATCATGGAAGCGACAAGCACCAAGTCCTCTCCTCTTCCACGATGATAAGCCAAACGCACAAAATCCAGCATCCCAACTTCTGCCACATTCGTCTTAACACTCTCGCTCATAGAGAACTGAGAGTCAACAACTTTAAGAGAAAGACGCAAACCTAAGCTATCAGCCAACCCTGTTTCTACAGCATAACAAAGCGGAACAGCTTCTAACGTTGGTAGCACAGCTACCTTAAAAGCCATTTTTTCATCCATCGCCTTCAAGCCACTTTGGTGTGCCTTATCTGTTTTACAAGCCAACAAGGAAGCGCCAACGACAGCCATCAAAAAAAGTCTTTTTAGCATATCATAAATGGCTTTCTTACAATATCTGTATGTCATATATCACCAATGCACCAACGGCATCATTTAATTTCTGTGTTAGCATCTTTCGCTTCATCATCAGTTCTGAGCGAACAACAGGCGAAGCTATTCGGACCACTAATGTCTGATTACGAATCTCTGCCGAAAGCGTTTGTTTTGCTACAGCCGTCCCTACAACAGCTGGCCAAGTAGCCAACAAGCGATGTTCGTTTAGAGGAGCTTCTAAACAATTGGCACGCAAATAAGCGAGCAACAAGGTTTTAATCGTTTCCGGTTGTGTCCGCCGCATAAGTTTCAGAGATAATATGTCCATCGCTCACATGGAAAAGACAATAATCGTGTGTTGTTTCTTGCACGATTGAATCCAAATGCTCGCGATTTGTGTCTGTAATAAAAATTTGCCCAAAGTCATCGCCCGACACATACTTTACTATTTGGGATACACGATCTGCATCTAACTTATCAAATATATCGTCCAACAGCAAGATAGGTACTCGCTTTTCACCTTTTGTTTTAAGATAAAGGAACTGTGCCATTTTAAGCGCAATCAGATAAGTCTTTGTCTGTCCTTGAGAACCTTCGCGCTTCATCGGATATGTATTCAATCTGAAATCCAAATCATCTTTATGCACACCATGAAGAGTATAACCTATAATGCGGGCCTTTTGGCGTTCTTCAATCAATAGCTTTTTCAAATCTCCTCGGTGGCCATGCGAGAGATATTCAATATCTACCAATTCAGAGGATTTTCCACTCAATTTTCGGTACAAATCCTGAAAAATAGGAAGAAATTCTTCGATGAAAGCGGTGCGTTTCTCAAAAATCAGCTTGGCATCAACTGCCATCAAATCTTCCAACACGTCAACCACTCCCCAATCAGGCTCTTCTTCTCTTTTCATCAGAGTGTTTCGTTGTTTCAAACTCCGCTCATAACGCATCACCGCCTCTAAATACAGTGCATCATATTGCGAAATAACCCCATTCAAAAAACGGCGTCTTTCTTCGCTTCCTCCCGATACTAAAGAAGAATCAGCAGGAGAAATTAACACTAAAGGAACACTTCCTATATGTTCGCTTATCTTTCTGTAATCCTTATCGTTACGTTTCAAATGTTTTCGGCTTCCTTGCTTCAAACTGCAAGTAAACATATCCACACTGCCATAGTCGTCAGTATATTCCCCCTGTAACATAAAGAAGCCCTCCCCATGTGTGATATTATAGTTGTCCACAACATTAACAGCACTCTTAGCGAAAGAAAGATAGTAGATAGCATCCAAGAAATTGGTTTTCCCCATTCCATTGGCACCAACAAAACAATTCACATTAGAAGAAAACTTTAACTTAGCCTCTCTAATGTTCTTGTAATTAAGGATATGTATATGATTTAACTTCAAAACAGCGTTCTTTATTAAGTAGGCCTCTTTTCTATTGAGACACAGTATTTATGCAAAGATAAAACATTTTGTTGCAGCGCAACACATCTATGCACAAGAAAATATGCAGACCATAAAGCGCACTGTCCAACAGCTTCCTTTTGCCAATCATCCAACAGCCTCAAATCCTAAAAACAGATGCTTTCTTTTAGGAATATTAACATTCGCATTTGTTCAAAAAGTTTATTCGCATTATCTTTGCTTTAAGCAAGCAGGTAAAACGTCTAAACAGAGGTGTTTTACCTGCTTTTTTATCCTATTCATCGCAAAAACACCTATGCTTCCCGAAAAAACAACTTGCGCCACTTCGTCATTTTTCTTACCACCTTTGACATCCAAGGAGTTCTTATCGTATCATTGGACGTAGTACTACACTTAATTTTTCATAGTACACGTTAAAACTAAAGGTCATATAACTCAGAAGAAATGCGTATATTTGCACTATATGCTATCAGAAGCTTTCATCAACACCAAAGTCATTGGCCTAACACGTGGTATGAGTTTGAAACGCATCAAACTACTCATTCTTCGTGCCCTCGACTTGGACACGTGTATCCCCTTGATGTTGAATAACGAAGAGTTTGAGAAAATCGCTCAAATTCTCAATCAAAAATCCACTATCAGCTTTGAGTTGGTGGATAAGCTGACACAGACTTTTTTCATCTCGTTAGAGCATCTCGAAATCATTTGTAAGCCTTATGGAGAACATGAAGTATATGCTTATTTTTCAAGAGGTGATCATCTACGTCGCTTGACGCTTTCTCTTCCTTTGGCAGTGGCTTTGGCTTTCCACCACAATATGCCTTTCCGTGTTCATCGTAGCGTTTTCCAGCGCACTGCGTTAGCAAACGAAGAGACCAATCAAATGTCTTTTGCATTAAACGACATGACCGAAGAGCTCTTGGAAGAGGCAGAATCTTCTGCTGTAGCTGAAGACAACTACGAGCTGGCAACCCAACTACGCAACGAACTACGCCGTCGAAAATCCTTGAAAGACGGAGACTTTGACGAATAGTTTTTTTGTGCCATAATCAGACATTCACACTCATGAAAGAAGTGCATCTTTTCTATACCCCCGACATTCAACAGTGCAAAGAAATGCCTGCGGAAGAGTCTCACCATGCAATTAAAGTCTTACGTCGCAAGGAAGGTGATGAAGTTTTGCTTTGCGATGGTTTGGGCAATTTCTACCGAGCAGTGATAGCTGTAGCATCTCAAAAAAAATGTTCTGTAAACATTATAGAGACGTTGCCAGCTCCCAAACATTGGACTGGGCAGATAGCCATTGCTGTTGCACCGACCAAACACATGGATCGTATGGAATGGTTTGCGGAAAAAGCCACAGAAGTGGGCGTTGACACCTTTTTCTTTCTCAACTGCAACAACTCTGAACGTCACGTTCTAAAAGAAGAGCGCATAGAAAAAGTGGTTGTTTCGGCGATGAAACAAAGCCATAAAGCGACCAAACCCCAAGTTGTGCCTCTTTTGGACTTCAAGCATTTTATTCGGCAACCTTTCCATGGGCAAAAATTCATTGCACATTGCTATTCACAAGCCGACATAAAGGGTGACACAATAGCAACACCTCATCACATAGCACAGGAGCTAAGCGAAGAAAAGCCATTGCTCAACAAAGTGGTTTCACCCACAACAGACACCCTTGTTCTCATTGGCCCTGAAGGTGACTTTTCTATTGAAGAAGTGCGCCAAGCCATACAGGCAGGCTTCATCCCCATTAGCTTGGGAAAGAGTCGACTTCGCACAGAAACAGCCGCTTTGATGGCAGTACACATGATGCTCTTAGCCAAACAAAAATAGACTCTCATGATCGAATATATCAAAGGAACAATAGACGAACTCACACCCACACAGGCCATTGTCGAAGCTGGTGGTGTAGGGTATCAACTTTTCATATCACTCAACACTTACTCTTTCCTACAAGGACGCAAAGAAGGAAAATTGTTTGTGCACGAAGCCGTTCGCCAAGATCAAGGCACAGCCCTCTATGGCTTTGCCTCCAAGCAAGAGCGTGACATTTTTCTTTTACTCATCGGGGTAAGTGGCATCGGTGGCCAAACAGCCCGCATGATACTCTCTGCTTTCACGCCAGCAGAACTGGCTACGTGCATCAGCAACGAAGATGCACGCACTTTGAAGTCCGTCAAAGGCATTGGGCCTAAAGCGGCAGGCCGCATCATTGTAGAGCTAAAAGACAAGATGGTACAAGGCCTTTGGGGAGATGGTACACCTTCTGCAACATCCACACCTCTTGGAGTTAACAAAGAGCTTGTCGATGAAGCCGTGGCAGCACTTTCGGCACTGGGCTTTCCACCCGCTCCTACTCACAAAGTCGTTATGAGCATTGTGCAAAGCACACCAGATGCCACAGTAGAAACAATCATCAAGCAAGCTTTGAAAATGCTGTAAAAGGAGCACGCAATAAGTATCCATTTTCAGCGTTATGTATAAAGCATTTTAGCGTTTCTATAACAAAGTGAAGACTTCTCGCTCCATACTCCTGTTCCCACTATCTCTGCTCCCTTTGTGCGCCATCGCACAACAGGAACAGAGTGATTCTGTGCGTCACAAGGTAAGCAAAACGACCGTCACTTCCGAAAAAGATTTGAAGCCTCAAGCAGGTGATCTGAAAAGCCCTGAAAACATTCAATCAGACGCATTCTATGACGAAGCCAGTGGGACGTATCGAGTGGGAACAAAACTGGGAGACGTTTTTTTAGAAACGCCTCTCTTCATGAGCGTTGAGGACTATAATAGATGGAGTTTTCAACAATCTTTACGGAGCTACTATCGCAAAAAGAACGCAGAGGCTTTCAACACAGCAGGTAAAGAAAAGTTCGACTTCTCAGACATGAAGTTCGACCTTGGTCCTATGGCAAAAATCTTTGGCCCCGGAGGCGTTCGTATAAAGACACAAGGCTCTGCAGAAATAAAGTTGGGTGCTAATACTCGATTTGTAGACAACCCTTCTTTGGCTGAACGTAACCGCCGTGTAGCGGGCTTTGATTTCAACGAAAAGATCAACATCAGCCTCAACGGGTCTGTGGGCGATAAAGTCAACATGGATTTCAACTACAACAGTGATGCGACTTTCACTTTTGATGCCCAAAGTCTCAAGCTACGCTATGAAGGCAAAGAGGATGAAATCATTAAGTTGATTGAAGGAGGCAATGTCTCCTTCCCTACCAATTCGTCCCTTATTATGGGCGCATCGTCTTTGATGGGTTTGCGCACAGACTTGCAATTCGGACGTTTGAAACTGCAAACCATTATTGCCCAAAAGAAAAGTAGCTCTTCGAGTGTTTCCTCAAGCGGTGGTACACAGTTGCAAAATTTTGAATTTTCAGCTGACAATTACGAAGAAAATCGCCACTTCTTCCTCTCCCACTTCTTCCGGGAACACTACGATGAGAGTATGTCCCAACTGCCCAACATTCTCAGCGGGATAAAAATCAATCGCATAGAAGTTTGGGCCACCAACGTTTCTGGCGTAACAACGAATACACGCAACATCATAGCCTTAACAGACCTTGGTGAGCGCGATCGTATCAGCAATGCCTTGTGGACAGGCAGTGGCAATGGTGCACCAGCCAACAATGCCAACACAGAATACAGCAACATCGTTGCAACAGGTGGTGCTGTGCGCAATATCAACACCTCTAAGGGTGTACTTGACGGATTAGGGCTTGCTGGAGGCGTAGATTATGAAAAGCTGGAAAGTGCTCGTCTACTATCTACATCAGAGTATGATCTCAACGAAGCACTGGGTTACATCAGTTTACGCTCCACTTTGCAGACCGAACAGGTTTTGGCTGTTGCCTTTGAATATACTTATGCAGGCAACACCTACCAAGTAGGTGAATTCTCCAGCGATATAGCAGATAACTCACAGGCACTTATTGTCAAGTCATTGAAGAATACAGCCAATGAACCAGCACAAGGCAACTGGGACTTGATGATGAAAAACGTTTATTCGTTAGGCGCAATAAACGTTCAGAAGGAAAAGTTTCGCTTAGATATTAAGTACCTTAGCGATTCCAGTAATGTCTATTTGAGCTATCTGCCTGAAGAAACGTTGCGCAATAAAAAAATACTCCAACTGATAGGTGCTGATCGCTTGGATAACAACAATAAGCGTAATGCCAACTCCTATTTCGACTTTATTGAGGGATATACCATCAACACCACAACGGGACGTGTCTATTTTCCTGTAGTAGAACCCTTTGGTAGTTATCTCACAACTGTCATCAACGATCCTGCAATTTCATCAAAATATGCCTATCAAGAACTTTACGATTTAACAAAAACTTCTGCCAAACAGTTAGCGGAAAAAGATCGTTTTTACATTACAGGACAATATAAAGCCACCAAAACGGGGCAGATTTCTTTAGGTGCAACTAACATTCCACAAGGAAGCGTAGTGGTTACCGCAGGTGGAGTCACTCTTACTGAAGGGAGTGACTATAGCGTTGATTATTATAGTGGAATCGTCACTATTTTGAATCAAAGTATTCTATCTGCGGGCACAGCCATCAATGCCAGCGTAGAGAGTAACACTTTCTATGGTCTGCAACGGAAGACGATGTTGGGGTTGAACTGGCAATATGACTTCAGCAAAAATCTGCAATTTGGCGGTACTGTCCTCCACCTTTCAGAGCGTGCCCTTACCACAAAAACATCCATGGGAGCAGAGCCTCTGAACAACACGATTGTAGGTTTTAACATCACCTACAAAAAAGAGAATCAGTGGCTAACCAGCTTGATAGACAAACTTCCCTTCACCAATGCGACAGCACCTTCAAACATCAACTTCACAGCAGAAGTTGCCAAATTGTTCGTTGGGAAAAACAATGATTCTCAAGGTAAAGCTTCGTATATTGACGATTTTGAAAACTCTAAGAGTGAGATAGACATTTCCACTCCCTCCGAGTGGATGCTGAGTAGCGTACCTGCATTATTTCCTGAACATAGCTATGTGAATGATGTGCGCTACGGCTATAATCGTGCACTCTTAGCGTGGTACAACATAGACCCACTTTTCACGCGTCGCTCAAGTTCTCTGACTCCGGGTTATATCAAAACAGACTTAGACCAATTGTCAGATCCTTATGTGCGTGAAGTTTATCAACAAGAGCTTTTCCCAAATCGCCAAATTCAAACGGGAGAAAGCTCCACTATCAATGTCCTCAACTTAGCTTATTATCCAACCGAGCGTGGCCCTTATAATCTCGACCCTGTCTTAAAGAATGATGGTCAGTTGCCCAACCCATCGCAACGTTGGGGAGGCATGATGCGTCGCTTAAACACCACCGATTTTGAAACGGCAAACATCCAATACATTGAGTTTTGGATGATGGATCCTTTTGTCAAAGCGAAAGAGACTGGCGAAGATCTTTCTGGTGATTTGTATTTCAATTTGGGCGATATCAGCGAAGATGTTCTAAAAGACGGCTACAAATTCTACGAAAGCGGTTTACCTACCACTACCACCTCAACCGACTATATAGAAACTATTTGGGGACGCGTTCCAAATGGCAACAGCGTGACCTATGCTTTCAACACAAGCAGTGGAGCACGTCAATTACAAGACGTAGGCTTCAATGGCCTTTCTTCTGCCGACGAAGCAAAATTTCCTACCTATCAAAACTATTTGAACCAAGTTCGGAGCGTTGTTTCTGCCTCTGCGTATGAAGAGATAGCAGCCAATCCTTCGGCCGACCGCTATCACTACTTCCGCGGTGATGACTACGATGCAGCTCGTAAAACCATTTTGGAGCGATATAAATATATAAACAACCCTAATGGTAATTCTCCCGAAGCAACAAACGAGACTTATAGCACAGCCTATAAAACCACACCAGATGTAGAAGACCTTAATCAAGACTACACGCTCAACGAGTATGATAAGTACTATCAATATCGTGTACGCATTGACCCTGCCCACATGGCGGTCGGTAGCAACTTTATTGTAGATAGTCGAACCACTGCTGAACCAACACGTAATGGGCAGAAAAAAGAAGTTACTTGGTATCAATTCCGCATTCCTATAGAGAACTACGAAAGTAAGGTTGGCAACATCAACGATTTCAGTAGCATCCGTTTTATGCGTACGTTCCTGACAGGGTTTAAGAACCCTGTAGTGCTCCGTTTTGCTACTTTGAACTTAGTGCATGGTGAATGGCGTGCTTACGAACAACCACTCTCTGCAACAGGAACAGCCCCTGCATCTGGCGACTTTTCTGTCTCCGCTGTCAATTATGAAGAGAACAACGCAAAAATGCCTGTCAACTATGTATTGCCTCCTGGCATTAGCAGAGTGGTAGACCCTGGGCAAAGTCAAGTGCTCCAAAATGATGAGCAATCTTTGGCTATGACACTTAATAATCTCAATAGTGGTGATGCACGGGCAGTTTACAAGGGTGTTTCTTTAGATTTGCGCAGATATAAGCATTTACAGATGTTCACTCACGCCAACTCCTTGGCAGGAGCAACGCCCGTTACAAGTGGACAGATAAGTGTATTCTTACGTTTAGGAACTGACTATCGCAACAATTACTATGAGTATGAAGTGCCTTTGACCATTACTCCAGAAGGCGTTTATGCTTCTTCTGGAAGTGGTCCTGAAGCAGTGTGGCCTTCAGAAAACTTACTGGACATCGATCTTAGAAAGTTTACTTCTATCAAGAAGAATCGTAACATTCAAAAGGCTTCCGGCGTAGCTTCTACGACCACGCTTTTCTCTGAATACGATAGCGATAAGCCAAGCAACAAAATCAGCGTTATCGGTAATCCTTCTTTAGGAGATGTTCGCACCATCATGATCGGTGTTCGCAATAATTCCCGTACAGCCCAAAGTGCAGAAGTATGGGTCAATGAGTTGCGTCTACAAGACTACACCAATGAAGGTGGATGGGCTGCACAAGGTACGCTCAATGTCCAACTCAGTGATGTTGCCACAGTCAATGTTAACGGCCACTTAGAGACCGCTGGTTTCGGTGGTTTGGAACAAAGCGTGGCACAACGCAGAGATGATAATTTCTACGAATATAGCGTCACCACAAATGTACAGTTAGGCAAGTTAGTTCCTGAAAAACTAAAGCTTAATGCTCCACTCTACTATAATTATAGCAAACAAAAGACTACACCCAAGTATAACCCTTTCGACACAGACTTAACAATAGAAGAATCGGAAGCAGGCATGACACAAGCACAAAAGGATTCGCTGGAGTTGCTAACCAATACCGTAGTGACCAGCCGAAACCTCAGCTTGTCGGGAGTCCGCTTCAATATCCGTGCGCTCAAGCGACAACCTCTTCCTATAGATCCAGCTAACTTCTCTTTCAGCTATGCCATGAGTCAACGCTATACGACTGGCGATTTAACAGCTTGGGAAAAGGACAACTCGTGGAAGTGGAGTTTAACTTATAACTATAGCCCTAATTTGCGCACCTACGAACCATTCAAGAGATGGAAAAGTAGAAGCAAATGGTTGCGCTTTTTCAAAGATTTTGGGCTAAATCCCCTGCCTCAAAACATCTCTATCAATAGCGATATTATCCGTAGCTATCACGAATTGCAAGAGCGCAACACAGAAGATCCAGGAGGCTCAAAGCTTCCACTGACTTGGTCAAGCGATTTCTTTTGGAACCGCTCTATGGCGTTGCGTTGGGATTTGACGAAGAACATTCACATGACTTTCAACTCTGCGACAAACGCTGAGATTGAACAACCCTATACAGCTGTCAATAAGGAATTATATCCCACACAATATGCTGCGTGGAAAGACTCTGTGTGGACAAGTATTCGTAACTTAGGCACTCCCCTAACTTATCAACAGTCATTCGAGTTATCATACAAACTCCCTTTGAATAAATTTCCTATCTTTGATTGGATAACAAGCGATGTCACCTACAACGCAACCTATAATTGGACACGTGGAGCGAATTTGGATGATGGCACCTTCTTGGGTAACACCATCACCAACACACGCAACGTGAATGGTAATGCTCGTTTCAACTTGGAGACACTCTATAATCATATCCCTTTCTTGCAGAAAGCAAATCGCCGTTTCCAAACGAACGGAACACCGCCTCCTCCCAAGAAACCTGTACGCTTTGAGAAAGAGTTGCAACTCAAGTCTGATACAACGACTGTGTTTCTTCATAGCCAAAAGACTAAAAAGTTCCGTCTTACAGCGATACGCCCTGATGGCACGATATACCCGTTGAAATATAAAATTAAAGATGAGAACTCTATCATCATCTTGTCACAAGATACTGCCAAGGTAAAAATTACAATTGTCCCCAAGCCCAAAGCAGAGGAGCAATCGTGGTACAAGACCTTACAGTATGTGGCGAGAGGTGCTATGATGTTGCGTAATGTCAGCGTTTCTTATCGCAACACTTTCAATATGGCATTACCGGGATTTAGACCTACTATTGGAGATGTCTTAGGACAACGTTCTAATGGTGGATTGGCTCCTGGCGTTGATTTTGCCTTTGGTTTCACTGGTGAAAGCTACTTACGACGTGCTGCAGAAAGAGGCTGGCTGTTGATGAGTGATAGCATCGCTACACCAGCCACAACTCTTACAACGGAAGATCTGCAAGTTCGCGCAACTTTAGAGCCTGTCCGTGACTTGAAGATCGACTTGACAGCCACACGCTACACAAACAAAGCAAATAGTATTCAGTTCAACTATGCTGGCATGCCTGCAACGCAGTCTGGATCATTCACAACAACAACATTGTCACTAGGAACAGCCTTCTCTTCTATAGGCTCAGCCAATGATGGTTACATGAATGCAACTTTTACCAAGTTTGTAAACTCATTGTCCGCTTATCGCACCCAAGTAGAACAGCAATACATCGGTACGACTTATCCAGCAGGAACAAGCTTGGCTGGCACTGCGTTTAATCCTGCCAATGGGACCGTTGATCAATATAGTGCTGATGTCATGATACCAGCCTTCTTAAGAGCTTACACCAGTTCTGGCAATGGACTACGCATTTTCCCTACCTTAGCAAAATTGTTGCCTAACTGGTCTGTTTCCTATAGTGGTCTTTCAAAGCTACGGGCGATGAAGAAGATTTTCCGTAGTTTCAATATCAATCATAGCTATCGCAGCATTTATGCTGTAAGTGGCTACTCTTCTTACTCCAGTTTCCGTAGCGTTAATGGTGAATTAGGCTTCATCACCAATACAACTACAGGAATGCCTACTCCTGGAACAATGTATAATATCTCGACAGTATCTATCAACGAATCCTTCAATCCTCTGTTTGGTGTTGATATGACTTTCCTCAACAATATGACTGCGAGGATTGAAATGCGTCGCACCAGAGTGATGGCTTTGAGCATGACATCTCTTCAATTAACAGAGACACGTGCTAACGACTATGTCTTAGGCATGGGCTATAAGATACAAAATGTGAGTTTATTTACACCGAAGAAAACTATTCGCAACAAGCAACGCAATGGGCGCGGACAAGATAGCGGTCAGAATAATGCTCAACAAACGACCAAAGGATGGGCCAGCGATTTGAATCTTCGGTTAGACATCACTTTGCGCAATCAGAGTGCTATCAATCGTAACATACAGACAATGCGCTCTGAAGCAACAAGCGGTAATCGCTCTTTGCAGATTAGCTTTGCTGCAGACTATGCGCTCAGCAAGTATCTAACTCTCACGGCTTATTATGATCGTATGTCGAATTCTCCACTTTTGACAAGCAGTTCTTATCCAACCACAACCCAAGATTTTGGAGTAAGTCTTAAGTTTACGCTTACACGCTAATTGGTTTCAATGAAAGTCATCGTAGTAGACAATAATTTCTCTGAGAGCAAGCCCCAAGCCCCCATATTTTCGGGTATTGCCGACACGGCTCTCCTCCTGAAGAATAAGCCTTTCTTTATCCCAGAGTTTGCAAATCCTTGCATAGCTCGTCCTTTTCTTGTAGTGCAAATTTCACGGCTGGGGCGCTCTATCTCTGAACGCTTTGCACACCGCTATTATAATAAGGTGTCTATCGGCATTATTTTTACCGCACAAAACTTATGGGACGAAGCCTTAAAAGAAGGACGCCCTTGCGACTATGCACGAAGCTTTGATGGAGCTGCAGCTGTGGGAAAGTTTGTAGATATTCCAGAAAGTACACAATCTTTTTCTTTCCCTGCACGTTTCTCTATAAATGGCACAATTGGCTATGATAGTGCCAATATGAACTTTTCTATAGAGAGCTTGATTGCTCACATCAGCCAATATCAACTATTGCGCCAAGGCGACTTATTGTTCATTGGAGGACAAAGAGAAAGCCTTGAGGTGCACATTAACGAACACCTTGATGGGTTTCTTAATGACGAGCACCTATTATCTTTCAACATTAAATAACTCACAAAGATTTCCTCTATGAAGAGAATCTTTTTTCCTGCAATATGCTCTTTGACTATTCTTTCTCAAAGTTTAGCACAAGAGTTTTTATCTCTCCCAGCCTCAGACTTCTCTGTTTTGAATGGAGAAGTTCCTGAAGTGACGACCGCCATTAGTGTCTCTGTACCAACAGAGGGAAAATATCGGGTTCAGTTATTATACCCAGAATATCTTCCGTTAACAGCTTCTGAAATCAAAGCACTGAAGCGTTTAGACTACACCCCATCTACGAGTATCGCTTTACAACAGAAGCTTGCTTTTGACAAAAAAGAAGCCACTCTGCACCTTAGTTTTTATCCTTTCATTCGAAAAGATGGTAACTGGTTGCGACTTGTTTCTTGCAAAATAGCTGCTACTCCTTTATCCAATACGGCTACTACTGCAAGTAATAACACTCAAGCTGCGCCTGCACTTTCGGCTACTACAAACACTGTGCGCTATGCAAAGAACTCCGTACTCTCTACAGGCAAATGGGTGAAGATTAAAGTCGATAAAGAAGGGGTTTATCAACTGACCTCTGCTCAACTTTCTTCTATGGGGTTCTCGGATATATCAAAAGTAAAACTCTATGGTTATGGTGGGCAGATGTTGCCCCAAGTCTTTAGCTTTACAGGAGAAAATGCACTTGTTGATGATTTACAAGAGGTTCCTCTCTATCGGCGTTCAGGTTCTGTCTTATTCTTTAGCGAAGGCACTACGACTTGGAACAGGCAAAATAACAAATGGGTACACGAAAATAACCCTTATAGCTCATATGCCCACTACTTTTTGACCGAAGGAGAAGCTCCTGCAACTTTCTCTACATTAGAGCCTGTCAGTGCAGCAAGCACAACACTCACTACCGTATCCTCCTATGCCCTATACGAAAAGGATGCTTACAGCTGGTTTGGTGGTGGTCGAGAGTTTGTCGATAGCTACGACTTCGCCTATGGGAACAAACAAAGTTATACACTAAAAGCTCCGGGTATCGCCCTTCACAATGCAGCTACTGTGGATGTGGCTTTTACAGCTTCCGACCCATCGAATAGTACAGTAGTTAACGTCAAGTTGAATGACAATGAATTAGGTAGTATCACATTAGGAAAGTATTCCGAATATGAGGCTGCCAAATGGGCTTTGCGCAATTTCTCTACAACGGAACTGAACGAGAACAATACCTTTACGCTTACAACGACCAAAGATCGTGCAGCTCGCTTAGACTTTATCCGCATTTCATACAAGCGATATTTATCTGCAAACGACAATGGTTATAGCTTCATCCCTAACACATCAGAGGCCACTGCCCTACAAATAGCTAATGCCAATAGCCATACACGCGTTTGGCAATTGGGCAATGCCAGTAGCCCTGTAGCCGAAGTTGCTGGTACGCTCTCCGCTGATACTTATACTGCCAATATCAGCAATCCAACTCGTAAATACGTCATTGTGGATGTTGCTGCAAATTATCCATCGCCCACTATTGTCGGACAAATCCCCAATCAAAATCTACATGCAGACACTGCGGCGGATATGATTATCCTTCTCCCGCCAAGTGCAAAGTTTAAGTCTGAAGCAGAGCGACTTGCGGCGGCTCATAGAGCTGAGGGATTGAGAGTACGCCTTGTCAATGCAGGAGATATTTACAACGAGTTTTCATCTGGGACTCCCGATGCCATGGCCTATCGTCGCTACCTGAAGATGCTTTATGATCGTGCAGCGACTAAGGCCGATATACCCAAGTATCTCCTACTCTTCGGTGCTTCTCTTTGGGACAATCGCCATGTTACACCAAGCACAAAATCCTTGAGTTTGGACGACTATCTCTTGGCATACGAGAAGAACACATCGTCCAGCACATCAGATCTCACATTAGGAACGCTCAATTCTTATGTATCTGATGACATTTATGGCCTCATGGATGATGGCGAGGGACGTACTCCTGAAACAGAACTTTTGGACATTGCCATTGGCCGCATCCCTTGTGCCACACAAGCACAAGCCAAAACAATTGTGGATAAAACCCTCGCCTATATGCAAAATAGGGAGACTGGCGTTTGGAAGAACACCATATCCGTATTGGGCGATGAAGGCGATAACAATTTGCATATGACTGGTGCAGAGTCTGTTGTACGTCAAATACAACAGACAACAGACAGCTTGTTTATCGTGAAGAAGTTTTATTGGGATGCCTACAAACGCACGCCAACAGCAACTGGCAACACCTATCCTGAAGTAACAAAACTTTTGCAAGACCAAATGGCCAAAGGCTCCCTTATCTTCAATTATATGGGGCATGGCTCTCCTAATCAGATTTCTAAATCAAAGCTCCTCAATACTTCCGACTTTGCCAAATATGTTTCACCAGGCACTCCTTTATGGATTTTTGCCTCTTGCGAAATAACTCCCTATGATCAACTTGAAGAAGACTTAGGGCGCACTTCGCTTTTCCATACTGATGGTGGTGCAGTAGCCCTACTTTGTGCTGCACGCGCCGTGTATGCAAGTCCCAACACCGCATTGAATGTAGCTTTCACTAAACATGCCCTTACCCAAGGCAACACCTTGGGCGAAGCCATACGACTGGCCAAAGTCGACATGGTGAAAAATAGTCAGGATCGCTCCGTCAATAAGATGAAATATAACCTCTTGGCTGATCCTGCATTGACACTACATCGTCCCCTTAATGGCGTTGTTGTGGACAGCATCAACGGACAGCATGTCAAGACTTTCTCTGCCCAACAAATCAGTGCAGGTTCTGTATTGCGTATTAGTGGACATATAGCGAAAAATAACGCCACTGCTGTAGACTTTAACGGCACAATTACTGGTAATATATTTGACCGAGAACAGACCGTTATATGCAAGAACAACAGCAGTGCCACAACAGCTATGCGCTACCAAGATAGAGGAGTTCCCATTTATCAAGGGGTGGATTCCGTGCGTAATGGCCGCTTCACACTCAATGCTATTGTGCCTCGCACAATCAGCTATACCAACGATCGCGGGCGTATCTTCCTTTACGCTGTAAATGAAGACAATACTGAGGAGTACAATGGTGCTAATTCACAACTTTACTTTAATGGCACAAGCGCCTCAGCTCTTGACACAATCGGTCCCAAACTATTTATCTACCTCAACTCACCCGATTTCCCAAATGGTGGACATGTCGGCTCATCTGTACTCTTCGGTGCTACAATCAGCGATGATTCCGGCCTCAGTGTTTCTGGAGGTATTGGGCACGACTTAGAGCTTATCATAGATGGAGACTACACCAATAGTATTAAGCTCAACGATTATTTTTCATACGATTTCGGTAGCTATCAAAGTGGTACAGTGGCCTATGCCTTATCTGCTCTCACACCGGGTAAACACACCCTGACTTTCCGAGCTTGGGATGTTAATGAGAACTCCAGCATAGCGACCTTAGATTTTGTCGTTGGTGATGTACAAGAATACGACGTACAAGCCACAAATAGCATGGCCCGCACAAACACATCGTTTGTAGTTTCCTACCCAACGGATGTGACAGCGACAAACATTTCTTTAGATATTTACGATCTCGCTGGGCGATTGGTGTGGAAGAAATCCCTACCCACAACAACCAAAGGCTATTCGACAGTATCTTGGAACTTAAACGCTTTTGACAATGCACCGCTCCCCGCAGGTATTTACGTCTATAAAGCGAGTATCACAGCGGGAGATGCTCTGCACGAGACAGAGAGCAAAAAGATGATTGTTGTAAAGCAATAAACAATACATTCTCTCGTTCAAATATAAGTGTATCTTTCACCACTCTTGTGATTTAATTTCAACATAATGAAAGGAAATAAACAGATTACCTTAGCCCTGTTAGGTGCTACAATAACGTTGCCCATTTTTGCTGACGATAATATCAAAGACAAATTTAACCCCATCCGCACAGCTGTTATCTCTCAAACAATTGCTACAGATGCGCGTGCAGGTGCTATGGGTGATGTCGGTGTGGCCACCGATCCTGATGTGCACTCACAAGCGTGGAATGCCGCCAAATACCCTTTTACTATCAGCCGAGCAGGTATTAGCCTCGACTATACACCATGGTTGCGCCAGCTCACTGAAGGCATTGCTCTGATCAACGCATCAGGATACATGCGTTTAGGCGACTATCAAGCCATCAGCGGTTCTATTCGCTACTTTACCGTAGGCGATGTTCCTGTCGATGCAACAATGAAAGTGAAACCTTACGAATTCGCTGTAGATGCGGCCTATAGCCGTATGTTGAGCGAGAAGTTTTCTGCGGCCGTTGCTTTACGCTATATGTACTCCGATCTTAGCGGACACTACGACAATAATGTTACAGCTGGCTCTGCTTTTGCCGCAGACCTTTCAGCGTTTTACACCAATTACATCCTTTTAGGCAATCGTGAATGTCAGCTCAACTTTGGTTTGAACATCAGCAACATAGGTAGCAAAATAAACTTTGGTGAAGACTATTCCTATTTTATTCCTACGAACCTGCGTTTGGGTTCAAGCTTGATGATTCCTGTCAATGAATACAATCGCTTTTCCATTTCTGCTGACATCAACAAGCTTCTCGTCCCTTCAATGCCTCTGCAACGTGAAGGAGAAAGCAGTGAGGATTATCAAGCGCGCCTAAAATCTGACTTCTATGATGTGTCGTCCATCAATGGCATCTTCAAAAGTTTTGGAGACAGCGAGCGAGGCTTCAAAGGCGAGCTGGAGGAAATAAGCTGGGGACTTGGTGCTGAATACACCTATAACGATCGTTTCAGTCTTCGTGCTGGCTACCATCATGAGAGCGTGGCACAAGGCAATCGTAAATACTTCACTGTGGGTGCGGGCTTTCGGTTGAATGTCATGAGCATTGATGCTGGTTATGTGATTGCCACATCTTCCTCTAATCCTCTCGACCAAACCATGCGTGTGAGTCTGTCATTTGATATGGACGGCATTCGCGATCTCTTTGGAAGGAAATAAATCCTCAACCAATTACACCACCTTATTTGTGTATCCCTTATGAAAATTAGAACAGGATTAGGTTTTGACGTTCATCGCTTAGTTGAAAATCGTCCACTGATTATTGGAGGTATCGAAATCCCTCACACATTGGGTCTATTAGGCCACAGCGATGCCGATGTGCTGATCCATGCCATCTGTGACGCACTTTTAGGAGCTGCAGGCTTGCGCGATATCGGCTATCACTTCCCCGATACTGCAGCTGAATATAAAAATGTCGATAGTAAAATTCTATTGCACAAAGTCATGGTTCTACTTCGCGATAAAGGATGGCAAATCGGCAATATCGATTCAACCATCTGTGCCGAGCGCCCTAAACTCAACCCACACATCCCAGCAATGACAGACTGTTTGGCTTCTGTGCTTGAAATTGATGCCGAATGTATTTCCATCAAAGCAACAACAACAGAAACACTTGGCTATACAGGACGTCAAGAAGGCATCTCTGCTTTTGCTACCTGTCTCATAACTAAGGACTAATCCCATTTACCTCTTTTATGCTATCTATCCTTATCTCCACCTACAATCACGCATGCTATCGCTTGGTAAAGTCATTGCAATCACAAGCAGAGCGGTTGGTTGCAGGTGGAGATTTCATGTATGAAATTATCGTCTCTGACGATGCCTCAACAGATGAGTCAGCCATCCTCATCAATCAACGCATCAACACACTTCCCCATTGTACCTTCATCCAACAACCTCAAAATCGTGGCCAAGCCATTAACAGAAATTGGCTGATAGCCAATAGCCATCATCCTTACGTTCTCTTTATTGATGCAGATGCTCAAGTTCTATCGGAAGATTTTCTTAAAAACTATTGGGCCAATCGGCATGTGGCACCTGTGGTCTGTGGCTCTTTGTGCAATCTCCAAGCACCTTGTCCCAAAGGTTGCGAATTGCGCTATAAATATGAGGAAGCTGCAGCGAAGATACGCACACTTGAATTTCGTCGTGCCCACTCTTCCTACTTTCTAACGGCTTTCAACCTCTTCTTCAATCGCGAAGTTTTCAAGCAAATAACTTTCGATGAACGTTGCAAAAGCTATGGGTACGAAGATGCTCTTTTAGGATTAGAGTTGGCAGAGAGAGGCATACAAATCCATCACATTGCCAATCCGCTCATTCATACTGGGATAGACACCAATGCGGTCTTTCTACAAAAAACACGTACCGCACTACATACGTTGTATCAACTTGGAGAACCATTGCATAGTTTTGCTGGTCCATCTCGGTGGCGCAAAAAGCTTGCAGAAAAGCGCCTTCTATGCTTCTTCCGCTGGACATTCAAACTCTTTCGGCCTCTCTGCGAGAAGCAGCTTTTGAGTCGCCACCCTTCCCTCTTTCTTTTCAAGCTTTACAAATTGGGCTACTACGCAAATATAAAATAAATCTCTCTATTGCGACATATATGCAGAATATATCGTAATTTTGTAGGGTGAAAAGGCGCTATTCATAGCCTTTCACAAGTAGTTTTAATTAACTCTCTTATAAAATTTACATCTCATGTTGAAACAGATAACAAATAGTCGTATTCTCACAGAAGAGGGCTGGCTCGTAGGAGGTAGCATCGTTATTGAGAATGGCAAAATCATAGAAGTACTCAATAGTGAACTTCCTCTTGAAGGTGCTGAAATCATTGATGCCAAAGGTTGTGATGTCGTCCCCGGTGGTATTGAATTGCACATCCATGGCGGAGGAGGACGCGACTTCATGGAAGGAACAGAGGAAGCTTTTCGAACTGCTGTTGCGGCACATATGCACTATGGCACCACAGCTATCTACCCTACCCTTTCGTCCAGCACACGTGAATGGATTGACGCTGCTATTGAAACCTGCGAGAAACTCATGGCAGAACCCGGTTCACCAATCATGGGGCTCCACCTCGAAGGACCTTACTTCAACCTCAGCAAAGCCGGTGCACAGATGCCCGACATCATTCGTAATCCAGATCCTAAAGAATATGAAGATATTCTATCAAAAACACAATGTATCAAGCGCTGGGATGCCGCCCCAGAACTTCCCGGTGCAAAAGAGTTCTTCGAGTCTTGTATCAAGCATGGTGTAACTCCGGCTATTGCTCACACTGATGGAGAATGGGAAGATGTAAAAATGGCCTACGATGCGGGCGTTCGTCTTGCAACACATTTCACCAATGCAATGAGTGCTTTGAAGAAAGACCGTGAGTTCAAAAAAGCAGGTGTTGTGGAAAGCGTTTATGCCCTTGACGACTTCAATGTTGAGGTCATCAGCGATGGTATCCACGTACCTCCCGTTGTTATCAAGCAAATCTACAACGCCAAAGGTAATGGCCACATGTGTTTTATCACAGACTCTTT
>JALFTM010000185.1 GCA_022788345.1 Bacteroidales bacterium
TCCCGGCCAATATACCGTGGCAGTGCGCAATCCTTGTTTTTGAGCGGTGATCCAAATGGGTTCACCTTTCCAAAAACGTGGGTCTTGCTTGGTTTGTGGGTTGCCCAAACTAAAAGTGAGACCGCTGGATTTGTCGTAAAAAGTGTTGCTGATGATGCCATGGCGATTAGGCGTTAGGCCCGTGGCAATGGTGTAGTGGTTAGGAAAAGTTTTAGAGGGGAAAGAGGGACGCATGATGGCTGTGACGCCACGTGTGCCTAATGCGTCTAAAAAAGGCGTGTTATAAGTCTCTGAATAGTCCCAACGGAAGCCATCGAGAGAAATGAGAACAGTGGTACGTTTAGCCCCTGCCACAAGGCAGAAAAGGGCAAACACAAGAGTGAAGAGAACCTTTTTCATTGCTGTAAGGATGTCTTGTTTAATGTTCGTTGCAAAGGTACAAAGTTTTTCTTGGAAAACAAGAATTAAAGTTCGTTTATCTTTTAGGGCTTTGAAAATAAAAAGATGTATATTTGGCGGATGCACAGATTTGTTATCACCAGCGCAACTTACTTTTAGTATAAGAGGTAAAACAAGGGGCTCTTTTCTTCTCGGACAGGGTGGAAATTTCGGCAGGAGGGAGTGGCACGTCCCTTACTCTTCCTTCTCGCTCATTCTGGCGAGGTATCGCCAGCGATCGGCCTCAAAAGGACTGCATGGAACACCACGTCCCAGTTCGTAACATTCGGCCAAGAGCCGACAAGCTGTGGCGTCACCTTGGTGGGCGGCCTGCATGAACCAGCGCGCAGCTTCGTCATAGTCGAGCATAACACCCGTACCATGGTAGTAGCATTTCCCCAAACCTATTTGCGCATAAGGATGCCCTTGTGCTGCCGCCTTTCTATACCAAAATACAGCTTGCTCTATGTCTTGTGCCACCCCATCAGCATGTTTGTAACAATAAGCCAAGTTGTTTTGTGCTTCGGGTAGGTTTTGTTCTGCGGCACGGCGATACCACAGAATGGCCAAGGCCTTGTTTTCCTCAACAATTTCTCCTTGATCGTAACAAATGGCAAGATTGTATTGTGCGCGGGCATGTCCTGCTTCGGCCGCTTTTGTGTACCAATAAATGGCGCGAACAGGGTCTGCCACTTGGGGATGCGTCTCATAGCAACATGCCAAATTGTTCATGGCTTCCAAGTGTCCCTCAACAGCTGCGGAAAGATACCAATTCATCGCTTGGGTATTGTCTGCCTCCGTGCCGAAACCATCATCGAAGCAAAGTGCCAATCGATACTGCGCTTCCACGTTGCCTGCTTGGGCGGCTTGCAGATAAAGTTGGAAAGCAGCCTCAGGGTTTTGCTCCGTGTTGTAGCCCTCTTCATAATTTTCAGCCAAAGAGAGCAGATAATCAGAATTGTTGGGAATAGATGAAAGAGAAGACATAGAGAAAATGATGGATGGTTTGCATTGCAAAGATACGTAATCGACCGATGCTGTTCTATTGCCAGCTCAAAAAGTTGTACCTTTGTCCTATGAAAGAACCATTGTCTGTGGCAACTTACGACACAACGCACGCCCATACATTATATAAAGATTTCGCAGCTTTCTTACAAGAGCACTTCGACACAAAAGTACAGAAAATCTCCATCAATGCAGGATTTACCTGTCCTAACCGTGATGGACGAGTCTTGCGTGGAGGATGTACTTATTGTAACAATGCCTCCTTCAATCCCGACTATTGCAAACCTGAGAAAAGTATTGCAACGCAATTGCGTGAGGGAATGGACTTTTTTGCACGGAAGTATCCCCAGATGAAGTACTTGGCCTATTTCCAAGCGTACACCAATACTTATGCACCATTAGAACAAATTCGCCGTCTCTACGAAGAAGCACTCTCTGTCGATGGTGTAGTCGGCTTGGTGATTGGCACACGGCCTGATTGTGTGCCCAATGAGGTGCTCGATTATCTGTCGACACTCTCGCAACAAACGTTCCTTATGGTCGAATATGGGTTGGAGTCGATGAACAACGATGTTTTGGCACATATTCGCCGTGGACATACCGTGGAATGCTCCATAGATGCACTTTGGCGCACCAAAGAAAGGGGGATACTCACAGGAGCGCATCTGATACTCGGACTGCCGGGTGAAACAAAAGAAGCACTTGTGGCACAGGCCAAACAAGTGGCTCAGTTGCCTATCGATACGTTGAAGTTCCACCAGCTTCAACTGATTAAAGGAACGGAAATGGCACACGACTATCGCCGGCACCCCGACAAGTATCATTTTTTTACCATTGAGGAGTACATCGATTTGATTTGTCGCTACATCGAACAGCTTCCTCCCGAAATGACTTTGGAACGCTTCACCTCCTCTTCGCCAGTGCATTTGCAAGTGTTGCCGGGGTGGGGGTTGAAAAACTATCAGTTTGTAGAATTGCTTAAATCCGAGTTGCGCAAACGCCAGACTTATCAAGGTCGCTTGCAAGGTTAAGTTTGCCTTAAAGAGTGTTTTTCGGGCCAGCATGATAACGCTTGGCGCATTTCCGCCAAGGCTTGGAAAAATTTCTTCTTGCGCCTCCCGTATTTTCTTCTTGCGCCTCCCGATAATCATGAGTTATCGGGAGGTAGTTGTTTTCAGCAAATTCTATGCGTGCCCAGCAGTGATGGATATAATTATGTGCGATGTTTATCGCTAAAATAAAAGAAGGTATGTGTTAATGTTTTGTAAGTCTTTTATTTTCAAAGAATTAGATAAAATCACCTCTTTGAATATAAACAATAACTATTCGCTTTTCCATGATGCTTGGCTTTTTAAGAAATTCAAGTCAATTGTACGCAAGTGGATTTAATGGCAAGAATGAGCTTGTTTATTGGGTCGTTCTGTTGTTTTAATAAGTTGTTATATAAATAATTAGTGGCTTAAAAGAAGATTTTTTATTGACATGGCATATTTGTTTGTTAGGAGCTGTTAGTTTTGCTATTAACAAGATGGTTGCTAATAATGCTAAAAAATGTTTTCCGCATAACCTTTGGGCTATAAATTGTTATGTAGGAATAAAAAAACAACTAAATTTGCTCTGAATATATAGGGTAATTGTGCTCTATGGTGAGCAAAAGGGTTAAATAAAATCAGAGAGAAGTCTCTTTTTTGAAAGGGTAAACCTTTGCTTTTAGATAAAAATCAGTCTATATTCAGAGATTATAAAATCAATAATTATATAACAATGCGCATGAGAAGTCGTTTGTTTAAGATGAATAAAGCGATGCTGTCCGCAGTATGCTTGCTCACTCTTAGCGGGGTTACGTACTCTTGTTCGGATGATAATCCGCTCCCTAATACTAAGCCTTCTTTCTTGGGAGGTAGTATCCTTGATGAATTGAAAAAGGATGGGAATTTTACTTACGAAGTTCGTTTGATTGAGGATCTGAACTATGCAGATGTCTTGTCCACAACGGGTAGTAAGACTTTGTTCTTGGCTAAGGATGATGCTTTTGAAGCATTTTTCAAGAATAATCCTTGGGGAGTAAAAAGATATGAAGATTTGAGTTTCAATCAGAAACGCTATCTCTTTGCAACATCGATGTTGGACAACGCTTATGTGTTGGAGATGTTGCCGAACCTTGCAGGTGGTGTGAAGAATGAAGCCTTGCGTCGTCTCACTTCGGCCGCGTCAACAGACTCAATTCCTTATTTCAACTGGAGCAGTCTGCCTGAAAACGTGAATGAAGACCGCAGCACTTCTTCTTATGAGATGCGCTATTGGGAACGTTTCCGCACACAAGCTCGTGGAGGCATGTATCTCGCAACAGACGCTACTGCGCCAATGATGACGCATTTTATTGATGGCTTCTTGAGAAAGCACGCTATCACACGTTCTGATGTAGCGTTTATTTTGAATGACAAGAATGGTTGGGGCGAAGCTGATGCGGATCGCAACTATATCTATAATCGTATTGTAAAGGACGGTGATAAGACTTGTTTGAATGGTTATTACAACGTGTTGGATAGCGTGCTATTGACGCCTCCTAACATGGCTGAAGCCATTCGTCAGAATGCAACGACCCAACTCTTTAGCCAGATGTTGGATCGTTTCAGTGCGCCTTATTATAACAATGCTCTGACGACAGCCTATGGTGTGTTGCACGACATAGGTAATGACTCTATCTTCGAGAAGCGCTATATTGCATCCCGCTCTCAAGGTGGGAACTCCATGGCTTTTTTCCCTGCCTATGGTGGTGCAACAGCCAGAGTGATCCCAACAGCGTTTCCTTACTTGACTTTTGATCCCGGATGGAATACGTACAGCACCAGCGGTGCTACGGCTTCCGAAGACATGGGAGCGATGTTCGTGCCTACGGACGATGCGTTGGCGGCTTATTTCATAGACGGCGGTGGTAAATACTTGATGGAAAGCTATGCCACAAAGCCCAATACACGAGAGAATTTGTCGTACAACCTCTATCAAATACCTCTTAATGTGGTGCGTAGTTTGATTAACAACTTGATGAAGGACTCTTTCGTGGAAACAGTCCCCAGCAAGTATGCTACCATCACGAATGATGCTCAGGACCGCATGTTCTCTGCCACGAACTTCCCTACGGTGGACGCATTGAAGGCCGCAATAGATAAGTGTATCTTGGCCAATAATGGTGTGGTTTATGTAATGAATCGCGTTATCTCTCCTGCTGACTATTCAGCTGTTAGTGGTCCTGTTATTACTTCAGATTCAACAAAGATCGTTGCTGCTGTCATTCAGGCCGATGAAAACTTTATTGATGGTTCCAGCTACTCCAACGCTCCTTTGAAGCAGTATTTCACGACCTATCTCAAGGCTATGCAGTCGAACTTCTCGTTCTTCGTGCCTACGGACAAGGTGTTGAATACCTATGGTTATGTAGATCCTGTTGATTACGCCAACCTTTCAACTACGCCCAATTCCATGGTGCGCTACTGGCGTTTCAAGTATCAGCCATTGAGCAATAGTAACACTTCTGGTGCAATCCCTATTCGCATGCAAGCTTGGCAATATCAGCTTGAAAATGAGCGTCAACCAAGTGTGAATGACTCTGTGCAAGCCGACTTCTCAAGCAACTTGGCACCAATGAATAACTTTGGTACAGGTTGGGCAATGATGAAAAGACAATTGCTCATTGAGATGGTTAATCAGCACATCGTTATTCACAACAACGATGCGCTTGCTTCAAGCAATGCACATAAATACTACCTCTCTCGCGGTGGTGCTCCTGTTTACATCAAGCACAACGTGACAGCCAATAATGGTCAGGGCATGGTAGTAAATGGTGGCTTCCAAATCGAGGAAAACACAAACGATATCTCTACGGATGACAACGATGTACGCGTAACCCTTGGCTATAATATGACCAGTGGTTATGGTAATGGTATGACCTATTTCGTGGATCGTCCCATGCAACCAGCCATGCGTTCTGTGTATAATGTGCTGTCTACAGAAGCCGACTTCTCTGAATTTTATAAGATTTGTCGCGCAGACAATTACACTACGCTCCTTGATGCGAATGGCGACCCCATGACCACAGAAGCATTGCTCGATAGTGCAGGCATCTTGCAGAGTTATAAGACAACGGCTTTGCGCAACTCTGCCATCCGTCGCTACTATATCTTTGACGAAGCAGGAGAACGTGCAGGTCAAGGTCCTAAAGCTTCTCCCGATAAGCTGGTACGTTTCTTCAATAACTTCCGCTACACGCTTTTTGCGCCTTCTAATGAGGGTGTGAGAGAGGCCATTGCAAAGGGTCTTCCTACTTGGGAAACCATCTATAACTACATGGCGCTCAATATATTTGGAAAGCCAAAGGGTGCTGAACGTGATGCCCATCAAGCAATTGCTCAAGCAATGATTACGGAGTTGAACAACTTCATCCGTTATCACTTTATGGACAATACGGTGTTTGTTGATAACGTGACAGACAAAAGCGTCTACCAATCTTCTTGCTATTTGCAACCAGCAGGTAGCACGGGTTCTTATGCTAACTTAACTGTTAATCAGTCGAATGGTGCCATTTCAGTTCAAGACTTGGCAGGCCGTACAGTGAATGTAGATGCAACAAAGGCTAACATCCTTACACGTGATATGGTACTCAATATGCCACTCTCACGGTCACGATTTGCCTATGTGACAAATTCCTCTTACGCCACAATCCACAAGTTGAATGGCTATCTCAACTTCTTGGAAGGTAGCAATGGTAGCTTCGCCAAACCTTATAGTAGCGTTGCAGCCGCTAAGAGTTATGTTCAAAAATATAGAATCAAATAAATAGCAGTATATCATGAGTAACTTAAAAAGCATACTGACCACTGCTTCGTGCTTTGTTTGTGTGGCTGTAGCTGCTCAAAAGCGCGTCTCTGGACACGTGTGGAGTAAGGAAGATGGACCAATCATCATGGCCACAGTGCGTGAGGTCGATGCGTCGAATCGTACAGTGTCGTCCGCACAAACTGACGTGAATGGTAACTTCTCAATGAACGTCAAAAACCCAGAGAAGAATAAACTCGTTGTATCATACATTGGTTATGTAACATATAGTGCACCTATTGGTGCTCGCACATCTTTCCGCATTGAACTTCAGGATCGTAACACGATTCAAGCAGCTGAAGTAAAGGCAAGAAGAACCACCAAATCCAATGGCTTGGTGATCCCTGAACGTGAAATCTCTGTGGCAAAACAGACGCTCAACATGGATGACATGAAGGGACTCTCCTTTGAAACCGCAGGTGAGGCACTTCAAGGACAAATTGCCGGTCTCGACATCGTAATGAACTCTGGTAACCTCGGTGCTGGTACAAGCATGCGCTTGCGTGGTGTATCAAGTATCAATGGTAACCAAGAGCCTCTTATCGTGGTAAACGGCGAAATCTTGGAGAACCACTCTTCAACGGAAATCGACTATAGCAACTTGGAGAATGAAGAACAGTTTGCAACGCTCTTGCAGGTGAGTCCAGAAGACATCCAATCAATCAACGTGTTGAAGGATGCCGCAGCAACGGCTATTTGGGGCTCTCGTGGCTCAAATGGTGTGATTGAAATTAAAACTCGTCGTGGCTCACGCGGTAGAACGCGTGTCAATGCCAGCTACCGCTTTACGGGATCTTGGCAACCATCTGGTTATAAGATGCTCACAGGCGACGAGTACACCATGATGTTGAAAGAAGCCTACTTCAATCCTCGTCAGAGCGACTTGACTTCCGCCATTGTGGAGTTGATGTACCTCCAATCTCACACTGCTTATTATGGCAACTACAATAAGAATACAGACTGGGTGAAAGAGGTGACACAGTTTGGTCAAAGCCACAACGCTAACTTCTCTGTTTCAGGTGGTGGTGAAAAGGCTCTGTTCCGTATCTCTGGTGTGTATGATCACTCCACTGGTACAATCATTCAGCAGATGTTGGATCGCTTGTCCACCCGTTTGGCATTGGACTACTATGTGTCAGATCGCATCAAATTTACTTCTGACTTTGCCTTGGTTTATACCAAGAATAAGAAGAACCATAACGATTATCTTCTTTCCGCAGCTTACAAAGCAATGCCAAATATGGCGATTACACGTCAAGAGTATCGCGAAGGAGCTGATGGCACTGGTGCTTATTACGATACAGGCGAATGGTATATCATGCCCCGCAAAGCATCTGCGGCTGGCATGGTAGCCAACAATAGTGGTCTCTCTTCCTATTACTTGGGTGATATGGTAGATAATGGTAATCCCGTAGCTACTGCCTACGAGTCTTGGAGAAACCAGTCGACCTATACCATCCAGCCCAAAATTTCTTTGGAATATAAACTCTTGGGAAAAGAGGACGCAGAGACACAGCTCAACTATTCGGGTGATGTCTACATGGATATGTACACCGAGAATATGGAGTACTATTTCCCTGCCTTGCTGAGTTCTGGTAGCTGGAATGAGAACATCAATAAAACCTCGAACAATGAGTATAAGAGTGTGAAGTTTGTAACACGTCATGGCTTGACATTCAGACCACATTTCTACAATGAGAACCACTCTTTCCAGATGATGGCACAAGTGGAAATGCAAACGAACAATAACTCTTCCCAGTTCTACTCATCTTCAGGTATTAGCGGTGGTATTTCCGATCCAACAGTGCCGGGTTATTTGACAGGCATGACTACAGGTACAGGTAAAGGACATGGTATGAGTGCGTACACTTCTATGCACTACTCCTATGGTTCAAAGTACTCTTTGGACTTCTCTTTGCGTGCCGATGGTAGCACAAGGTTTGGTGATGATAAGAAATGGGGTATCTTCCCCGGTATTTCTGGTCGCTGGAACGTGAGTGATGAAAACTTCTTCAAACCTTTGAAGGAGACAGTGAGCATGTTCGCCATCCGTGCAGGTTGGGGTATCACTGGTAACTCAGACATCCAAGAAGGCGTTATTTACAACACTTATGGAAACAGTGGCTCTTATAATGGTACATCAGCCATCGTGCCCACGAACTTGAAGCTGACATCTATCCGCTGGGAAAAGACAAAGTCTTGGAACTTGGGCTTCAATCTCGGCATTCTCCAAGATTTGGTCACTTTCGATTTGAATATCTATAATCGTAAGACCACTGATTTGTTGAACAAAAATGTAAGCATCCCTTCTTCTACTGGTTTCTCTACTTTGGCTTCCGCAAACGTAGGTTCGATGGAGAACAAAGGTTGGGAATTGTTCATCAATACAGGCAAGTTCTTGCAACGTGGCAAATTCTCTATGAGTGCCCGTGTGAACTTTGCCCAAAACTTGAATACAATTACAAGCATGGAGCCTACAGTGCTCTCGGCTAATAACACAGAGTTCAACTATAGCAATGAGAAAGTGTTGAATCGTGTTCAGGTCGGTCACGCATTGGGTGGCATCTATGGTTTCCGCTACAAAGGTGTCTATGCCTATGACTATGATCACAACGGCTATTTCTTGAACGAATCGAAGAACAAATACTTCGATGCGGATGGCAATAGAAATACCGCTAAGGCGACAAACAAAACTGCCCCTATCGTCTATGATGCTCAAGGCAAAATTATCTATGATGCCAATGGCGATCCATTGCCAATGATATACAACTATGGCGGTGTGAATTATCAATTCCAAGGCGGTGATGTGATTTATGATGACATCAACCATGATGGTACTATCGACAAGTATGACATTGTTTATTTGGGTTCTTCTAATCCAGATATCAATGGTGGTTTCGGTGTCGATTTCAACTATGGTAACTGGCGTTTGAAGACAAACTTCAACTTCCGCTTGGGCAATAAAATTATCAACCTCTCTCGCATGTATGTGGAGGATATGCGCACCAATAAGAACCAAAGCGCAGCAGTGAATTGGCGT
>JALFTM010000186.1 GCA_022788345.1 Bacteroidales bacterium
ATTTGTTCTACAGAAAAGGCGTGCGCTATAAAGATGTCGTTCCAATGTGTCTTATTCATGTGATAGGCAGGGCGAACAGCATCGTAGCGTTCGCGCAACTCTATGCCTTTTTCTGGGGGAAGCTTGATGGCGATGCGTGGATCGACGTACTCCAAAGGGAGATGCAAAAAGATTTTCCCCTCAATTCTAAAAACAATCATATCTGGCCCATAAGGCGAATCCTCTGTCACTCCTTGGAGCGTGAGACAAAAGTCTCTAACCTCTTCAACATTCATAGAACAATAGTGCAAATGTAGTGTAACGTAAATGTAGTATAAAGATAAGTTACCATCCTTACTCTCATCTCAAATTTCTTCTTGGCTCAATTGACATCAAAGGCCCTCCAAGCGCTAAACGCTCCTACGAACAAACCTATCATAAAGGCCATGAAGAAGAAAAGCAATAAGAAAAGCAACATACGCCATAAGAGACGTAGCCAACTATCACCGAATAGTTGGCGATAATCGTAGAACAAGACAAGACATATAATTTCAAACGGCATACCATAAGTATCCTTTAAGTCCACATGCTGAAAGGAAAATAAGATATACAATAGGCGTAGGAAGAGAAGCTGACAGGCTATATACACTTGCACATAGAAATGTTCAGGAAGTGTCAGATAGGCATTGCGCCGTGTTTTACGAAAGATACGCCACCCAGCCAGTGCTATGAGCGAATGGATCAGGAGCAACTCAAGGGCTTTATGATCGCGCGCCCAAGCGAAATAGCGTTGCTCAAATTGTTTAAGAAAGGAAATTTCTTCCGCTGTGAAAGATTCTTCTTTGTCAAGAGACTTTGCAGAAGTGGCCGTCGAATCTGAAGTTGTAAAAGTGAAGACTGGTTCATTCACTGCTTCTCGTTCAGGCGTGATATTCGAAAGCAATACAACGGAAGCCGCCAGCACAAACAGCAGTCGGATTGGCGGGAAATAAGGCATACGTCGTCCTCCCAAGTAATCGCCAATCATATAGCCGGGCCGATAGATAAGATGCCACAGCGTGCGAGGAATACTCCGCTCGCTCCAACCAAAGAGTTGCAATATCCCATGTCCAATCTCTCGCCAACGAAAGCGACGCACCGCGGCGTTTTGCCCACACATGGGACAAAAATTACCCTGAAAAATCGTCCCACAATTCAAACAATGCTGCTGTCCTTCCGACACAGGACAGATGGCGATGCGTGGACGTACAAGCGCCTCGCAATAACGGGCATAGAGCGAAGTGAAGAATTGGCGCAGAAAATAATAAAATCGGAGGAAAGAGTGCATGTGTGATATTCAGCTTCTTGCAAATAGTGACACAAATCCCCATTCCTCTTTTGAGAAATGGGGATTGAGCAATAATAGGTTGTTGAGCTTATTCTGCAGCAGTTTCTGTTGTTGCAGTTTCAGCCACCACTTCCGTAGCCTCGGCAGCCTTCTTGGAACGGCGTGTGCGCTTAGCGGCCTTAGGAGCCTTAGCCATGTTCTCGTTGAAGTCAACAAGCTCGATGAAGCACATTTCAGAACCATCTGAAGGACGGAAACCAGTCTTGATGATACGTGTGTAACCACCAGGACGATTGGCCACCTTTTCGGAAACAACACCAAAGAGTTCGCTAACAGCGTACTTGTTCTTCAAGTAGCTGAATACAACACGACGGCTGTTGGTTGTGTCGTTCTTACTCTTTGTGATGAGGGGTTCCACATACTGCTTCAAGGCTTTGGCCTTGGCAAGAGTCGTAGTGATTCTTTTGTGCTCAATCAAGGAGCAGGCCATGTTAGAAAGCATAGCTGCACGGTGAGAGGCAGTACGACTCAGGTGGTTGAATTTTTTATTGTGTCTCATTGGGATAATTAATCTTTATCTAATTTGTACTTAGAGATATCAGTTCCAAACGCAAGATTCAGACTCTCGAGCAAATCATCAAGCTCGGTGAGCGATTTCTTACCAAAGTTGCGGAACTTAAGGAGGTCGTTTTTGTTGAGCTGAACGAGGTCGCCCAAAGTCTCAACATCGGCGGCCTTCAGACAGTTGAGCGCACGAACGCTGAGGTTCATGTCGGCCAACTTCGTCTTAAGCTGCTGGCGCATCTTCAATACCTCTTCGTTGAACTCTTCGTTGTCAATCACCGTAGAGTCGTCTACCGTGATTTTGTCTTCAGAGAAGAGAGCGAAGTGATGAATGAGGATTTTAGCTGCATCCTTAAGGGCATCCTTTGGGTGGATGGAGCCGTCGGTCGTAACGTCAAGTACGAGTTTGTCGTAGTCGGTCTTCTGCTCTACGCGGAAGGGTTCTACGGCATACTTCACATTACGGATAGGAGTGTAGATAGAATCTATTGCTATCTGGTTCACATCTTGGCAGTATTCTCTGTTCTCGTCAGCGGGAACATAGCCACGGCCTTTATTGATGGTGATTTCGATTTGCAATGTGGTCTTGGGATCGAGGTGGCAAATAACCATCTCAGGATTGAGAACCTCAAAGCCTGTTAAGAACTTGGAAATATCACCAGCCAAGAATTCCTTAGAATCTTGGATTGTGATAGTAGCCTTCTCGCCCTCGAATTCTTCTACCAAGCGCTTGAAGCGAACCTGCTTGAGGTTGAGGATGATGTTTGTTACATCTTCACGCACTCCAGTAATAGCATCGAACTCGTGGCTTACGCCATCAATCTTGATGGTGTTGATAGCAAAGCCTTCCAAGGAGGAAAGGAGGATACGACGGAGGGCATTGCCCACTGTCACACCAAAGCCTGGCTCCAAGGGACGAAACTCGAATACACCGTGCTTGGGTTCATTCACAAGCATCACGACTTTGTCGGGTCGTTGAAATGCTAATATCGCCATAGGGAAATTTAGTTTTGTTGGGTTGTGAGTTCGAGTTGAGAGTTGTGCGGGGTGGCTTAACTCGTTACCACCGCCTAAGAAATAGGGTTAGGAGGAGGAGACAGAGGATTTCTTTGTCTCCTCGCTCGCTAACTATTAGTTCTTAGAGTACAACTCAACGATAAGCTGTTCCTTGATGTTCTCAGGGATGTCAGCACGCTCAGGACGGTGGAGCAATTTACCACTCTTTGAGCTCTCGTCCCACTCAATCCAAGGATACTTGCTGTGGTTGAAACCTGCAAGTGAATCCGCGATAACTTCGAGTGATTTGGACTTCTCACGCACAGCCACGATTTGACCCGGCTTTACGCTGAAAGAAGCGATGTTTACTACACGACCATCAACGGTGATGTGCTTGTGGTTCACCAACTGGCGAGCAGCAGCACGAGTAGGAGCTATACCAAGACGATATACTACGTTGTCCAAGCGGCATTCCAAGCTCTGAAGCAAAATTTCACCAGTGATACCAGATGCAGAAGCAGCCTTATTGAAGAGGTTACGGAACTGCTTTTCAAGTACACCATAAGTGAACTTTGCTTTTTGCTTCTCTGCAAGCATCACGCCGTATTCCGAAGTCTTGCGACGACGGCCATTGCCGTGCTGACCGGGAGGGAAGTTGCGCTTAGAGAGAACCTTATCGGGTCCGAAGATTGCTTCACCAAAACGACGGGCGATGCGAGACTTAGGTCCAATATATCTTGCCATAATTTGTTTTGAATTTTGTTTCTTTGAAATTCTGGCTGCAATGAGTGAGGGGCGTACCTATAGCACGGTTCGCTCATTGCCGACCAATCTACTGTATTACACTTTACGTCTTTTGGGAGGACGGCAACCGTTGTGAGGAAGTGGAGTTACATCCACAATCTCGATAACTTCGATGCCTGCACCGTGGATTGCACGGATGGCAGATTCACGACCATTACCAGGACCCTTTACATAGGCTTTCACCTTGCGAAGGCCGAGGTCGTAGGCTACCTTAGCACAATCCTGAGCGGCCATTTGGGCAGCGTAAGGAGTGTTCTTCTTAGAGCCACGGAAGCCCATCTTACCGGCGCTTGACCAGGAAATAACCTGACCTTCACCATTCGCAAGAGAAACGATGATGTTGTTGAAGGAGCTGTGGACGTGGAGTTGTCCTTGAGCTGCCACCTTAACATTTCTCTTCTTAGCAGCGACTGTTTTCTTTGCCATAGTTATCTATTATTTAGTAGCCTTTTTCTTGTTAGCAACGGTCTTCTTGCGACCCTTACGTGTGCGAGCATTGTTCTTTGTGCTCTGACCGCGCACGGGGAGACCATGACGGTGACGCACACCACGGTAGCAACCGATGTCCATCAAACGCTTGATGTTGAGCTGGATTTCGGAGCGGAGGTCACCCTCTACCTTGAAACCTTCAGCAATCACGGCACGGATTTGACCAGCTTGGTCGTCGGTCCAATCCTTTACCTTGATATTCTTGTCAATGCCGGCCTTGTCCAAGATCTTAGCCGCGCTACTGCGACCTATACCGTAGATATAGGTCAAAGCGATTTCGCCTCGCTTGTTCTGAGGCAAATCAACGCCAACAATTCTTATTGCCATATAGTTGTTTTGTTAATTGCAGTGGAGATTAACCCTGACGAAGCTTCATCTTGGGGTTCTTCTTGTTGATGACGTACAGACGACCTTTGCGACGTACGATCTTGCAGTCGGCACTGCGCTTTTTCAAAGATGCTCTAGTCTTCATATCTTTATTTGTTATTTGTAGCGGAATACGATTCTTCCCTTTGAAAGGTCGTAAGGACTCATTTCAACCTTGACCTTATCGCCTGGGAGAATTCTTATGTAATGCATGCGCATCTTGCCAGAAATATGGGCAGTTATTTCATGTCCATTCTCTAACTCTACACGGAACATTGCGTTGCTCAATGCTTCTACAATAGTTCCATCCTGTTCAATTGCTGTTTGCTTTGCCATATCAGAGTTCGCCTACTATTTTTTCGATTTCTTCAAAAGAGGAGAGGATGTCGGGTTTGCCATTGTGAATCGCAATGCTGTGCTCAAAGTGAGCAGCTGCTTTACCATCACGGGTAACAATGCTCCAACGATCTTCAAGAAGTGCTACTTCATAAGTACCCAAAGTTATCATGGGTTCTATGGCGATGCACATACCATTCTTCAGTTGCTTTCCGTTACCTGGGCGACCATAATTGGGCACCATCGGTTCTTCGTGCATTTCTCGGCCAACGCCGTGTCCGCAGAGTTCTCGAACGACGCCATATCCTTGTGCTTCGACAAATGACTGAACAGCATGTCCAATATCGCCAATGCGCTTACCAGGATAGGCAGCATCGATGCCTCGATAGAGCGACTCCTTTGTTGCCTTCAGGAGGGCTTTGATTTCTGGCTTGACCTCACCAACACAGAACGTATAGGCACTGTCGCCACAAAAGCCATCGAGACGTGTTCCACAGTCGACGGAAACGATGTCGCCTTCTTCCAAAGGTCTGTTATCAGGAACACCATGTACAACACAGCCATTCACAGATGTGCAGAGCGAACTTGGAAAGTCGGCGCCGTAGCTACCGGGAAATCCTTTGAAAGTGGGAATTGCTCCGTGATCACGGATGAATGTTTCAGCCAAAGTGTCTAACTCAAGAGTGGTAACACCTGGCCTGATATTCTTTGCCACTTCTGCTAACGTTGCACTGACCAACAAGTTGGCCTTGCGCAGCAACTCTATCTCTTCCTCAGTTTTGAGATAAATCATTCGTTTCTCTTAGTTGGCACCCACTGATTTGGGGCGTGTGTGTCCTGCGTGCAGCAATCCGTCATAACGACGCACCAACATATAGCTCTCTATCTGCTGCAAGGTATCGATGACAACACCGACAAGGATGAGCAGGGAGGTTCCGCCAAAGAACTGTGAGAATCCTTGTGTCACGCCAAATGCACTATGTGCAATGGCAGGAAGCACAGCGATGACTGCGATGAAAAGTGCTCCGGGTAATGTGATACGTGACATGATTGCGTCCAAGTAATCGGCCGTGGGTTTACCGGGCTGTACTCCTGGGATGAAACCATTGTTGCGTTTCATATCTTCTGCCATCTGAACTGGGTTCAATGTCAGAGCCGTATAGAAATATGTGAATGCTACAATCAGCACAACATATACCACATTATAGAGGATTGAGTTAGTGTTCAGGAACTGCGTCAGCAACCATGAAGGTTCTTTTGAAGCAGTTTGCACCAGCGTGAGAGGGATAAACATAATGGCCTGTGCAAAGATGATAGGCATTACGTTTGCGGCAAAGAGCTTGAGTGGGATGTACTGACGTGCACCACCTACTTGGCGATTGCCTTCTACACGCTTCGCATAGAGAACTTGCACTTTTCGAGTAGCTTGGGTCAAAAGGATAGCGAGTGCCATCACAGCCAAGATACCGAGCAGAATTAAGAAGAACTTAATCAAGCCTCCACCTGCAGCTGAGGACATAGAAGTATTGAACTGTTCTATAAGGTCTCCTGGGAGGCGAGCGATAATACCAATCATGATGAGGATGGAGATACCATTTCCTACACCTTTATCTGTAATGCGCTCACCCAGCCAAAGGATGAACATACTTCCTGCTGCCAGTATAATCGTAGACGTTGCCATGAACCCAAAACCATCACCTACAGCAAAAGCGTCTGTTCCTGCAGTCTGTGTCTTCAAGTTAATCATATAGATTGGAGCTTGGAACACAAGAATGGCAAGTGTCAGCCAACGTGTATATTGATTGATTTTGCGACGTCCGCTCTCACCTTCGCGCTGCAACTTTTGGAATTGTGGAGCCACAATGCCCAAGAGTTGAATAACGATTGAGGCTGAGATGTAGGGCATAATACCCAATGCAAAAATAGATGCATTAGAGAAGGCACCGCCCGAGAACATGTTCAAAAGTGCCATCAAACCATCGCTCGTCTGGGCATGCAGTCTTTCAAGAGCCGCCGGGTTAATGCCCGGCAGCACTACGAAAGAGCCGAAACGATAGATAGCACAGAAGAGAAGAGTGATCAAAATGCGACTTCTGAGATCTTCAATCTTCCAGATGTTTCTGATTGTCTCGATTAACTTATTCATGGGTTGAAATTAGGATTAGAGCTTTGTAACAGTTCCACCCTTAGCCACGATAGCGGCTTCAGCACTCTTGGAGAAAGCGTGTGCTTGCACATCTACTTTAGATGTGAGTTCGCCATTACCAAGAATCTTCACCAACTGGCTTGTAGAGATGAAACCTGCAGCTACTAATTCCTCAACACCAATCTTCGTCAAGTTCTGCTTCTCAGCAAGAGCTTGGAGCGTAGACAAATTGATAGCCTTGTACTCAACTCGGTTGATATTCTTAAAGCCAAATTTGGGAAGACGGCGCTGGAGGGGCATTTGGCCACCTTCAAAACCAATCTTCTTCTTGTAACCAGAGCGAGCCTTAGCACCCTTGTGACCACGAGTAGAAGTACCACCAAGACCTGAACCAGGTCCACGGCCAATACGCTTACGTGTTCCTACGGAACCAGCGGCAGGCTTAAGTGTATGTAATTCCATTATTATCTGTTTTAATAGATTAGTCGATAACCGTCACGAGGTGGTGTACCTTGCGGATTTGACCACGTACTGTGGCTGTATCCTCGTGTTCTACCACTTGCTGGAGCTTACGAAGACCCAGCGCATCGAGTGTGCGCTTCTGATCCTTAGGAGCACCGATACGGCTCTTTGTCTGCTTGATCTTTATCGTTGCCATAGTTATCCTCTGAATACTTTTTCCATTGAAATACCACGCTGCTTAGCAACAGTGCGTGCGTCACGCAACTCTGCGAGTGCAGCAATCGTAGCCTTTACAAGGTTGTGAGCGTTGGAAGAGCCTTTTGACTTTGCCAACACGTCCTTCACACCTACACTCTCAAGCACAGCGCGCATTGCGCCACCTGCTACGAGACCTGTACCCTCAGAGGCGGGCATGAGGAGAACCTCAGAACCACCGAAGCGGGCTTCTTGACGGTGAGGGATGGTACCCTTGATAACGGGAACTTTGATCAAATTCTTCTTGGCAGCTTCGGTACCCTTTGCAATGGCAGCCTGTACTTCGCCTGCCTTACCAAGGCCATAACCGATAACACCATTACCATCACCTACTACTACAATAGCGGCGAAAGTGAAAGTGCGACCACCCTTAGTAACCTTCGTTACACGATTGATAGCAACCAGTCTATCCTTAAGTTCGCTGTCGTTTACGTTAATTCTGTTTGCCATAATCTCTTAGAATTTGAGTCCACCACGGCGAGCGCCTTCAGCTACCTCTTTCACGCGACCATGATAGAGATAACCGTTACGGTCGAATACTACTTCAGTGATACCAGCTTCGAGTGCTTTCTTAGCGATAGCTTCGCCAACAAGACCTGCTTGTTCCTTCTTAGGCATTGCTGCCAAACCGAGTGAAGAAGCGCTTACGAGCGTGGTTGCAGTCTGGTCATTGATAATCTGGACATAGATCTGCTTGTTACTACGGAATACCGTCAAACGTGGACGCTGACTTGTACCTGAGATGATACTACGTACCCGATACTTGATCTTCTGACGTCTTACTTCTTTATTGCTTGTCATAATCTTAGTCTATTAAAATTACTTGGCACCTGCAGACTTACCAGACTTTCTGCGGATCTGCTCACCCACATAAAGGATACCCTTACCCTTGTAAGGTTCAGGCATACGGAACGAACGGATCTTCGCACAAACCAAGCCAAGGAGTTGCTTGTCGCAAGACTCAAGACGAATATACGGGTTCTTATTTCTCTCAGACTTTGTTTCTACCTTGATCTCAGCGGGGAGTTCAATATAGATGGGGTGGGTATAGCCGAGGGCAAACTCGAGAAGGTTGCCTGTGTTGCTCACACGATAACCTACACCTACGAGTTCCATCTCCTTCACGAAGCCTGCACTTACACCTACAACCATGTTGTTGATAAGAGAGCGATAGAGGCCGTGATAGGCTTGCTTCTGCTTCTGCTCAACAGTGTCGTTGGTTTCGTCTACAGAGCAAGTGAGCTGACCATCTTCGATAGTAACGATGATTGAAGGATCAACAGCTTGAGCTAACTCACCCTTCGGACCTTTTACAGTCACTACATTATCCTGACACGTAATTGTTACGCCTGCAGGGATGTTAATTGGCAATTTACCTATTCTTGACATGCTGTTCCTACAATTAATATACGTAGCAAAGAACTTCACCACCAATCTTTTCTACAGAGGCTTCCTTGTCGGTCATAACGCCTTTAGAAGTAGAAACGATGGCAATACCAAGTCCGTTAATTACACGAGGCATTTCGCGATAGCCTGTATACTTACGCATACCGGGCTTAGACACGCGAATAAGCTTCTTAATAGCATTGGCCTTTGTTTGAGGACAATACTTCAAGGCAATTTTAATTGTGCCTTGAGGACCATCTTCCTCAAACTTGAAGTTGAGGATGTAGCCCTTTTCGAAGAGGATCTTTGTAATCTCCTTCTTCAGATTTGACGCGGGCACTTCTACCACACGGTGCTTAGCCTGAATGGCGTTGCGCAAACGCGTCAAATAGTCTGCTATTGGATCTGTCATATAAATGATTTAATTAATCGGGAACTTCCCGACAATATTAAACTTGTTTTAGGTGGATTACCAGCTGGCTTTCTTTACGCCGGGGATCAAACCTGCAGATGCCATCTCACGGAATTGAATACGAGAGATGCCGAACATACGGATATAACCCTTTGGACGACCAGTGAGCTTACAGCGGTTATGCAAACGAATAGGGTTTGCATTGCGAGGAATCTTTTGGAGCTCGCGTGCTGCTTCGTAAGCAGCAACGGGGTCTTCGCTCTTATTAACGATCTCCTTCAACGCAGCACGCTTAGCGGCGTACTTGGCAACCAGCTTCGCACGCTTCACTTCGCGTGCCTTCATTGATTCTTTTGCCATATTGTTTCTTAGTTATTCTTAGCGTTCTTGAAAGGGAGACCGAACTCCTTGAGGAGTGCGTAACCCTCTTCGTCTGTCTTGGCTGTTGTCACGAAAGTGATGTTCATACCAGTGAGACGCTCGATTGAGTCGATGTTGATTTCAGGGAAGATGATTTGCTCTTCGATACCGAGAGTGTAGTTGCCACGGCCGTCGAGCTTGCTGTTGATACCCTTGAAGTCACGGATACGAGGAAGTGCCACACGAACGAGACGTTCGAGGAATTCGTACATACGCTCACGGCGGAGTGTCACACGAACACCGATAGGCATCTTCTTACGGAGCTTAAAGTTGGCAACGTCTTTCTTAGAGACTGTTGCTACAGCTTTTTGACCCGTGATTGTTGTCAGCTCATTGATGGCTACGTCGATAATCTTCTTATCGTTGGTAGCAGAGCCAAGACCTTCGTTGATAACAATCTTCTCCAACACGGGAATCTGCATGGGCGAAGAATAACCGAACTGCTTCATCAGAGCCGGTGCAATACGCTCTGCATATTCCTTCTTAAGGCTTGCTGTATTACTCATATTAAATTTCTTCACCAGATTTCTTTGTGTAACGAACCAACTTACCAGCCTCGTTGCGCTTGCGACCGATACGTGTAGGCTTGCCTGTCTTAGGGTCTACTACGTTGAGGTTGGAGATGTGAATAGGAGCTTCTACCTTCACGAAACCACCTTGAGGGTTTTGTGCGTTAGGCTTTTGGCTCTTCGTCACGATATTGATACCTTCTACAATTGCACGTTGCTTATCCACGAGAACCTTGAGGACTTTACCTGTCTTCTTGCGGTCAGCGCCCGAGAGAACGTAGACTGTATCGCCTTTCTTTATATGTAACTTACTCATTACTTTCAAGTTTGGGGATTAAAGTACTTCGGGAGCCAAGGAAACAACCTTCATGTTTACAGCACGAAGCTCGCGAGCAACGGGGCCGAAGATACGGCTACCACGGATTTCACCAGCGTTGTTCAACAGTACGCATGCGTTGTCATCGAAACGGATGTATGAACCATCTGCGCGACGAATTTCCTTCTTTGTGCGAACGATGAGTGCCTTAGAAACGGTACCCTTCTTAATATCGCTGCTTGGAATTACATGCTTAACCGTAACAACGATTACATCGCCAACTGAAGCATAGCGACGGCGCGTGCCACCCAATACACGGATGCAGAGGGCTTCACGAGCACCACTATTGTCGGCTACAGTGAGTCGGGATTCTGTTTGAATCATAATTACTTAGCTCTTTCTACGATTTTGACAACTCTCCAACGCTTAGTCTTGCTCAAGGGACGAGTTTCCATGATTTGTACAGTGTCACCGACATTGCACTCATTCTTCTCATCGTGGGCATGATACTTTTTCGTCTTGGAGACAAACTTACCATAAATAGGGTGAATTTCCTTGAACTTGGCAGCGATAACAATGGTTTTATCCATTTTGTTGCTTACCACAACACCCTGTCTTGTCTTTCTTAAGTTTCTAGATTCCATCTGGACAAGTATTAATTATTGAGCTCTGCCTCGCGAAGCACAGTTTTCATCTGTGCGATGGCACGACGAGCAAACTTGATCTGTGCAGGATTTTCCAGAGGAGCGATGCTGTGATTCAGCACCAGCGTATTGTAATTGGCTACTTCAGCAGCGAGGCGTTCTTTAAGAGCTTCTACTGAAAGTGCGCGAATTTCTGCAATTTTCATTATCAAGCGTTTTTATCGTAATCGTGTCTTACTACAAACTTAGTGGTCACGGGCAACTTTTGTGCAGCGAGGCGGAGTGCCTCTTTTGCCACCTCGAAGGGAACGCCTTCGATTTCAAAGATGATGCGACCCGGCGTGATGGGGAACACGTAACCTACGGGATCACCCTTACCTTTACCCATGCGGACATCAGCAGGCTTCTTCGTGATAGGTTTATCAGGGAAGATGCGAATCCAGCTTTGTCCTTCACGCTGCATGTAACGCGTCATTGCGATACGAGCGGCCTCAATTTGGCGACCTGTGATCCAGTGTGTATCCAAGCTCTTAATGCCAAAGCTACCAAACGCGAGCTGATTGCCACGTTGTGCGTTGCCTTTGCTACGGCCTTTATGAGGTCTTCTGTATTTAGTTCTTTTGGGTTGTAACATAATACTCTTTCTTTAATCTGTGGGATTAACGATTGTTGTTACGACGACCACGACCACCGCGACGTTCGCCACGACCACCGAAGTTGCCACGACCGCTTTCCTTCTCCTGTTGGAAGTTAGGAGCTAAGTCGCGCTTGCCGTAAACTTCACCACGACAAATCCACACTTTGATACCAAGCAAACCTACCTTTGTAAGTGCTTCTGTTGCGCAGTAGTCGATGTCGGCACGGAATGTGTGGAGTGGCGTACGGCCTTCCTTGAACATTTCTGTGCGGGCGATTTCAGCACCATTCAAACGGCCTGCGATCTGCACCTTGATACCTTCTGCACCAGCAGCCATAGCTTCTTGGATAGCTTTTTTGATGGCACGGCGATAAGCCACTTTGCCTTCTACTTGGCGAGCGATGCTCTTACCTACGATATTGGCATCGAGTTGAGGACGCTTGATCTCGAAGATGTTGATCTGAACTTC
>JALFTM010000187.1 GCA_022788345.1 Bacteroidales bacterium
CGAAAGATGCCTGTGTGGAGTTGGTCGATTCAGCATATTTTACCACGAATGTCTATCACTTGACTGCGCCCAAAACCATTGCACATCCAGACTTAGATAGTTTCCGCATTTTGGTCGCTTTCAAAGGTGAAGCAGAAGTGAAAACAGATGCTGGAGCAAGCGTTCGCTTGTCAGAGGGCAACTCCATCTTTCTACCAGCTGCTTTGACCAGTATAGCAGTACATCCTTTGACCAACGATTTTTCTTTCTTGGAAACTTATGTGAAAGGCTGATGCCTTTGGCGTAGAGGAATGCCCAATATCGAAAGCAAATAGAGATGTTCTGCAAATTGCGTTTCGTTTGCTTTGACTGATGGATAAGGAACACTCCTCTACATAGCCATGTCACTTGTTTTCATCACTTAATAGTGAATAATGACGATTTCCCCATCAATAGTTTTATGAAAAAGACACTTTCAACTCTCCTTTGCGGACTGTGTGTCCTCTCCAGCATGTCGCAGCGTCCAGTGGATGCTGTCGATCCGCTCATCGGTAGTGGTGGTCACGGCCATGTCTTTGTTGGTGCGAATGTGCCTTACGGCCTCGTACAAGCTGGTCCAACGAGTATTCCAACCACTTGGGACTGGTGTTCGGGCTATCACCGCTCGGATTCCACCGTGATAGGTTTTTCACAAACCCATCTTAGCGGTACGGGCATTGGCGATCTCTTCGACGTGACTGTGATGCCCGTTGTAGGCAATGTTACTTACGCCAGAGGAACGGAGGATGACCCTCGGAGCGGGCTTTGGAGCTATGCCGACCGCTCCTATGAGGTGGCACGTCCGGGCTACTACCGCACCCGCTTGCGTCGTTATAATGTGATGGCCGAAATGACTGCCACTTCTCGTGTGGGCTTCTATCGCTTCACATTCGACCGCGATAGTGCCAACCTCGCCATTGTCTTCGATTTGGAGAATGGTGGTTGTTGGGACAAGGCCACTGATACTTATATTGAAGCCGTTGGACAACGTGCTGTGCGTGGCTATCGCTACTCAAAAGGTTGGGCAGCCGACCAAAAGATTTATTTCTATGCCGAACTCTCGGAAAATTTCACTTTCGACAAAGCACAAACGCATTATGCCCGCTTGAATTTGAGCAATGGTGTGGAAAAGGTCTATCTCAAAGTGGCACTTTCCACTACTTCCATGGCAGGCGCAGAGCGCAATCTGCGTGCAGAATTGGCAGGCTGGGACTTCGACCAAGTGCAGGCGCAAGCCACACAACGTTGGAATGATGAGTTGAGTCGCATCCGCATAGAAACAGCCAATACCGCCCAGCGCCGGATTTTCTACACCGCTTTGTACCACACCATGATTGCGCCCAGTGTGACGCACGATGTAGATGTGAAAACACCCACTTATAGCACGTTGAGTCTTTGGGATACATATCGTGCCGCACATCCGCTGATGACCATTATTTCTCCAGAACGTGCCACGGAGGTGGTGGATGCGATGGTCAATATCTATGATCGCTCTGGAAAGCTTCCTGTATGGTATCTGATGGGCAACGAAACAGATTGCATGGTGGGTAATCCGGGTATTCCTGTTGTGGCAGATGCTGCGTTGAAAGGTTTATATCCTTTGAAGAAAGCTTATCCAGCCTTGCGTGGCTCTGCCGAGTTGAAGGATCGCAGTCAAGACCTCTACCACAAATATGGCTATATCCCCTGCGATAAAGCCAATGAGAGTGTGGCCATGACGCTGGAATATGCTTTGGCCGACTGGTGTGTGGCTGAAGTGGCGGGAGCTTTGGGCAAACGGGCGGATGAACGACGCTATCGCGGACGCAGTCATGCCTATGAATATCTTTTCGATCCACAGCTACAATTTATTCGTGGTAAGGATAGTCAGCACCGCTTCCGTAAAGAGTTCAACCCCTTTGCGAGCAAGCACCGTGAGGACGACTATTGCGAGGGTAATGCGTGGCAATACACTTGGCTTGTGCCTCATGATGTGAAAGGCTTAGTGCGCCTGTTTGGCGGTCGTAAACCTTTCCTCCATAAGCTCGATTCGCTCTTCACTGTCACGGGCAACCTTGGCGAACAAGCGTCTGTGGACATCACCGGACTCATCGGGCAATATGCACACGGTAACGAGCCGAGCCACCACATTCTATACCTCTACACGATGCTGGGCGAACCCAACAAGACGGCAGACAAGGTGCACCAAGTGCTCACGACGCTTTATAGCGACCAGCCCGACGGCTTGAGTGGTAACGAAGATGTTGGGCAAATGTCGGCTTGGTACATTCTCTCTTCCTTGGGCTTCTATCAGGTTGCCCCAGCTGGCGGTCGCTACTACTTCGGTACGCCCCTTTTCCCCCGTGCTGAAATCAAGGTGAAAGGCGGAACGTTCAAAATCATAGCCCATAACGTATCTGACCAAAATCGCTATATTAAAGCCATCCGTCTGAACGGCAAACGCTACAAGAAATGGTACATCGACTACAAAGACATCGTAGCTGGTGGCACTTTAGAGTTTGAGATGGGTAAGGCAGAGCCTTGAGCCG
>JALFTM010000188.1 GCA_022788345.1 Bacteroidales bacterium
GATCCAAGCCTTTTCAACATTTGTCAAAGAGATCTCATTCTTACCAACTACTGCCGTAGAAGCCTTAGCCACAGTGGTGTGTGCAATACCAGTTGCTTGTGCTTCTGGAGCATCGGCCTCGCCTTGGTCGTGAAGATCAACTTGCTTAGGACGACCCTTAGACTCATCGCCTTGGATCTCTACCGCAAAGTCAATAGAGAAACCTTTCGCTGTCAAGCCAACAGGGCCAGGGTGTGGGAACCAAGCATCTGAGAACACAACGCGCAAACGGCTCTTACCTACACGAGCATTTGCTGGGATAGTAATCTTTTGTTTGATACCTGGCTCTTGGAAGTTGTTTGTCCCTTTTCTTGCAGTACCAAGGTCGAAGATATTCTCTCCGCCTTCAGTAAGCGTACCTGGGCTGAACGTGCGACTTTCATCGAGATCAAGGTAAGCTTTACCGAAGCAATAGCGCAAGCCATCGTCTGAAGCAGCACTTGCACGGCCAAAGTCAGCGGCTTTGAAGAAGAGTTCTATCTCTTGGCCTTGTCTTACAATAAGCGGACGATGGGTTGTTGTTGCATCCACATATTGTGTATTATTAGGTTGAGGTTGGCCATTGGTGTAGTCCAAATCTTGGATAGCTCCCGTAGTTGTGAAAGTTGTGATATAGCGTTGTTCAACAGCTTTCTGCAAGCCTTCAGAAGCAGGATTGATTTGAGATTTTCCGTAAGACTTATCTGAGTAAGCTGGTACGCCTGCTGTGCGTTCAACTCCAAGCCATTGAATAGGTGAATAGGTTTTCAAATCCGTTGACACTGCACGAACGCCAAAGAAAGGTTTCTCTGCATCATTCTCAAAAATCATATCACCGATAAAAGCCGCCCAAGAAGAAGTAGTAGCAATCACGTGAGGCGTGCCATTCTCTCCATTCTTGTAAACAACCTCAAAGTGGTCGATATTGAGCTCGTCATTATAAGCCATGCCAAACTCCTTGCGGTCTTTTCCTTCACCTTCAACAGCCCAACTAAGCTTTACTGCCATAGATTGAGTAGTCTCTTCCTTTACTTCAGCAAGGAGACTATTTTCCTTAATAGAAGCTGGAGCAACTTGCGTATCATCATTGATTTCCAGTTTACCTACATAGAGATCGTAGGCAGAACCATCGCCTTTTACACGCAAACCGACGTGAGTGATGACATCACCAGCGTTGAGACCTGTGATTTGTACATCATTCTCTTTCCATTGCTTATCGGCTGTTTCACCTGCAGGAACTTCAATCCAATCAGTGCTACCCTCCTTTTGAAGAATAACATAAAGATTTGAAGCTGTTGCACCTGCTTTACCTTCTGCCCATTTTAAGGCGACTTTCAAGTAAGGGTTAGTACCTACTACGAGATTCGTGCGATAAAGCACCACATCTGTGTTATTTGGCGTGCCTTTCAATCGAAGTGAAGAACCTCCCATGTAAGAGTCACGATGTGTGAAAGATGGCTGCAAATCTGTAGCTATTTGTGTCGTACCTGTTTGATACACCAGCCAGCGGTATGTAGGCACTACATCCTGCGCACTCATATTGTACCATGAAGTGAAAGTCTTCTTACCCTTATAGTTGTAGCGATCGCCATTACCCAAAGAGAAATGAGTGCGGAAAGGCAATTTGCCTTGAATAGCAGAACGTTCAGGAATATAGGTGGCAAGTCCAGGGAAGTTGTACATAGCAGGATTTGAGCCTTGGCTTCCCCATGAATATTCTCCACCTCCCATAGGGCGATTAGAAGGATTACGCTTACCTCCAGAGAACACACGTTCCAATAAAGATTGATAGTTCTCTTGGGCATCAAACGCATCTGTACCTGTATTGTTTGACCACAAACGGCTATTAGAGTGTTCACCCCAAAGAACCATATTCATGCGCTTTGAAGCCTCCTTTTCTTCTGGAGAGGTGTCGCCATATCCTTCGCCCGCGAAGTTCTCCCAAGAGCGGTTCATGTGCACAATCCATGCACCAGCGTACACACCTTCTGCCGTACCAAAGTTTCGTTCAGCTACAAGAACAGAGCGACCAGGAGAGCTTGTAAAATCATCACCTTCATAGTTAAGGAAAGTATCAGCAGTCTTACTGCCTCTCGTTCCATACAAATGATCGACATTGGCATCCGTCAATCTACTTGTATTGGTGTACATACCAATGTGGAAGTTTCTAAATCCAAGTTCTTCTGCTCTCTTATAGAGTTGCTTATGGAACTGAACAATCTCTTGATCGGCATAACGATAGGTACTCTCCCAGTTGTAGTTGATACCATCAGTACCGAAGTACAATAAGATATTCAGCAGTGGATCTATGTATTTATACTTACCATTTTCTTTTTCAATGATAAAAGAAAAGAAGTTTTCAGCCGCAGATCCTGTTCCATGATCAAAGAACTTGATACCGCTATAAATGTCTGTACCATTCTTGTGCGCTGCATCTGCCCAAGCACCAGGACCTTGGAAAAGGCCGTGATTCCAGTTACCAAACTTCGCAGTGTAGTTCCACATAGAAAACACGTCATCATTGAAGTTGGCACTGGGATAGCCACCCAAGCCTTTACCATCGCCAGATGGGATATTCATCCACAACTTACGGGTAGGATACAAGCCCTTTACCAGAAGGTCTTCTGCCTTAGGTTCGATAATGGCGCGAGGGCGCACGTGTGAGCGTACAAATTCAAGGTCATGTTTACTAAAACCTGCAGCCTCAAACTCTGCCATAGTAGGGAATTTTTTACCTGCCTTATGAGCATTATAAAAGAGTTTAAGGAAGTTATTATCAGAGAATGGGTCGAAGTTGTAAACCTTCGTTGATGCAGAAGCAGGAATTGAAGTTGTCTGCGCAACCATTGTCTGAGGTATGCCCACGGCCATAGAGCCGAAGAGTGTCATCAAGAGTAATGATTTCTTGTTCATACTTGATTGATTAAAAGAGTTAGTGAAGAAAGATGGCGGAGGAGTGATCCTCCGCCATCAGGAGGATATTTTATTTTGTACCTAAAAGGCTAAAGTTTAGAAATTGGCTTGGTTTTTATCCCACCAAAGGCGAGTGGCTTGCACATCTTCGCCTCCAAGAGCCTTGAGGCCTGATGTGGCGATGTCTGCTGCAACAGAAGCCTCGGAACGTCCGGGGAAAGGAATGCGACGAATGAGATCGCCAGGTTTCAAGCTACCATCGCCATCGTCAACATTGAGCACTGGGAACATCTTGGGATAACCCGTGCGCCGTGCCTCTGTCCAAGCCTCATAAGAGTAAGGATAAAGGGCGATGTACTTTTGTGTAATGATCTTCTCAAGCATTGTCTCTTTAGAGTCGGCAGCGTTCCAAGCTACACCAATCTTTGTCACACTTTCTGCATTGTTTGCCGCATCAAGAGGATCCACATAAGTGTAGGCAGTTGCTTCCTTTTGGGCTTTGTAAGCCTCCAAACGCGATGTATAGCGAGAGTTGTTGCTGGGATCGTCAAGGAAAGCGTTATCAATACCAGCGTTATAGAAGCTTTCGGCTGTTCCGCCCATGTCCCAACCACGAAGTGCACCTTCAGCACGGAGGAATTGTACTTCTGCGAGCTTCATAATATATAATGGAGCTTGTGCGAAAGGACGCTTATCGATACGAGAGTAAGCAATGCGTGTATTCACATCATAACTCTGCCCCTCGCTCATGTAAGTTCCTGCGCGCAAACCGACAATACGGCTTCCTGAGGGCAAAGATAAGGATGGATCTGTGGGGTTGTTGAGATCGCCTGAGTTCTTACGGAAAATATAGTTGATGTAAGGGTGGTTCAAGCTCATCAACAAACTCTCGAACGAAGCATTCAAACGGGTATCGCTCCAAGACTCTGAAATTTCCACCAAAGGGTTGGTGAAGCCAAGCACTGAAGGATAGAGCGCAGCTTCTTCCTCGTGCGAAGTGATAACACCTTCCTTGATGGCAGCCTCTGCCCACAGCTTTGCGGTGTCGGGGCTGACCTTAACGATGTGCATCGCCATACGAAGCTTCAGAGAGTTGGCCAAAAGGCGAAGGTTTTCAATGCTGGGGGCTTTAGCAATAGAGATGTATTTCTTCACTACGCTGTCCACCTTGTTGCGATACCATTCTGGCTTCGTTGGATAGTGCTTAAAGCACGCATTGATAGTGTCAAGGTTTTCTACGATGCTGTGATAGATGTCATGCACAGAGTTGTAGGTGTAAGGGAAGTCTTCCTTCTGACGCTTATAGTCTTGATAGGTGATTGGTCCATAAACATCTGTCACCTCTTGGCTGGCATAGTTAAAAAGGAGTAGAGCGGCTGCTTTCAATTCTGGCACGCTGTCCACAGCTGGGTGGTTCAACAAAGGAACGACACCATTGCGCACAATGCCATAAGAGCCATTTGCACCTGAAGTGTACTTGGGGTTATCGTCATAAGTCGATGACATGCTACCGCCCGTACCCGATGAGAAGTTGTGAGGAAGTACGGAGTAGCCTGCATAGTTGTCAATACACATGGTGAATTGGTACTGATAGGCGTGTGCACCGGGGAAAGCACCTTCTTTACCGCCACGCATCGCATACTGTGCCGTCAACATCTGCCCAAAATTGAGCGTCAATTTATTGAGGCTGGAGTCTACGCTGGCGCGAGAAGCCAGTTTGGTATAAAGAATAGAGTCTGCCTTACCTGAGTTGTAGGTGACACGTTCCACAATGCCTTCGCTCTTCGTCACATTGGAAGCTGGCGTATCATAGTCCAAGCAAGATTGAAGGCTCATTGTGCCAGCAGCCAACAACGATGCAAGCGTTAATATCTGGGATTTCATAAAGTATGTCTCTTAAGTAGGTAATTATTGGGGAAAGAAGACCGCAGGCAAGAGCTTAGGAAGGCACGATGGATAGGAATTTGCACACAGAGCTGACTGTCACAGGCCTTATGTGCTTTCCTAAGTACCTGCCATGGGTCGAATTATTTAGAAGTTCATCTTCACGGAGAAACCGAAGGAGCGTGCAGAGGGTTGTGAGAAGACTTCGAATCCGCTCAAACCATTTTGTGTTGATACTGCTACATCGGGGTCTACGGGAGCATCCTTATAGAGGAAGAAGAGGTTGCGTGCGATGAACGACACAGAAAGGTTCTTGGAATCGCCAAAGAGGTTGCGGAACGTGTAGCCGAGCGAGAGTTCACGCAAACGGAAGTTCGTCGCATTATAGACGTACTGCGTAGGATAGAACTTGCTACCGATTTCGCGATAATAGCCTTCAATGGGCGTGAGCTGTCCGTCAGGAAGACGCATGGCAGGTTGGCCATTGAGCATCAAACCTGTGCGTTCTGCCTCCAAGCGGGCATTAGCAGTGCGCTCCGACACACCATATTGGTCAAGCACAGCCTCTGTATAAGAAACAATTTTGCCACCAATGCGACCGTTGATCAGGAAGAAGAGTGAGAAGTCCTTATAATTAAGCGTGTTGCTCCAACCAAGTTGCCACTTAGAGTTCATGTTGCCGATATACACCATCTTGTCCACATCGGGCGAGAGCGAAGGGATGCCACGGCTGTCGAGCTTGATGCTACCATCTGCATTGCGCACAAAGTCCTTCGCATACATGTCGCCATATGTGCCACCTGTGTTGTAGCGTATCTCAACATTACCGCCGACAAGGCTCTGTGCAATTTTGGCTTCTCGGCCTTTCTCTACGTAGGTTTCTACGATGCGGTTGTGGTTATAGGACACATTCACACCTGTACGCCATTGCCAATCGCGGGCGAAAGGCCAGTTGTAACTGGCAGAGGCTTCAATACCTTGGTTGCGGATGATACCTGTATTCACCACACGACTGCGACCGCTCGCTGCTGGAATAACAAGGTAAGAGTTGTGCATGGCCGTATTATAATACGTCATGTCTAAGTTCAAACGGCTGTTGAAAAGCCCTGCTTCGAAACCAGTTTCAAAAGACTTGGTCTTCTCTGGAACTGGGTTGTTCACTACCTCGTATGCAGAAATACCGACAGAGCCTGTCACCAAGTTGCTGGACACCTTGTTGAAGAGAATGTTGGGAATTGAGTTACCCACTTCACTATAAGACAGACGATACTTCAGATAGTTCACGAAGCTGGGCAAACGCAAGAGCTGGCTCAAGATGGCATTACCACCCAAAGAGAAGTAGCCATAGTTGTTGGCTGTGCCAAAATGTTTGAATTGCTCAAAGGCGCAATACCAGTCGTGGCGATAAGAGGCATCGAAGAACAACATGTCTTTCCAGCCCACTTGTGCTGTAAAGATAGTTGCGCGGTCCCAGTCGGATGTTTTATACTGCGACATTGAACGATAGCCACCACCAGCTTCTGTTGAGAAGAAATTCACTGTGGAGGGCAACTTTTGCAACATGCCGTCATAAACTGTTGCTGGTGCTCCGAACGATTGATACTCGCCATGCACCGTGTGCCCTACCCAACCTGCTGTTGCAGAAAGGCTATAGTCGCCGAATTGCTTATTGAACGATGCCAGATAATCAACATAAATCTCATCGCTCTTGCTGTGGTTGTTGTAATAGTCGCCGAAAGCAGAATAGTTTTTAGGCAAACGAGTGGTTGCCCAGCGTTCTGTAGCGCCACGCGAACGATCGAAGTTGGCAGAAATGCGTGCTTGCATCGTGAGCCATTCAAACACCTTGAGACGACCACTGATGTAACCGCTCACACGCTCATCACGTAGGATGCTGTTGTTTTGGCGTGCCAACCAATAAGGGTTGTTGCTGGCTGTGTTCAAACTATAAGCCCAATCCTGCATTGTTCCCTTAAGGGTTGCTACATCAGACTGCCACACATAACCATTTGCACCGCCCACATAGTGATAGATAGGCAATGATTCCCACGTTCCCTCGGTAGCATAATGATTGGCATAATAGTCCATATCTATGTTACGAGGTGTCAAGTAGATATCGTAGAGAGGGTTGAGCGTTGTGCCACCGCCGAGACGGTTTTGTGTGCGGGTTTGCACATAGTTCAAGCTCACATCAACTCCCAATCGCTTATTAAAAAGTTCGTAGCTTTGTCGGAAAGAAAAAGTATTGCGGTTATAAGCGTTGTTTGGTATCATGCCCTTGGCATGGTTGTTCGCCATAGAGAAGTAGGTTTTAACCTTCTCTGTACCGCCACTCACAGAAACGCTATTATTGGTTGTCACACCTGTACGGAGGAAGTTGGCGATGTCGTCAGCACCTTGACGACGCAAGCGAGCTGGCGAGCCAGCAATTTGCGCATCGGTGATGTCGGCCAATTTTCCACCCCAGCTGTCATACGTTGGAGTGTTACCATTGAATTGTGAACCATAGATGTTTTGGATCTTTGGCGTTACGAAAGGCGATTCAAAGACAACACTTGAAGATACATTGACATCCAAACGGCCTTCCTTACCTTTCTTTGTGGTAATCATCAACACACCATTGGCTGCTAAGCTACCATAAAGTGCAGAAGCGTTAGCACCCTTCAGCACATTGATATCCTCAATATCATCAGGGTTAATCATTGACAAGGGGTCGGAACCTTCCGTCGTGCCTTGATAGGTCAAACTTTGACCATCGCCCCACCCTTTTTGGTTGCTCGTGTTGTTGGTCATGGGGATACCATCAACTACAATCAGCGGTGCATTATTACCCAAGATGGATTTTGCACCACGGAGCTGTATCTTAGACGCACCGCCTGCACCACCTGCACTGGGCGTAATCGTCACGCCAGAAACGCGACCTTCCAAAGAGTTGGCCACGTTCGCATTTTGCACACGCTGCAAGTCGGTAGAAGAAATCTTTTGGGTCGAATAAGTCAAAGACTTCTCTTTGCGTTGGATACCCATAGCTGTTACAACTACTTCGCTGAATTGGTTGTCCAACTCTTGTAGTGTAATGTTAAGGGCTTCGCCAGTCCATCGTGTCGTTGTAGCCTTATAGCCTATCAAGCTCACACGAATTGTTGCACCTTGCTTCACGTTTTTAAGCGTGAATTGTCCTTGTGCATCGGTCAGCACTACTTGTGAAGTACCCACAAGGACAACTGATGCCCCTTCAATGGGCATTCCTTGCGCATCTTTTACAACTCCAGATACTGTGCTCGTTTGTTGAACCACAGCGACATTAGGGGTTAATAGCAACGGCGTTGCAGATGCAGGCACTGCAAGTGCAAGTGGCAGAAGTGCTAATACTTTTCGAGAAAAGTTCTTTTTTGCCATATTGATATATAGATCTTAAATAGATGATTTGGTTTACTTGTAGAATTGTTGTGTCTTCATTCCCTCAAGAATACTTTTCTTTTATTCCAAAAGGGGCAATGCGTAAAACAAATGTGTTTGGGTCTGTTTTAACATTGCTTTTAAGAGGAATGGCGCCCTCTTAATACGTGTTTTGCTATATCAGCGTTGCAAATATATAAATATAATTTTGACATCTGACATGGTTGCCTTATTTATTTTCTTAAACGAAACACTTTTTAATTTATACTACCCCTAAAATTGTTAATTGGAGATGTCATTTTCCCAACACTAAAAATGGCTCAGAAATGCCGCACCCTTATCGTTTCCCTCCCACCCCAAAGAAACGCACAACTCTATGATTTTCATTAAAATAAAGCATAAAAAACACAACTCACACAGGGCTATAAAACAAGTCGCCCACTTGTGTTTTCTGGAAGCGCAGGAAGAAAATCTTTCCTGCGCTTCCAGAAAACACAAGTGGCGCAAGAAGGAAATGCGAAGAACATTATGGGAAAATTTTTCGCTTTTATGGCAGTTCACAAGCCTCTCAAAATGTTGATTTTACTAAAAAAACAAAGCTTCTTAGCTTACATTTATTAACGACATCGTGCCCCACCTCCGCAGAGATGGGGCACGATGCCACAGCCGATATTGTCGGTTGTCTTATTCTGTTGTGACTTAAAAAAGCTGTTTGCTACGACACGGCCACCATGGGATATTTACCTCTTAGCACATCGTTGGTGCGCCATTGCCATAGAGGTGTGCCATACCCTTGGCCAAACCACCCTCGCTGGTTTCCCGATAAAGAGAAGGAAGATCGAGTCCTGTTTGACGCATCACTTCTACCGCTTTATCGAACGACACACGGTGCTCACCATCGGCCAAAGTGGCATACATATTGGCATCCAAGGCACGAGCTGCCGCATGGGCGTTGCGCTCAATGCAAGGGATTTGCACAAGACCACAGACAGGATCGCAGGTCATGCCGAGATGATGTTCCAACCCCATCTCTGCGGCATACTCAATCGTTGCCAAGCTACCGCCAAAGACGTAGTTGGAAGCTGCTGCCGCCATGGCGCATGCCACTCCCACTTCGGCCTGACAGCCAGCTTCCGCACCCGAAATAGAGCCACGTGTTTTGGCCACATTGCCCACCAATCCTGCCGTGGCTAAAGCGCGAAGAATGCGCGCCTCTGATACGTTACGACTCTTTTGGATGTGGTAGAGCACAGAGGGCACAACGCCACAAGCTCCACAAGTGGGGGCTGTGACAACTAAGCCGCCACTCGCATTTTCTTCAGACACAGCCAAGGCGTAAGCAAAGACTTTGGAACGGGTTTGCAGATTAGGATTATATCCCTGTGCCTTCACATAATAGTAAGGGGCTTTGCGGCGCAGGTGCAACTCACCGGGCAATACGCCTTCGGTGTCCAAACCACGCTCGACGGCTGCGCACATCACATGCCACACTTCGGCAAGATAGTCCCATATCTCTGGCCCTTCGCAGTGTTGAACATATTCCCAATAGTCCATACCCCGCTCTTTGCACCATTTCTCAATGGCCTCCAAGCTATCGAGGTCGTAGACTTCAGGAGTGTCTATGGTGTTCTCGCCCTCTTCGGACAAGGCACCTCCGCCCACACTGAACACCATCCAAGCATCTGTCCAGTCGCCACTGACGGTCTTGGCTTCAAATTTCATGCCGTTGGGGTGAAACTCTGGAACGATTTCGGGATGCCAAATAACCTCTGTGCGGTCGCGCCCTAAGACATTGAGGATAGCCGTGTCGGTCAAGTGTCCCTTGCCAGTAGCTGCCAAACTGCCGTAGAGGGTCACTCGAAAATGTGTGGCTTCGGGATGCAATGCCAAGTAGCGCTCGGAGGCGTTATGAGGACCCATTGTATGGCTTGAGGAAGGGCCATGGCCTATGCGGAAAAGTTCACGTAAGGATTTCATATTGTAAAAAGCGGTTTCTCCTATATATGTCAAGAGAAAAGCGTATGGTGTTTCTATCTATAATTATTACATCGTGTTCATTGACGGAAGCTTTCAATTGCCTTTACGCTCCTTGATGACACCCTTGCGATAGGCCAGAAGGAGTTTTTTCAAGTCGACAATCTGTGCTTTCAGCTCTCGCCCTTTGTCGGTATCGGCCACCATTTCTCTGCGCCCCATCATCTCAACAATCTGTATCGTTGAGCGGATGTCGGTGCCTTCTTCAATGGCTTTCTTCATCGACTCAAAAGGTTCGTGTTGCACGAGTTGGAAGCCACGGCTATGGTAAACCAATGTGTAGCCAGCTATCCCCGTAGTGCTATGATAGGCTTTTGAAAAACCGCCATCAATCACCATCAAACGCCCCCCTGCTTTAATGGGAGTTTCGCCTTGACTCACATGAACAGGCACATGGCCATTGATGATGTGGCGGTGCTCTCCTTTCACTTCAAACTCGTCAAAAATAGCGTCGCACACCGCCTCTTGTACACGCAGAGTGTAATAGTGTCCTTTCGCCTCCTTATGGGTCTCTTTATCGGCGATGAAGTAGCGTTCAAAAGTAGTCATGCGAGCCTTGTCGAACAAGGGGGAATTTGGCCCACACCATAAGTACCAGAAAAAGTCGATGGCTTGCTGGCGCTCCATCGCCTCTGCCTGAGAGTCGAAAGCGGTGCGCACCATCTGTTCGATGCGATCCATCAGTTCACGCCCCTTGAGCATCTGCCCACAGATGTTCACTTCTTTCAACGTGCCATCCTCATTGAGGGGCATGGAAGCATGGAACAGCAAGTTGGAATTAAAGACTCCATACATCGAACCACGGGTGAGCATACAATTGATATGCTTTTGGAAGCGTTCATTGATGAGGAAAGAGTGGCGCAGTTGCTTCATCACTTCCTTTTCCTCTGCTGTCAATTCAAATGGATGTGCCGAATCGAGCGTTGGAAATAGGGTGTCTTTCAACGGATATTCCTTGCCGTAAAGCGAAACAACGCCACGCTCCAAATCGAGATGTTGTAGCAGACCGCGGTCGTCCATATTCCACCAAGGATTGCGCCCATAGAGTTGTCCCTCAAGTTTGAACTGAATGATGCTAATGGCCTTGTGCATTTGCGCTATCAAGCGTTGCTGGCGTTCGCTGGGGCGGTTGTCTGTGCCCTCGAACTTTGGTAAGAAAGCTTCGCAACTATCTTCGCCATAGGTTTCCATAGCAAAGGTAGCGAGACGCACCATGTTGATGCCATAGCCGTCCTCCAAAGTGCGTGTGTTGCCATAACGCAACGACACACGAAGCACACTGGCGATGCATGCAAGGTTGCCCGCAGCTGCGCCCATCCATAGAATGTCGTGGTTACCCCATTGAATGTCGATGCGGTGATAGCTACACAATTTTTCCAAAATCAGGTGTGCACCCGGCCCGCGGTCAAAGACATCACCCAATATATGGAGTTGGTCAATGGCCAAGCGTTGGATGAGATAACACAGTGCGCAAATAAAGTTCTCGGCACGCCCTGTTTCAATAATGGTCGCTATGATGCGGTTGAAATAGTCCTGCTTATTATGCCCGTCGGAAGTCTCGTGCAAAAGTTCTTCTATAATATAGGCGAACTCTTCTGGCAAACTTTTGCGCACCTTAGAGCGGGTGTATTTTGAAGACACATTGCGACACACTGCCACCAAGCGGTTGAGCGTTGTTTGGTAGTAGTCTTCCAAATGTTCTTCCTGCGCACGCACAAGTTCGAGTTTCTCCTCTGGATAATATATCAAGGTGCAGAGGTCTTTCAACTCCTGCGAACGGAGCGTGTTGCCAAAGAGGTCGTTCACCTTGCGCTTGATGTTGCCAGAGGCGTTGCGCAAGACGTGTTCAAAAGCCTCATGTTCACCATGCAGATCAGCCAAGAAATGTTCTGTTGGCTTAGGCAGATTGAGGATGGCTTCAAGGTTGATAATCTCCGTGGTCACACTGGAGATGGTCGGGAAGTCGTGGGCCAGCAAGCTAAGAAACCTGCGGTCGTTGTGTATTTCTTTCAATTGCGATGTTGTGGCCATAACTTAAACTTTAGGAGGGGGTCACAAAGACGACAGCCAAGGCATCTGACGATACGACAATGGCCTGCCGTGTGGAGCAACGAGTCTCTACTCTGTATGCAAAGCTTTCATAGACTATATTGCAGGCTCAAAGTTACAAATTTATTTTGTGACATTCTCACATATTTGCCTCTACTTATTGTTCCTCATCTGGCTTTTCAAACTTCTCGCCCTGCTTCTCTCTCAACCAACCATAGCTCTCAAAGAAAACTAATGCAGGTAGCTTTCCGTCACAGTTGCTTTCTTCACTTTCCAAACAGCACATAAAATAAAGAAAATGCGCCATTTATCACATTTTATTTTGCTTTTCCCTTTGATATCTTACAGACATCTCGTATCTTTGCATCAGTTAAAAGAATAAGTAAAACTTGCTCCCGAAAGGCGGGAGCGCAATTGATGAATTATGAAGACGATGAATTTAATTGAAGAACTGAAGTATCGCATCAAGCGTTATCAGGAAATGGGCAACGGTGCTATGTGCCAAAGCCTTAATCAGCAGTTGGCAAAGCTTGTAGGTGTCAACTAAAACATTGCAGGAAGCCCCTGCTTTCGTTGTAAACAACGTTCGCAATGCTAAGAATTGCGACTCATGATAATCTGAGCGGGACATTTGTTTGTTCCGCTTTTATTTTGCAATAATCCTACCCCTATTATTTCTTTAACCATGCGCCACCGCCCACGCCGTTTTGGTCTTTTGGCCATCAGCCCCCTCTTCGTCATGGCAGCCCTCTTCGTTGCTTTAAGCATCGTTGCTGGCGGATTATCGAAAGTGCCCATACTCATAGTTTTTGTGCTCACGGCTGTCTATGCCCTCTCCATCACCAGAGGTCTGCCACTCTCCAAGCGCATCGCCCTTTTCTCCAAAGGCGCTGGCTCACCCGATTTGGTGCTGATGCTTTGGATCTTCATCTTTGCAGGCATGTTTGCCACTGCTGCCAAAGAGATGGGAGCGATTGAAGCCACCGTGAACCTTGCTCTTTCCATTCTCCCCAGCACAATGCTTGTTCCGAGCCTTTTTGTAGCCGCTTGCTTCATCTCTATGTCCATCGGCACGAGCGTTGGTACGATTGTGGCCTTAGCGCCGATAGGTATGGGACTTTCCGAGCAAACGGCCTTGCCCCTCTCACTGATCACAGCGGCAGTGGTCAGTGGTGCTTTCTTCGGCGACAATCTCTCTTTCATATCAGACACCACCATCGCTGCCACCCGCACACAAGCGTGTGCGCAGAAGGACAAGTTTCGCGCCAACATCCGCATCGCCCTGCCTGCGGCTATTGTTGCCATGCTTATCTATGCTTTTGTTGGTCAACACACTGACGCAGACATACATTTGCAAGAGATTGCGTGGATAAAGGTCCTCCCCTACCTTGTTGTCATTGTTACTGCTTTATTGGGGATGAATGTACTTTTGGTGCTAAGTATTGGTATTTTCACAACAGGCATTATCGGATTAGCAACAGGCACGCTGACGGGGGCTACATGGATCTCTGCTTCTGCGATGGGCATCATGGGAATGGCCGAACTTTGCTTGGTGTCGATGATGGCAGGGGGCTTGATGGAGCTGATACGTTACAATGGAGGAATTATTTATCTCATCCACACTCTCACACGCCGTGTCACAGGCTGTCGTGGCGCAGAACTGAGCATTGCCACCTTGGTTGGCCTCACCAATCTCTGTACCGCCAACAACACTGTTGCAATCCTTTCCGTAGGACGCTTGGCCAATGATATTTCCACAAAGTATGGCGTTGATAAGCGTCGCAGTGCGAGCATTCTCGACACTGTATCGTGTTGCGTGCAGAGCATCATCCCCTATGGCGCACAACTCCTTATCGCCAGCGGGCTCACGAGCTTAAACCCTTTCGACATCATTCCTTATCTCTTCTATCCTTTTGTGCTCATTGGCACCACGCTTCTCGCCATTCTTTGGCCGAGAGGAAAGCGAGTGCAATGACAAAACTCAGCTTTACTCAAAATGCACCTCCGCTCCACAGCTTGTGGAGCGGAGGTGTTGTGCTATAATGGGACATGAAAGAGTGCCCAAGTCAAATCATCATTCATGTCTTATCGCTTTGCGCTCAAAACATCTACACAAAAAAGACCTGCGAAGAATCATCTTCACAGGTCTGTTTCGTTTGCTCGTAGCAAACTTAGCCTTTTAAGGCTCAGGGACGAAACCCTGATTCTCTCAAGCCTTTACGCTGTCAGCAGCAACCTTAGTGCTGTCAACTACTGTAGAATCTACAGAGTCAACCTTAGTGCTGTCGAGTGAATCAACTGTAGTAGAATCTACAGAGTCAGTTGCAGCACCAGCTTCAGTCTTAGAACCGCAAGAAGCGAAAGATACAGCTGCGAGAGCTACGAACACGAAAACCAACTTCTTCATTGTTGTGTAATTTTTTAAGAGTAAAACAATCAATTGCCTTTATTAAAACGATGCAAAGGTACGGACTTTTTTTATCTCTGCAAGAGCTAAGACTATTTTTTTTGTCCACAGGGCAAAATTTAACATTTCCGACCTGCTAATCCACTGACTTTGAAAGATGCAGATAACAAACGAAGCTTTTTTTTCAACGACAATATGTATCTCTTTCCTTGAAATCTCTTCTTTAGAAGCACCAACAGGTAATCCATTGTATCTGTTGTCTGCTTTGCCAAAATGCAAATTGTCGACAACTTAATCCATATCCATACTTTCCATATATCCCAACTACATTTCTTAACATCTCATTTGCTTTTCGCTTCAAAATATATTATCTTTGCCGTAACATCTAAAAGGGCAAGACCATGAACATCGCTGGTTTTGCCTTTTTTCGGCCTCTATCTCCCCTTTCGAGAGGCGCAAGAAAGATTTTCGCCCTGCGCTTGATGTTTTCACAGCAGTGCTTACTGTGGTATTTTCCCCTGCGAAGTATTCAAAAGCAAAGCTACTGTGCAAGGCCAATCTATAAACTTTCATAAAAAGTCAAGCACCACTTTTATATTCTGACCCAATAACAAGGATCTATGCGGTGTCTACATTTTCTTGGCATCGCATATCACGCCCTCATCATTTGTCTACATCTCTCTATATATTATTACGAATGAATATCCCTATGCTTCTTTTAATGCTCGTCCTCATTGGTGCTGGCAATGGCTATGCTCTATGGCACATTTGGCACTTGCTTCCTTTGCCAATGGTCGGTCGCTGGATAGTCACAATGTGTTTTGCAGTAGTGGCATTCAGCCAATGGGCATTTTTTCTACTCAACGGTGCGGAGTGGCCTCTGCCCATTGCCTCTTTTTTCTATAAAGTAGGCAATTCGTGGCTCTTCATCATGGTGTATCTGGTCCTCATTTTCCTGCTTCTCGATTTGGGACGATGGGTTGGACTTGTGCCTACGAGCTTTCTAAAAAGCAGTTGGATAGGCACTGGAAGCATTGCCAGTGTGATGCTTGCACTCTTCGCTTATGCCAACTATCACTTCCACGACAAACAAAGGGTTGCGCTTCACATCGCAACATCCAAGCCACTTACCCGTCCTCTGAAGGTGGTGATGTTAAGTGATATTCACGCTGGGTTTCATATCCGTAGAAACGAAATTGCGCAGATGGTTGATCGCATCAATGCTGAACATCCCGATTACGTACTCATCGCTGGCGACATCATCGACATCAGCGTGCGTCCTCTCCTCGAAGAGGGCACTGCCAACGAGTTTCGCCGCATCGAAGCCCCCACTTACGCCATCCTTGGAAATCACGAATATCATTCGGGAAACCCTCAAGCCCTGAAATTCCTGAGAGATGCAGACATTCGATTATTGCAAGACAGCCTTGTCAATTTACCAGAAGGCATCACCATTGTTGGACGTGACGATCGTAGCAACCCACATCGCAAAAATCTCCGTGTACTCACCAAAGGTCTCGCGCCCGAACGCTTCACCATCCTCCTCGACCATCAACCCTATCACCTTGAGCAGGCTGAACAAGCTGGCATCGACTTCCAATTTTCAGGACATACGCACCGGGGACAAATTTGGCCTTTCTCATGGGTCACCGACAAACTCTACGAAACTGCATGGGGACACCATCAGCGTGGGAAAACGCAGTATTACGTATCCTCTGGCTATGGTATTTGGGGTGGTAAATTCCGCCTCGGCACACAATCGGAGTACCTCGTCTTACACCTCTCACCAAGCCTTTGACCTCTTGATGCCATAAAGGCACAACCAGCGACGTCTCCGTCGCTCCTACATCCACCTACCCTGAACAACGGATGCTGTTTTCGTTGCTCAACGTAGGTGGTTTTCTTTGTCTTCTCCAAGGGCAACCAGAGATTTTTTGCTCAAAAACACCTTGAATGTGCCTAAAAAGTATTACCTTTGCCGTGAAAAAGAACAACTAATCAGACAAATGGTAAAACAACTATTCACAGCAACCGCCTTTCTTGCTCTGTCTAATGTAGCACTTGCAGGTGGTTTTTTGACAAACACCAATCAAAGTGCCTCTTTCCTTCGTATGCCCGCTCAAGAGGGTGTTATCAGCGTTGAAGGAGCCTACTACAACCCTGCTGGCGTTGGTTTCTTGAACAATGGTTGGCATTTCGCTTTCAACTGGCAAAGTGCCTATCAGAAACGTAACGTCACATCTACTTTCGGCCCTTATGCTTTAGGCGTAGACAATAATGGGGCAACCACGAAACTTTTTCAAGGCAAGGCCTCAGCACCTGTCATCCCCTCTATCGACTTGGCGTTCGTAAAAAATCGCTGGTTCGGTTCTTTCCATTTCGGTCTCACAGGTGGTGGCGGTAAGGCCAACTATGCCCATGGTCTCGGCACCTTCGAAAGCACCATCTCCACCATCCCCACAATCATCAATGCGATGGGACTTCCCACGATGAAAATTGATGGTTACGACTTCGACAGCTATATGCACGGTCGCCAATACCACTTCGGTGCACAATTCGGTGCAGGCTACCGCGTCACAGATAACTTTTCCGTATCGGCAGGTGCGCGTATCGTTTACGCTACCGCCAATTACACTGGTTTTGTGAACGATATCCAATATCGCCTCAACGGCACGATGATGCGCGCCAGCCAAATCCCCGTTCTCCAAAACATACCTCTCTTGGCCGAGGGTATCAACCTTGAAGCCAAACAAAAGGGTTGGGGTGTTACGCCAATCCTTGGCATCAACTGGAAAATCAACGATCAGTGGAACATTGGTGCAAAGTATGAATTTAAGACCCGCTTGCGCTTGAACACAACGTCGAACGTGACGCCCAACTCGACGTCCTACAATGTTGAGTCGTTGGCGAAGTTCCGTGACAACACGAAGATGGACAACGACATTCCTGCCATTGCAGCTTTGGGTGTGCAATATAGCCCCACTTCTCGCCTGCGTTTGAACCTTGCCAGCCATGTTTATTTTGACAAGCAGGCAACTCAATATAACAATGACCAAGAGAAGCTGGCAGGCAACTCATGGGAAATTCTCGCAGGTGCCGAATACGACATCAACGACCGCTGGACTGCCAGCATTGGCGGACAGCGCACAGATTACGGCCTTGGCAAAAACAGTCTTTACATCTCCGACATGAGTTTCAACACAGACTCTTACTCGCTGGCCTTAGGTGTGAAGTTTAAGGTCAATGACCGCATCAGCATCAACGCTTCATACTTCAAGACATTCTACAATGCGTATAAGCGTACAGCTAACGACTACAACAATGTGGGTGCGACCTACTCTGCCCTTGCTTCTGGCATGGCTTCTAAACTCTCTGGACAGCTCGATGCGTTGAAAACAGCAGGACAACAGGGTACGACAACCTACCAGCAGGTGGCACAAGCTTATGGTTTGGTGAACAGTATCCCTACGGTAGTGTCCAAGGTTAGCGATGCAGGCGTTTTGAAAGGCGCTGACCACTTCGACCGCACCAATGACGTCTTCGGTCTCGGTATCGACATCCGCTTCTAAATGAGGCACTTTTAATAAAGCACAGCACCTCCTCACGAACAAGTTGGCGTGAGGAGGTGCTGTGCTTTATGCTATGTTTCTCTCAAAGATGCTTTGCCAAAAACTTTTCCATCGCACGGAAGAAATCGAAACGATTTTCCTCGTTGGCAAAGCCATGCCCTTCATCGTCTTTGACCATATATTCTACCGCAATGCCACGCTCTCGCAGAGCTTCAACCATTTGGTCACTTTCGGCTTTGTTTACCCGTGGGTCGTTCGCTCCTTGGGCAATGAAAAGCGGTGCTTTGATCTTATCGGCATGAAGTGCAGGACTTGTGGCCGCCAGCTGCTCGTAATCGTGCTGAGGATGCCCCACTTCTTCGTATAGCATCTCCAACATCGGTTTCCAGTAAGGGGGAATTGTTTCCATGAAAGTGAAGAGATTGGAAACACCCACATAGTCAATGGCACAGGCATAAAGGTCGGGCGTAAAGGTCACACCTGCCAAGGCTGCATAACCGCCGTAAGAACCACCATAGATGGCCAAGCGGTTGGCATCTGCTATGCCCTGCATCTTGAGCCATTCTGCGCCGTCTGTGATGTCGTCCTGCATCTTCAAGCCCCACTGCTTATAGCTCGCTTCCAAAAACTTACGTCCATAGCCCGTAGAGCCACGGAAGTTCATTTGAAAAACAGCGTATCCACGGTTACAAAGAAACTGCACCGAGGAGTCGAACCCCCAACGATCTCTCGCCCATGGGCCACCATGTGGATGTAGCACAACGGGAAGTGGATGAGCAGGCGCTCCATCCGTTCGCACAAGCCTATTGGTCTCGTCCAAAGCGTAGCCTTTTGGCAACGAAAGGTAAGCCTCAATGCGCAAGCCATCGCGGGAGGTGTAGACCACGGGATGCATCGCCACCATCTCTTCTTCGGGTAGCCAAGGCGCTGTGTCTGCGATATGCGAAACGACATCCGTTGTATCGTCATAAAAATAGTAAGTACCTCTGGTGCGATCTGAGCCAACGTAGAGAATATACTTCGTTTCGTCTTTGCTCATGTCGGCAATGCCACAACGCTTACCGGGGAAAAGGGCACGCAAGCGTTCCTTAAAAGCCTTTTCTTCCTCATCGAAATAGTGGCGCACAGGCTCGCTATGCCCCATGCAAAAGACACTGAGGAGCTTCTTCCGGCAGCGAGAATAGGTGATGCCACTCACATCGTAAGTGTCATGCTCAAAAAGCAATGTCTCCTCCCGACAAGTGGCAGGGTCAACTAAGACTAACGCCATTTTGTCGCGCCCTATATTTGTAGCTGCATAGACTTTGCGATTATCGGGAGTGAACTCAAGAAAGTTCAACGTCTCCTTGAAATTGGTCGTCAATACAGGGCGGAAATCTTCGTCCTCGGTGTCTCTATACAGAAGTTGCGTATTGATGCCATCTACAATGGCTGTTGCCACACGCAACCGCCCATCATGGTCTGTCATCCACCCTTGGATATTTCCGGGGTTCTCGGCCAAAAGCGTCAGTTCGCCCGTCTGAAGGTTCAAACGATAGGGATCAAAGACCTCTGCATGGCGGCGATTCATGGAAATGAGTATCTCATTAGGCGTTTCTTCCAAGTCGTCCAAAATTCCCACACGTACATCGGGAAAGTCCGTATAGCATCGACTATCAGAGCCATCAAGGTTCACACCATAGAGACGGAAGTTCTCATCGCCTCCCGTGTCTTTCATGAAGAGCAGGCGACTATCGTCGGCCCACATGTATCCTGCCACACTCCGATCGGTCTCCGAGGTGATGCGTACAGCCTCACCCCCCTCTGCGGGGCGCACAAAGATGTTCATTCGTCCTTCATAGGGGGCCAAATAAGAAATATGCGCTCCTGAAGGCGAAATCTGATAACCAGAGCTTTCCGAGTTGCGGAAGAAGTCTTCTATACTTATATACATGAATAATTTTTTCTGTGGGTTTAATGGGTGCGACACTCATCGCACAAATCATTTGTCACGGCAAAGGTACACACTTTTCAACAACTATTCCTTTGTTCAAGCTGTGCAAATGTGTCAACAAAGCCTACAAACCGCCCTCTAAGGCTTCTAAGACAAACGCCCTGCGCTAAAAAACTTTCTTCTTCACGCACGAGAACTTTAGTTCGCACTGCAATCTACATAACTCGCAGTGCAGATTATATAATTCGCAGTGCAATTTATATAACTCACAATGCAAACTAAAGTTTTGCTCCGCTTACAAGAAACTTTCCTTACGCAGGGAGCAAAGTTTTTTAGCGCAAGGAAGTAAGTTTCTTGGCACAAGGAGATGAAATGCGTATCTTTGTAGCATTAAAATCACAACAATATGACTGAGCTTAAGACGGCAGTGCTTCTTTCTGGAGGCGTGGATAGCGCAGTTGTTACGCACTTGCTCTGCGAACAAGGATGGCACCCCGACCTCTTCTACATCCGTATCGGAATGGAGGGAGAAGACATGAGTTGCTCTGCCGAAGAAGACATAGAACTCGCACAAGCCACAGCGCGTCGCTATGGCCTCCCTCTGGAAGTCATTGATCTGCAAAAAGACTATTGGGACAACGTGGTCACATACACGATGGACCGTGTGCGCCGTGGACTGACGCCCAACCCCGATGTAATGTGTAATAAGCTCATCAAATTTGGAGCTTTTGAACAACGCATTGGACATGCCTACGACCGCATCGCAACAGGCCACTACGGCACTATTGTCGAGAACGGAGATGGCGCTCCCGTTGGTGGCGAAGTGGCTTTCCAAACAGGGCGTTGGCTGGGCACAGGTGTTGACCCAATCAAGGACCAAACAGATTTTCTCGCACAGCTCAACCGTGAGCAAGTGGCCAAACTGGTACTTCCGCTCGGACGCTTGATGAAAGAGGAAGTGCGCCAAGTGGCTCTTGATGCCCGTCTTCCTTCAGCGCGTCGCAAGGACAGTCAAGGCATTTGTTTCTTAGGGAAAATAGATTACAACGAGTTTGTGCGTCGCTTTTTGGGCGAGAAAGAGGGGCTTGTCATAGACATCGAAACAGGAAAGATCGTGGGCAAGCATCGTGGCTACTGGTTTCATACCATCGGTCAGCGCAAAGGATTGGGACTTTCAGGTGGCCCATGGTTTGTTGTCAAGAAAGACATTGACGAGAACATCCTCTACGTCAGCCATGGCTATGACACCGTATTGCAGTATGGCCGTTCTTTCGCCTTGGCCGACTTTCACTTTATCACAGACAACCCTTGGGGCGAGGCTGAATGTATAGACATTTCCTTCAAAATTCGCCACACAGACTTCTTCACGCCGGGTCGCCTATTGCGACAAAGCAATGGACAATACCTCGTAGAGAGTGACACGGACATTCAAGGCATAGCACCCGGACAATTTGGCGTCATCTACGACAAGACACACACCATCTGTGTAGGCTCCGGAGAGATTAGCGTTCCACAAAAGCAATGACTTCCCCATGCAAGAACAGTTCGTCAATGCCCTCGAAACCTACGTACACCACTTGCTACGCTTACAAGGCAACGAAGTGGAGTATCTCCGCAACGCTGTGGAGGTAGTAGATGCGCACAATCTGCTGTTCCGTGATGCGGGCGAGCAAGCTACGGATGAGACACAAAACATTTACACCCTTGCCGACCTTTGTTGCCTCGACAAAGATACGATGACTTACATCCCCAATCGTGGACGCATCATAGCCATCGCGCGCAATTTTTTCTAAACCTATTATGACAGAGAAATTTCATCAACTCCCCATACAAATTCGCTTTAGTGATGTCGACTCATTTGGCCATGTAAACAACAACTCCTACTTTTCTTTCTACGATTTAGGAAAGCAGGAGTTTTTCAACGATGTGCTCTCTAAAAACTTTACGACACAAGACATCGTCCCTGTCATCGCCAACATTCAAGCCGACTTCCTGATGCCCATTTTCTACGGCGACAAGGTGCTGGTTGAAACCCGCGTAGGACATCTTGGCGAAAAAAGCTTCATGCTTGAGCAACAAGCCGTCAGTTTAGACGGCACAAAGGTCTATTGTCGTTGCAACACGGTGCTGGTTTGTTTTTCACAATCGGAGAAAAAGGCGGTGCCCATTCCTGAAGACTATCGTATCGCTTTCGAAACTTACACGCCACGACCGTACACTTTCTAATTCACCCACTTCTCTCCCCATGAGCCATATCATCTACACCCACGACACGCCCACAGCACTGAGCGACATCCTATCCCAAATAGCCCCCGACCATATTTTCACACTTAGCGACAGCAACACCTCGCACCTCTGCCTGCCTCTCATCGCTGATGCCAAGGCTCTTGAAGAAGCTGAACACATCCGCATCGAAGCTGGCGACACTGCCAAATCGCTCTTCACCCTATCCATGGTATGGGAAGCTTTATGCAACGGACGAGCCACTCGCCGTTCAGCACTCGTTTGTGTGGGAGGTGGCATGGTAACAGACCTTGGCGGATTTGCAGCAGCCACATTCAAACGAGGCATTGCACATATCAATATCCCCACCACTCTGCTCTCCATGGTCGATGCTGCGGTGGGAGGAAAAACAGGTATCAACTTCGAGGGCTTCAAGAATGAGATTGGTGCGTTTGCCGATAGTCGTGCGGTGATTATTGACACAAACTTCCTACGCACACAAGACGCAGAAAACATCCGTTCGGGCTATGCCGAAATGCTCAAACACAGCTTGCTCAATGGCGAAGACATGTGGCGTCGCCATTTGCGCTTTCCGCTCGCAACACCCGACTACGATGAACTGTCCGTTTTGGTGCGCCAAAGTATTGAGGTCAAGCAAGCCATCGTCACCGAAGACCCCTGCGAGAAAGGCATCCGAAAGGCCCTGAATCTCGGACACACCATCGGACACGCTCTCGAAAGCCACTACATGAACGTTGGCCACCCCGTGCTTCACGGCAAAGCTGTCGCATGGGGTTTGGTGGCCGAATTGTATCTCGCTGTCAAGAAGTGTGCCTTTCCGCAAGAGAAGTTGCGCCACACGGTTACCTTCATCTTTGAACATTATGGCAAGCCCGACATCCAGTGCAGTCAATACGACAGCCTTGTCGAACTGATGCAACACGACAAGAAGAATACTGACAGTCGTATCAACTTTACATTGTTGAGCGATGTGGGGCAGATTTGTTTGGATCAATATGCCACGAAGGAAGAAATTGAGGAAGCGCTTGACTTCCTCCGCGAAGGTTAAATTTCGTTTCAATAGTCAGTGCGTATGAAACCCTCCCTTTCGGCCAATTTTGCTGGCCTGCTCGCTGGCCTTGCCGCTGCTGTTGGTTACGGCTTAGTGCCACTCTTTACGCTCCACATCAATGGCACGGCTCCCGTGGAGGCCGACCGCATGGGCGATGTTGTCATCCTTTTCTACCGCTTCCTCTTTGCCTCGGCCATCATCGGGGGCATCATGCTCGTTCGAGGTCAAAGTTTTCGCATTTCGCTAAAGGAACTCGGCACACTCCTGCTTCTGGCCTATTTGAGCGATGCTTCTGCCCTATTCAACATTGCAGGCTTCCAATATATTTCAAGTGGAGCAGCCACAACGATACGCTTTTTCTATCCCGTATTCACGACTCTCATCATGCTCGTCTTCTACAAAGAGCCACGACGATGGAGCACCATCATCGCCATGTTGATGGCCGTTGTCGGAGTTGTGGTGCTGTCGTTGAAAGGCGATGCACATGCAGAGATAGAGGGCATTGTCTTTGAAATTCTCTCTGCCGTATGTATGGCTTTCTATTTGGTTTATGTGTCTCGCTCAAGGGTCAAGGACATGAATGGTCTGAAGCTGACATTCTACGTCCTATTCATCGGTGCTTTGATTTTCGGCGGAAGAGCCTTTCAAGAAGGCAGTTTCGAACCCATCACTACGCCAACTCAATGGTACAACCTCTTGCTCGCCGCTGTCATCTGCACGGCCGCCACAAATCTGTCGTTGGTCTTTGCGGTGAAAAAGGTTGGCAGCACGGTCACAGCTGTACTTGGGGCTTTAGAACCGCTCACAGCCGTGGCGGTTGGTGCACTTTGCTTTGCCGAAAACATCACACTCTACACACTTCTTGGCATCGCCATCATTCTGCCAGCAGTGCTTATCATCATCATCTCGCAACGCAAACAAGCCACATAGACGAAAAGACAAGCCCAAAGTGCGGACACGTTCCCTTTTGATTATAAGCTCTTTACAAACACTGCGCTTCTATCTACTCCTCATCCGCTCTTTTTCATCGCCTTTTAGGTTTTGCAACACATCATTTGCAAATTGTGCTCAAACGCATTATCTTTGCAGTAAGCCCATGGCGGAGATAGGTTCACGAAGAACTTATCTCCGCCTTTTTCGGCCTAAAACCTCTCTTTCGGCCTGCGCTTGAAACTTTTTCTACTTGCGCTTCCCCGAAATTCAAATGGCGCAAGGCGCCTCTACAACAACCACAAACTGGTATTATTAAGACGTTCAAAAGTTAAAGATTATATATTTTCAAGAGAGAAACATGGTGCTGTCCTATCACCTTAGCGTAGCATCTCAAAGCCCTAGCAATAGGCATAAAATATCACGAAGCCTCTGCCTTTCTATCTTCACTACACAAAAGTATTAGAAATCCGAAGCAGGCTATACATTTAATCAATTTCTATATACTCTTATCCTCTTCATATCACATTTTGACATCTCTACAAGGCAATTGCACATAATACCTTTATTTTTCTATAACAAATAAAATAAAAGCACAATATATTTATTTCAGAACAAGATATATTCACTATTTTTGCCAGCGAAATGCAATACAATTTAGATAAATAACTTAACCTAAGCAATAATGGTGAAGAGTTTATACAATTCGGCATATGAACACGATGCTTGTGGTGTTGGCATGATCGTAAACATTCATGGCAACAAAACGCATGAGTTAGTGGACAATGCACTCACGGTGTTGGAAAACATGCAACATCGTGGCGCAGAGGGTAGCGATGGCAAAACTGGCGACGGCGCAGGTATCATGGTGCAAATTCCGCACGAGTTCATTCTCTTGCAAGGCATTCCCGTCCCCGAAAAAGGCACATACGGAACAGGGCTCGTTTTCTTCCCTCGTGAAGAGGAAGAACGTGAGGCCCAACTCGCCATCATTGCCGAAGAAGCCGACCGAATGGGCATGACACTGAGCGCAGTGCGCGATGTGCCAACAACGAGCGATTGTTTAGGGGAGACAGCACGTGCCGTTGAACCTGCTATTTGTCAAGTGTTCTTGACTGCTACAAAGGGCGGGCCGATTGAACAAATCGAGCGCACCCTTTATCGTATCCGCAAACGGGTAGAACATCGCATCTCTCACCCCGACTTTTATATCTGCTCACTCTCCTCGCAGACCATTATTTATAAAGGTATGCTTTCAAGTGCTCAGTTACGCACTTATTTCCCCGACCTCCAAAGCCCCTTCTTCACTTCGGGTTTGGCGTTGGTGCATTCCCGTTTTTCGACCAATACGTTCCCCACTTGGAGCTTGGCACAGCCCTTTCGCCTCGTAGCTCACAATGGTGAAATCAATACTATCCGTGGCAATCGCGGATGGATGGCTGCCCGACAAAGTGTGCTCACAGGTGGAGCACTTGGCGACACAGCCGATCTACGCCCCATTCTCCAAGAGGGCATGAGCGACTCGGCCAGCTTCGACAACGTGTTCGAGTTTCTCGTCATGAGCGGTCTCTCGCTCCCACACGCCATGGCGGTGATGGTGCCAGAGAGTTTCAATGACAAAAACCCCATTTCGCCCGAACTGAAAGCCTTCTACGAATACCATTCCATTCTCATGGAGGCTTGGGATGGCCCTGCTGCACTTCTCTTCAGCGATGGGCGATACGCAGGCGGTATGCTCGATCGCAATGGTCTGCGCCCTGCACGTTACACAATTATGAAGAACGGCACCATGGTGGTGGCTTCCGAAGTAGGCGTTGTGAACTTAGATCCTGCCGAAGTGGCCGAGAAAGGACGCTTACAGCCCGGTAAAATTCTCCTTATCGACACGCAAGAAGGGCGGATCTACTACGATGGTGAAATCAAAGCACAACTCGCCGCTGAACATCCTTATGTCGAATGGCTGCGCACCAATCGCATCGAGTTAGAAACCCTCCACAGCGGGCGAAAAGTAGAGAATAGCGTGGCCAATCTCCATCAATTGGAACGTGTCTTCGGCTATACCCGTGAAGACATCGACGTGACCATCTCTCCCATGGCAATGAAAGGGGAAGAACCCACCGCAGCCATGGGCAACGACACGCCTTTGGCGGTGCTTAGCGAGCGTCCGCAGACCTTTTTCAACTACTTCCGACAGCAATTTGCCCAAGTGACCAACCCTGCAATCGACCCCATTCGTGAGAATTTGGTCATGTCCTTGGCCGAATACATCGGTAGCGTCGGCACAGGGATATTGACCCCCGATGCCAGTAATTGCAAAATGGTGCGTCTCCCTCACCCTATCCTAACCAACCGAGAGTTGGATCTTCTGTGCAATCTCCGCTACAAAGGTTTCAACACCATCCGCTTGCACACTACATTCCCCGCTTCGGAAGGCACAAAAGGCTTAGAGAAGGCTTTGGAGCAACTCTGTAAAAAAGCTGCAGAAAGCGTGGATCAAGGCTACAACTACATCGTGCTCTCCGATCGAAACACCGACCATGAACAAGTACCCATCCCTTGTCTCTTGGCGGTGAGTGCTGTACATCATTCTCTCATCCAAGCAGGCAAACGCGTGCAAACGGCACTCATTGTTGAGAGTGGCGAAATCCGTGAAGTGATGCACGCTGCCTTGGTATTAGGCTATGGCGCATCTGCGCTCTGCCCCTATATGACCTTTGCTATTCTCAATGACTTGGTGCGTCGCGGACAAGTGCCCGGCCAATACGCTACGGCCGAGACCAACTACATCAAAGCCATCAAGAAAGGCCTCCTTAAGGTCATGGCAAAGATGGGCATCTCCACCATTCGCTCTTATCGTGGAGCAAAGATTTTTGAAGCCGTCGGGTTGAGCGAAGCGCTACTCCAACGCTATTTCGGAACGGCCACATCCACCATTGGGGGTATCGGCTTAGAACGCATTGCACACGATGCCATTGCACAACACGCCCTCGCTTTTTCCGAGAGTTGGACAGCCGAACCCGTAGCGCACGCCGGCCAGTTTCATTGGCGCAAAGACGGCATTGAACACGCTTGGACACCAGAAACAATCGCTACGTTGCAGCTGGCCACACGCTTAGGGAGTTACAAAAAGTACAAGGAATTCTCCGCCCTCGTGGATAATAAGGAAACGCCCATCTTCCTCCGCGACTTTTTGGACTATCAATGCTCGCCCATTCCTCTTGACGAGGTAGAGCCTGTTGAAGCCATCATGCGTCGCTTTGTGGTGGGCGCAATGAGCTTTGGTGCGCTCAGCCAAGAGGCACACGAAACCATCGCATTGGCCATGAACCGCATTGGCGGCCGGTCGAACACTGGCGAAGGCGGTGAGCTTTCCGAGCGTTTCTCTGCCACTGTCGATGGCATCTCTCTCTCCAGTAAAACAAAACAAGTGGCCTCTGGTCGCTTCGGGGTCACTACGGAATATCTCGTCAATGCCGAGGAGATACAAATCAAAGTGGCGCAAGGCGCAAAACCAGGCGAAGGCGGACAACTTCCGGGCTTCAAAGTCAATGAAGTCATCGCCCGCACCCGTCACTCCATCCCAGGCATCACACTCATCTCTCCGCCGCCACACCACGACGTCTATTCTATCGAAGACTTGGCACAGCTTATCTTTGACCTCAAGAACGTGAACCCTGAGGCAATCATTAGCGTAAAGCTCGTGGCTGAAAGTGGCATCGGCACTATCGCTGCCGGGGTTGCAAAGGCTAAAGCCGACTTGATTATCGTGTCGGGTGCAGAGGGGGGCACGGGTGCGTCTCCAGCCTCCAGTATGCGCTTTGCAGGCATCAGCCCAGAGATTGGTTTGAGCGAGACTCAGCAAACCTTGGTGCGCAATGGCTTGCGTGGACAGGTGCGTTTGCAGACCGATGGCCAGCTCAAGACAGGTCGAGATCTTGTTACAATGGCTCTACTTGGTGCAGAAGAGTTTGGCTTTGGCACGGGTGCCCTCATTGTCTTGGGCTGTGTGATGATGCGCAAATGCAACCTCAACACTTGTCCCACAGGTGTGGCCACACAAGACGAAGAGTTGCGCAAACACTTCCTCGGAAAAGTAGATCACCTCGTCAACTATTTCACCTACCTCGCAGAAGAGGTGCGTGAACACTTGGCAGAACTTGGCTATCGGAGCTTGAACGACATCATCGGTCACACCGAACTCTTGCAACGCAAGCCTATTGCGCCCGATAGCAAAGCGGCTACGCTCGACTTCTCCCGACTTCTTGCGCGTGAAGAAGGAGCGACTGCGCTCCGACAGACCGCAACACAGCATCACGACATCGCCAACGTGCTCGACCATCGCCTCATTGCCGATGCTCTCCCTGCCTTGGAGGAAAAGCAAGAAGTGCGACTCGACTATCCAATCAAGAACACCGATCGCTCCACAGGTCTCATGCTCAGCGGACAGGTAGCCAAACGATACGGCCAAGTCGGACTTCCTGAAGAAACCATCAAAGTCACCTTCCGGGGGTCTGCTGGACAGAGTTTTGGCGGTTTCCTCACTCGTGGCATCTTCTTCCGCCTCAAGGGCGAGGCCAACGACTATTTCGGCAAAGGCCTCAGCGGTGGACGCATCGCTATCATGCCCCCCTCACGTTCCACATTCGTGCCTGCCGAGAACGTCATTGCAGGCAATACGGGTCTTTACGGAGCAACGAGCGGTGAAATCTACATCAACGGCCGTGTGGGCGAACGCTTCGGGGTGCGCAATTCGGGAGCAACCGCCGTCATCGAAGGCGCAGGCGACCACTGTTGTGAGTATATGACGGGCGGGCGTGTCGTAGTGTTGGGAGCTACAGGGCGCAACTTTGCTGCTGGTATGAGCGGCGGTATCGCTTACGTTTGGAACCCTGCGCACGACTTCGACTATTCCTGCAATATGGATATGGTGGAACTGAACCTCGTGGAAGGAAGTGCGGCCAAAGAATTGCACGAGTTGGTGCGCCAACACTATCTCTACACAGGCTCATCTCTCGCCCGCACCATGCTCGACGATTGGTTGCGCTATCTCCCCGACTTCGTACAAATAATCCCCATCGAGTACAAACGTGTGCTGGCTGAGGAGGAGATGCGAAAGCTCCAAGAGAAGATGTCACAGCTCTCCGTAGAGAGTTCATACTAATCATAGGACTTGTCAAGACAATCAGCTATTATGGGAAATCCTAAATCCTTTCTCACCATTGCTCGCCAAGAAGCGGGCTATCGTCCCCTCAACGACCGCTTGCACGACTACGGCGAGGTGGAACAAACGCTCAATACGCACGACCGCCAGCGTCAGGCTTCACGCTGTATGGATTGTGGCGTGCCCTTTTGCCATTGGGGTTGTCCTTTGGGCAATAAGCCCCCAGAATGGAACGATGCTGTTTATCGGGGCGATTGGCAGGAGGCTTATCGCCTGCTCACAGCCACAAACGACTTCCCCGAATTCACGGGGCGTATCTGTCCTGCACCTTGCGAAAAGGCTTGTGTGCTTCACCTCACAGGACGGGGAGCAACCACCATTCGTGAGAACGAATGCGCCATTGCCGAGAGGGCTTTTCTCGAAGGTTATGTGCAAACAAAAATCCCTGAACGCAATGGTTTGAAGATTGCTGTCGTTGGCTCTGGCCCTGCGGGCTTAGCTGCAGCCAACAGGCTGAACCAAGAGGGGTTTTCTGTCACCGTGTTCGAGCGCAACGAAGCTCCCGGCGGACTGCTCCGCTATGGCATTCCGAACTTTAAGCTCAACAAAGCTGTGATCGACCGCCGTATTGCGTTTATGGAAGCAGAAGGCATCACTTTCCGTTACAACGAACACATCGATCTCCAAGCCCTCCCATCGGGTTTTGATGCCTATGTTGTTTGTACAGGCACACCCATGGCGCGCGACCTTCCTGTTCCGGGCCGTGAACTCCGTGGCATACATTTCGCTCTTGACCTTTTGGCGCAACAAAATCGGATACTTGAGGGCATCGAAGTGCCCAAGTCCGAGCTCATCTCAGCCAAAGGTAAGAAAGTGTTGGTCATTGGCGGTGGCGACACAGGTTCGGACTGCATCGGCACAGCCAATCGCCATGGTTGCGAGAGTGTTCTTCAAATAGAAATCATGCCTCGCCCTGCCGAGCATCAAGACACAGCCACATCGTGGCCCTATTGGCCTACGGTATTGAAAACCACTTCGTCACACGAAGAGGGTTGCAGTCGTCGCTGGCTCGTGAATACAAATCGTTTCATTGGCAATGAGAAAGGCGAAGTCATTGGTGCAGAAATTGAGGAAATCGCATGGACAACACCGAACGATGGCACGCGTCCTGAAATGATACGCACTGGGCGCACTGAAGTTATCGACTGCGACCTCGTTCTCTTGGCCATGGGCTTCTTGCCCAACCGTTTGCCCGAACTTCCTGATAATGTTTTCGTTGCAGGCGATGCTTCCATGGGGCAAAGCCTCGTTGTCCGTGCCATTGCCGATGGCCGAAAAGTGGCCAAGGATGTGGCGAAGTTTTTGCTGAAAGGCTGAAACGACAGCTACGCTTTGCGCAAGAAAAGTTGCTTCAAAGCGCGAGAAAAGTTTAGAACGCACTGCAATTTACATAAACTACACTGCGAGTTATATAGATTGCAGTGCGATTTATATAGCTCACACTGCAAAACGAACTTTCTTAGCGCATCGCAGTAAGTTTTGCTCCGCAAGCCATGAAGTCGTTTAGCGATGAAGCACAGCTTTATCTAAGGAGTGCTATTTCTCCAAAAAGATGGTCGGAGCATTTCCGCTAACTATAAACAGCAGACCTTGATTTACACCCAACCCGTACCTATACGCACATTTGCACAAAGCATCACACCTTATTTCTTTCGAACTTAGTGTCGCATTTCCCGAAAAAAAACTACATTTGCATTCATGGTTCTATCAAAAAACAATAGCCCCCATGTTTCGCAAATGTAGCTTACTCGTTATCCTCGCCATCAGTTTGTTGCTGACAGCTTGCGGTGGCGATGCAGGCAACCGACCCGATCCAAAGCCATCGGTCTACTTTTGGCGCACCAACTTCGAACTTGCGCCAGAAGAAACGGCTTTTTTGCAGGCCCACCGCATCGGGCGCATGTATGTGCGCTACTTCGATGTGGTTCTGGACAATGATGAAGCTGTGCCCAACGCTTCAATCGTGTTCAATAGTCCTTTTCCAAAAGATGTTGAGATTATTCCCACGGTTTTCATTATGGAAAGCGTGTTACAGTCTCCTCACGAGGAGTTGGCCGATCGCTTGGTCAAGCGCATTTTGCAAATGAACGAAACGCACGATGTGCCCAACGTGCAGGAAGTGCAACTCGACTGCGACTGGACAGATCGCTCGCGCAAAGCATGCTATGCCCTCTTCAATGCGGTGAGATCAAAGCTCAAAGCACACAACATCAAACTCTCGGCAACCATTCGCCTGCATCAGTTGCGTATGCCACCGCCACCTGTCGATTATGGAGTGCTGATGGTTTATAACACAGGCGTTGCAACAAAAGCCACTGGGCGCAACCCCATCATCGATCTTCGAGACATACAGCCTTTCCTGTCTGCTTTGAAAGATTACGATCTGCCCCTTTGTGCCGCTTATCCCGACTTCGAATGGCGTCGCCTCTTTGGGAAAAAAGGTCTAAAAGGCATTCTCTATGGCGATGAAGTGGCGGATACACTTGTATTTCAACCACGCACGCCATCGAGCTATATGGCCATCTCGGCCCGCCATCTCACCACTTCGCTCGCTGGTGGCAATCAAGCCGACATTTATGTGGCCATCGGCGATAGTGTGCTCGTAAGTCGTAGCGACCAAAAGACAATAGAGGACGTGCAACAAGCCATTGCCCAGCACCGTCCTTCCATCCATCAACAAGTTATTATCTATCCCTTGGCCAAGGAGAATATCCTGCGCCGCAAATCGTCCGATTATGAAAAAATACTTCATCCTTAGTGCCCTCCTCTGCCTTGGCACACTGCAAACGTTTGCTTGTTATTTCAAACCCGTAACGAACTATTACATTTTTCGCTCCGAAACCAACACAGCTACCGATGGTGGGCTCACAGATCGTATGATGGCTTCTTGGGAAGAATACGCTGGTAAGGATGTGACCTATGACGTCTATCAGTTGGGCAGTATTGCACCCAGTGGGTTTGCCATGAACGACAACGCCATCATCGCCACAGCACGAGAGCGCAACGACAAAGAGATGCTCGCCTATCTTCAGTTGCTGAATAAACAAGGCCGTTGCAACAATATCATGGGACGGATGAACGATAAATGGGACTATCCCACCAAAGCCGAAATATCTTTTGCACAAAATGGACTACGTTCTGTGCAAAAACAGGCTTTGGCCTACAAGGGAAAGCGCCTGCGCGATCGCTATCTCCTAATGGCTATGCGCACAGCCTTTATGCTCAAATCGTATCCGCAAGCCACAAATCTTTGGTTGCGTTTGAGCAAAGAACCCGCCAGTATTTACCGCGACTTGGGTGAAAATCTCTACGCAGGCATTCTTCTCCGACAAGGCAAGCGACAACAGGCCTTAGACATTTACGCCAAACAAGGCGACTGGATGTCGCTCAAATGGGCGGTGCGCAGAGAACGCAACGTGGCAGGCATGCGCAAAATCTACGCTACAACCCCTAATTCTCCCCTACTCCGCTATTTGGTGCAAGACTTTGTGAATAATGTACAAGAGACCTGCGACAATCGTGACGACTTAACACTGTACACAGCCAAGGAACTCCAAAGCCAGTTCAATGCTATTGGGCGTGCGGTCATTTACGACAATGAGGTGAAAGCCTTTATGGCATTTGCCGATGAAGTGGTTAAGAACAGCAAGGTCGATGACCCAGCCATGTGGCAGTCGGCAACGGCTTTGATTGACTATTACTACCACCGCAACGCTTCAGCATTGGCACGTATCCAAAAGGCTTTAACGCTGAAAGGTAGTGAAGTGAGCCAAGAAACCGCACGCCTTATTCTCCTTTTTATTTCCACCGCAGAGGCTTCTCCTACCAAGGAATACCAAAGCTACCTAAAAGGCGAATTGGAATGGATTCAGAAAAACCTCAGTAAGGGCGACGAACACTTCTCCAACCTTTATACCCGCTTGGTGAAGCAAGAACTGGACAGTCTGTTCATGCGCTGGCAACGCCCCGATCTCTCACTCTATCTCCTGACAAGATATGAAATGGACTATGATGCCAACTATCTGTCGGAGAAAAAGAAAGATTGGACACAAGAACCACTCAACTTCTATGGAAGCTTTATGCAGCGCATGGAAAAATTGCCCACAGAAGAAGTCATTAAATTCTACAATGGACTGCACCAGTCATCGCCCGACGACTTCACCAAATGGCTTAAGAAAACAGCCTATCATAACGAAGATTTCTACAACGACTATATCGGCACACGCCTCTTGGCCGATGGCGCATTTGAAAAAGCGCAACCCTATCTCGAACGTGTGTCGCTCAACTATCTCTCCAAACAAGGCATCGCTTTCTATGCCGCACAGCGCACGTATAAAAAAGAGGCATGGATAGACCCGCAGTGGAGTCGTGGCGACGAATGGGCAGATACGACTATCACTTTCAAACGCAATCAAAAAGTGGACTTCTGTCGGGACATGATTGCCACGAAGCGTGCCTATGAAACGGCCAGTGCAGGCGAGAGAGCTGAATTGGCCTATCAACTTGCGAACCTCTATTTTCAAGCTTCGCCCAAGGGACGTTGCTGGTATCTGACCAGTTATTCATACTCTGGCTATAGCGATTATGAGTTTGTTGAAGAGAATTCGAAAGAGGGCTTTAGGAAAGAGGGCTTTAAGAAAGTGTTTATTCACCACCCTTTCATAGAGAAAGCCAAAGCACTCTTGGAAGAGGCCGCTTTGACACGCAATTTCCTACTTAAAGAAAAAGCACTTTTTGCCCTCGCCTATTTGCCACAAGATCCTCCTTTGATGGAACAAGGAGAATGGTACGAAGAAACAAACTTCGCAGAAGTAGTCAATCGGAAATCTCCACAATGGGAAGCATTTGGGCGACTCGCCATACTGGGTACAGAGCATGCACATAGCCAATATGTTTCGGCATGTGGCATTTACAGGGCTTATCTCCGTATTGCCAAGTAAAATCTCACAAAAAACTCCGCCTGCCTATCCTAAAAGGATAAGCAGGCGGAATTGCTATTTTTCAAAGACTGATCAGTCGCGATACCGTTTGAGGATGTCGCCATAGGCTTCTATGCGACGATCGCGTAAGAACGGCCACCAACGACGCACTTGCTCGGAACGGCACAAGTCGATGTCCACAACCTGCACAACTTCTTCCCCTTGCGGCGCACGATAGAGTAGCTCGCCTTGCGGACCAGCCACAAAGCTACTGCCCCAGAAAGTGATGCCATTGGTTTGCCCACTGGGGTCAGGTTCATGCCCTACACGATTAACAGCCACCACAGGCAAACCATTCGCCACTGCGTGTCCTCGTTGCACAGTTGTCCATGCTTCTCGTTGACGCTCCTGTTCCTCTGGACTGTCGCTACTCTCAAAGCCAATTGCAGTGGGGTATATCAGAATTTCTGCTCCTGCCAAAGCCATCAAGCGAGCACCTTCGGGATACCACTGATCCCAACAAACTTGAACGCCAAGACGGCCCACACTGGTGTCGATAGGTTGAAAGCCGAGGTCGCCGGGAGTAAAGTAAAACTTCTCGTAATAAGCAGGGTCGTCTGGGATGTGCATTTTACGGAATTTACCCGCTATCGTGCCATCTTTTTCAAAGACAACGGCCGTATTGTGATAAAGCCCAGCTGTGCGTCGCTCAAAGAGCGATGTCACCAGCACTACATCATGTTCCTTAGCCAAAGCTCCGAAAAACTCTGTGCTCGGTCCCGGAATGGGTTCGGCCAACTCAAAATTATCCACCGTCTCTACTTGACAGAAGTAAAGACTATTGTGCAACTC
>JALFTM010000189.1 GCA_022788345.1 Bacteroidales bacterium
ATGACACTTTGGAAAATTGAAGCCAAGAACAATTGGAATTGGGGTAAAGGTAAAGAACTCGTTAAAGGAATGTTTGTAGAAATGCCTACACCTTCTACAACACCTCCTTTGGGGCAGGTAAAGTATCAAGAAACTATTGTCTAGCTTTTTAATGCAAAGTATGGAACAAAACTTGATAAGTCAAAAATCAATGTAGGGCATTTTATCTGTACGAAAGTATGACAATCAAAGAGATTTTGCGTTCCGATGACATACAACGCATAGAAAGCGAGATTATAGATGCCCATAATGGAATAGGTATTCGCTATCGCAATAAAGATTATTCTAATTTTGACTGTCTTTTGGAGATACGGAAAGACCTAATTAATAAGAAGGTTCTGAAGTTTCAAGAAGAACTTTTACCGGAAATTATTAATTTCAACGAAGCATTGTGCAACGTCTTGCGGAAAATGTATGATAAGGCACATCGCATATGGAACGACTTTCAAAAACTTCAAGATTGGGAGGAGGACATAGAGTTTACAGCCGAATGTTATTTAGATATTGTATATCCTACGAGACATCCAATACAGAGGGAAGACAGGCAAGATTTGTGGAATGCCCTTTGTGATGATAAATTAAACAATCTTTATGCAGGTGGAGTTTCTTTGCAGACGCTTGTTCTTCCACGCGACAACAAAGAAAGTTTTGAGTCTTTCATAGGAATGGATTGCCCTCCTCCCAATTGGAACGAAGGATTAGATCGCAAACTCACAGAGGATTTACACTTAATCTGCCAATTCCATCATCTTTTTGATCATACCTGTTGGGCAATTACAGACTTTATCTATGTGAGAGATTTTGAGATAAAAATCAAGGGTGATATAAACTATTATATTCTCAATGACGCTTAAAGAACTACTTCATCTTGTTCCTTTTGAACAGATAAAGACACATATAGCATTGCTTTACCCCGACATGGCAACCCCTCGAATGTTGGATTTGTTCCTTACTCATTATGACATGTTATGCAAGCTTACACCAAGAACAGAGGACTCTTCACAACCTTGTGTCATTACGATGACAAAATGGGAGGAGGATGAAATATCTTTTTTAGATGCTTATGATATTGAAGGCTGTGAGTGGGAAGTTGCTTTGTCTAAAGAAATAGTGGTAGAACCTAAAGTAACCGCATCATTGGCTGAAATTGCCGCATGTTGCCTTTGGCATACTTCCTTCTACGGCTTTACTTTTCAGCAAAGAGAAGAGATGTTTCAAGAACTCGAACAAGAAGCGAGACAGCACTTGCCTCGGAATGAGGCTTTTCTTCAAAAAGTTATTGAGGATACGAAAAATAAATATTCCATCACATGGAAGCGACTAAGTAATGAATGGGATAATAACTCTGAAGAGGTGGGAAACTGATAGATGTCGAATAGTATCTGTTGTGTGTTAGTTCCACTTCTTTTTTACATGGCATATTAAAGCATGCCTTTGGCGTATTTAGAGGAAGATCTCTTATGAATGAAAAATCTCCATGTGCATGATGAAAGTGTCATGCACATGGAGAAATTTTTTAAGTCTTGTTATGAAGAGTGATTTAGTCTTCGAGAAAGCTCTCTGCATATTCGAGTTCTGCATCAATGAAGAATGTTAGTTCTTCGACTGTGAAACTACCCATTTTGTCTTTCTGGGCTTGTTGTGCTAAATAGCCTGCAATCTCCTCAAGATCCAACTCAAATTCGCCGTTGTCGTCAGGCTCAGCATCGAGAATACCACTATCTGCATAGTACTCTTCGAGTGTGTCGAGAAAATAGTAGATTAGATCTTCTGACATCTTTTCCTTGAGGTCAATGGGCAGATGTTGCATGATAAATTCAACTTCGCGAGCGTCGTCTTCGGCATCAAGAAGCAGTTCGTTGTCAATACTCATAGGTCATGTGTGTTTAGTGAAAAAAGAAATGTCTCCCTCTTCTTTACTTAAGAGAGGAGGGAAACATTTCAAATAGGATAACTGGTGTTTATCCGAGCAAAGCTTTTACTTTTGCTTCGAGGACATCCTTAGTGGCTGCACCGATTTGTTTGTCCACAACTTCGCCATTCTTGATAAAGAGGATTGTAGGGATGTTGCGCACGCCGTATTGTGAAGGAAGTTCATCATTTTCGTCAACATCGCACTTACCGATGTTCACTTGTCCTTCGAACTGTGTAGCAAGCTCATCGATAATTGGACCTACCTTTTGGCAAGGACCGCACCAAGCTGCGGAAAAATCGAGAACAACGGGAAGCCCTTCAGCTACTACATCGCTGAAATTGGCGTCTGTGAATACTTTTGCCATAATCTTTATTGAGTTATTTTGTTTATGAATGCGACAAGGATACTTGTATCTTGTTATAAGACAAAAGACATGCCAACAAGTTGTCAAGTTCTAATTGAATCGGATGGGCCTTGGCCGAATGCAAAGCCTTTGCAAATATACAAATAGTAGATGAGATGCTTGTGTCTAAATCCTTAAAAAGAGGATAGTTTATACTTATATACTTATAGGTTGTGGCGAACTTATGGAGAATATAAGTTGTGTTGAACTATGATTTTAGAGAAACCACACCATCCGAAGTGCTATCCCTTCTGTTCTAAAAATCAGTTTAGTAGCTTTCCTCTATTGCAGGGAATTTTCCTTCTTTTACATCTGAAATATATTGTGCGACTGCTTTTGTGATAACGGAATAGAGGTCGGCATAATGGCGAACGAATTTGGGTTGAAATCCTTTGTTCTTTCCCAACATGTCGTCAATCACAAGCACTTGTCCATCACAACCATTTCCTGCTCCGATACCAATTGTTGGAATACTGACACTTAAACTGGCTTGCTCTGCCAAAGTGGCAGGTATCTTCTCTAAAACAATGGCAAAACATCCAGCTTCTTCCAAGGCTTTTATATCAGCAAGCAACTTCTGGGCTTCAGCCTCATTATTGGCTCGAAGACCATAGCCACCAAACGCATGCACACTTTGTGGAGTTAAACCTAAGTGTCCACAGACAGGAATACCAGCGTTGGTAATGCGACGAATAGTTTCAGCGATTTCAATACCGCCTTCGAGCTTTAGACCATCCACTCCCGACTCTTTCATGATACGTACAGCGTTATTTGTGGCATCTTCAACGCTAATTTGATAGCTTCCAAAAGGCATGTCACAAACTACAAAGGCACGTTGTACGCCACGGCGAACACACTGTGCGTGATAAATCATTTGATCTATAGTGATTGGAAGTGTCGTACTATGTCCTGCCATGACATTAGCGGCACTATCACCAACAAGAATCATATCAATACCTGTAGCATCTAATAGAGAAGCTGTTGTGAAATCATAGGCTGTGAGCATAGAGATTTTCTCCTTCACAGTTTTCATTTCAGCCAGCGTATTGGTAGTGATGTGTTTACGAGTTTCAGAAAGATATGCCATTTTATTGAAAAAGTTCGAGTAATTGTTGAATAGAGAAATGTGTGAAGTCAGGAATAATATAATCAGAGTAGGGGATAACTACTTCTTTGTGATTAGTAGTAGTTAATCCTACAACTTTTGCCCCGCTGGAGCTGGCTGATTTCAGTCCATTGATACTGTCCTCAAAGACAACGCAATCTTTAATGTCAAGTTCAAAAAAATGGGCCGCATTGAGGTAGCAGTCAGGAGCAGGTTTGCCCACTGTTACATCTTCTGCGGTAAAAATCCGATCGAAAAGATGTTTTAGCTCTGGGCATTTTGCATAGACAGCTTCCATTTTTGTCCGATTGCTACTTGTCACGACCGCAGTAGGAATACCTACTTTACGGAGCGAGTCAACAAAGGTCATAGCACCTGCGATAAATGGATATTCCATTTGTGCCTCAAAGGCGATCAGTGCTTTTTCTACTTCAGCCTGTTGAGTAGGACAGGTGAAGTGGTCTCTAAAAATGGCTGTTAAAGTGTTACCTTTAATACTGTCTGAAAAATTAGGATTATTAGGAAAGTAAATTTTCCCTTGTTCGCTCCAAAAATGGGAGTATTGGTTTTCGGTATCAAGAATGACACCATCCAAGTCAAACAGAGCTGCGTGCTGTTGCATCATCGATCAATTGTTTTTGTGCGAGGAAGTCTGCTACAATAAAAGTGCTACCTCCTATATATATAATATCCTTTATGTCTGCTTGGTCTTTTGCAGCAGTGAAGGCATCTCTTACGGTTGCAAAAACATCACCCTTCAGTCCTATGCTGTAAGCTTCTTGGGCTATTTCGTTGGCTGGTTTTGCACGCTCTACGTTCGCTTGTGTAAAATAGTAACGTGCTTCTTTGGGCAAAAGTGTCAATATGGTAGAAATATCCTTGTCATTGACCATGCCAAAGACAACGTGTAGCTGGCGATGCTCTGCAATGAACTCTTGCAATTGCCCACTAAGAAAATGCCAACCACCAACGTTGTGGCCTGTATCACATATGGTGAGTGGATTTGTTTCGACAACTTGCCAACGACCTTGTAGGCCTGTGAGCTTTTCTACTTGCGAAAATCCTTGCCTAATGGCTTGTTCGCTGACCGGGAAAGGTAGATGCGCAATCGCAGAAAGAATGGTGTTGGCATTTTTCTCTTGACAGCGTCCTATAAGCGCAGTTTGCAGTTGTGGAATATTGCGTGTCTCATAATAATAAGCGCCATTGTTCTTCTTCGCAGAGCCCATGACCCATTTTTCATCTTCTGCAAAGAATATAGCCGATTCGGTCTCTTGGGCTTTTTTCTTAAATACAGGAATTGTGTCTGGAAGCTTTTCTCCAATCACTACAGGAACTTTAGGTTTGATAATTCCAGCCTTTTCGTAAGCAATGTCCGCAAGTGTAGTGCCAAGAAACTGTGTGTGATCAAAGCTGATATTGGTGATAACGCTTAAGAGAGGCGTAATGATATTTGTACAATCTAAACGTCCTCCCAATCCTACCTCAATGATGGCAAAATCAACCTTTTCTTCTGCAAAATAAAGTAGGGCAAGAGCCGTTGTGAGTTCAAAGAAAGAAGGGGCTAAAGGTTCAAAGAAGACTCTTTCTTCTGCGACAAAGTCAATCACTCTTTGTTCGGAAATCATTTCGCCATTGACGCGAATACGCTCTCTAAAGTCGAGCAGATGAGGAGAAGTATATAATCCAACTTTATAGCCTTCTGCTTGAAGAATAGCTGCAAGTGTGTGTGCAGTAGAACCTTTACCATTTGTACCACCAACATGTATTGTGCGGTAGCTTTGGTGAGGATGCCCAAAATGCTTGTCAAGTGCTTCCGTATTATAGAGTCCCTCTTTGTAAGCCTTACTTCCTTTCTGTTGGAAAAGGGGGGCAATATCAAAAAGATAATCTATTGTTTCTTTATAATTCATTATGTCTTCTGAACAATAGAAGCAAAGCCGAACCTTTGTGGTGTGTACTAACACAGGTTTGGCCTTGCCAATAGAGTGAAATTGTGAAGTTGCACAAGTTTATTTGAAATAGGTGCGGAAAGCTTTGAAGATAGTGTCTTTAACCTTCTGTGTCCACTTAAGGTTGTCGCTATTCTTCATCTGTTCAAAGGCTTGGCGCTCTTCTTTGGAGAGTGTCACAGGGACATAAATGGAGATATTGACAACGATGTCTCCTACGCTGTTGCTATATCCATAATTATTGATAACAGGTAGGCCTTTGCCCCGTAGTCGTAATGCTGTGCCTGGTTGTGTGCCCGGCTTAATGTCTATACGTGCTTTCCCTTCAACCGTAGGTATTTCAACAGAATCACCTAAGACGGCTTGTGGAATTGTGAGCAAGAGGTTGTAAATCAAGTCACTTTCGTCACGGATCAGCTCTGGATGTGCTTCTTCTTCAATGAGTACTTGAATATCGCCAGGCTCACCGTTATGCTTAGCTGCATGTCCCTTGCCTGAAACATTAAGAATCATGCCTTCTGCTATGCCTGCGGGGATTTTGATTTCTATAATTTCTTCACCTTGAACAATACCCTCGCCATGACACTTTTTGCATTTATGCTTAATCACAGTTCCTTCGCCATGACAAGTAGGGCAAGGCTCTTGACTTTGCATCATGCCGAAGAAGCTCTGTCGGGTGCGCATTACATAGCCTGAACCATTACAAGTGGAGCACGTCTCTGGATGATGTCCATTCTCGGCGCCAGTTCCTTGGCAGTCGGTGCAGGTGACGTGTTTACGGACCTTAAACTTCTTGGTGACACCTTTTTGAATTTCAGCCAAATTGAGCTTTGCTTTGATGCGAAGGTCGCCACCACGATAGCGTGGGCGAGCAGCTCTGCCACCACCAAATCCCCCAAAACCTCCCATGTCACCAAAAATGTCACTGAAGTGGGAGAAAATGTCATTAAGGTCCATGCCTTGACCGCCGAACCCACCAAAGCCTCCAGCACCACCATTGACACCTGCAGCACCAAATTGGTCGTAACGAGCACGCTTGTCTGGATCCCGAAGGACATCGTAGGCTTCGGCCGCCTGTTTGAACTTCTCTTCAGCCTCTTTGTTGCCAGGATTGCGATCGGGGTGATACTTCATGGCTATTTTCTTATAGGCACGCTTAATTTCGTCAGCGGTAGCGCTTTTGTCTACTTCTAATATCTTATAATAATCCGTTTCTGCTGCCATATTATTTAGTGTTTAGGAAAAGAAAGACTTTGCCTCAGTTAGTGTTATTGGCCAACTGCAACTTTGGCGTGTCTTACCACTTTTTCATTGAAGAGATACCCCGCTTGTACGCAATCAATGATGTGTCCCTTTTGAGCTTCATCATCTATGGGAATGAGCGCAATGGCTTCGTGAAAGTCTGTATCAAAAAGAACACCCTCAGTTTCCATCTTTTGCAAACCTTGTGATGCCAATACTTTAGAAAGCTTGTCGAGGATCAAGTCGACTCCTTCCCGTAATGCAACAATATCATCGCTCTTTTGCATATTTTGTTGCGCACGCTCCAAGTCATCAAGAATGGGAAGAAAGGCTGTGATGACTTTCTCTCCACCATTGAGAATGAGGTCTGTTTTCTCTTTCAATGTACGCTTGCGAAAGTTGTCAAATTCTGCTACTTGGCGAAGATATTTGTCTTTAAGCTCTTCTATTTCAGATTGTGCTTCAGCCAACTGTTCTTCGAGTGTTAATGTCTTTGTGTTCTCGGCAGCTGTTTCTTCAAGAGTTGTATCCGTTGCATCTGCGGTCTGAGTTTGTAACTCTTGCTCTTCTATAATTGTCTTTTCTTCTTGCATTGTTTTATGTGTAGATGTTTTTGATATAAAAGCAAAAAATATGCCAAAAGAAGAGAGGTAGGTGTCTTATTGTTTTTCGTTTCATACAAAACTACAGAAGATGTGGCTTTGGAGCTTGGAGTAGTCAGACTTTTTAACTTTAAGCATTTATATAAGAAATTTCCTCATTCGTCTATATTGATGAATGAGGAAACTTACTGATTATTTGAGAGCTTAAATACGATTCAGCACCGTTTCAATGAGCACATTGATGAGTGATTTGTAGTTGGTGTTGGTGTTGTGTGCAACACGATTGGCAATGACCATACAAACGGTGAGTGCGCGATGTCCCATCAGACGGCCAAGTCCAGCAACAGCACTACTTTCCATCTCGAAATTCGTGATTTTTAAATTGCCATAGGTGAAGGCCTCAATTTTGGCGTTTTGTTGAGGATCGGCCAAAGGAATGCGCAATTCACGTCCTTGAGGGCCATAGAAGCCACCACAGGCTACAGTGATGCCACGTACCATATCCGACTGTGCAATGCGATCTGTGAGTTCAGCATTAGCATCAATGATATAAGGATGAGAGATACAAGTATTTCCTTCCCATTGCATGTGTGCTTTGAATTGACGTTCAGCTTCTAAATCGCAAACCTCATTGCGCCCTGCGTAGAAGTTAAGCAAGCCATCGAACCCAATACTTTTTGCACTGGCAATAAATGTTCCTACAGGCACTTCTGGTTGTAGGCCACCGCAAGTGCCGATACGAACGATGTCCAATTGGCGAATATGGTCTTTTTCCTCACGCGTGTTAAAATCGATATTGGCCAAAGCGTCCACTTCATTTACGACAATATCAACATTGTCGCAACCAATGCCAGTGGAGATCACAGAGATACGCTTGCCTTTGAAAACACCTGTAACTGTACGAAACTCACGATTCTCAACGCTACATTCAATGCTGTCAAAGAAAGATGCTACCGCTTCAACACGGGCAGGATCGCCAACAAGTATAACCTTGTCTGCTAATTGTTCAGGACGTAAATGGAGGTGAAAGATGCTTCCATCTTCGTTAAGAATAAGCTCTGAGGGAGCAAAAAATTTTTTCATATAGTTTTAATATAAAATGAATGCTATGAGTGTTCCCATAGTCAGTGTGTAATTCGTTGATGTGCGAATGTACAAAAAACTTGCCAATATGCCAAATGAAGGTTTCAAATTTTGATGTCTTTGAGATCAATGTTTGCTCCCAAGGAGTAGTTTATAAAGAGCAATCTTGTATGGAGCTAATATCTAAAACAATCTCTCCCCATGGGTTAAGGGCATTAAAGAGTGATACTTGAGAAAAAGAAGTTAAATCATTGATGTTCAATTCTGCTTCAAAAATCACCTTCAGATCAATGAGATGATGGCGCATTGTGCCTTTAAGAAGCGGAGAGGCAGGAGTGAGCCAATGCAGGCCATCGAAAAAAGCAACGTTGAAGATACTTGTGTCTGTGATAAAACCATTGTGAAGAAAAAGAACATCATCTGCGTCTCCTCGTTGAGCAAATGCGTTGTCGATGGCAGTACGATTTAGAAATTTATACTCGTAGCTAAATTGAGAATCAAGTAATCTTAATGTCTCAATAGAGCGTGGATTGTATAACTCTAAACTCGTGCTGACTACTTCCTCACCATAAACAATACGCCATTTACAACGTTCCATGGGCAGAGGATGGGGGAGCATAGTAGAGAGAAAAAAGTGCGAATGCGGATAAAACTTAGCCAAAGTTCTATTTATGCGTTGTTGATGCAGATCAAGATGATGTGCTTGACCTTGCTCAATGCGGATAGTTTCAATGAATTGGGGCATGTGTTTTCAATATCATTTCATCAAACTCTTGTTTGGGGGTGCTTTGGGCTGTGATGCCACCACCGCTATGAAAAATCCACTCTCCAGTGGGTGTAAATTCGACAAACCGAATCATGACGGCAGATTGAAGTTTTTTACCATTACAGATACCAAAAATACCCGTATACCAATTTCGAGGAGTTGGCTCTGAAGTCTCAATAATTTCAAGCGTACGGCGTTTCGGAGCACCAGTAACAGAACCCGCAGGAAGTAACGCACTTAGAATATCCCCCCATCGGTAATGAAACTCAGAGCGTATCTTGCCTGTTATTTCAGAACTTGTTTGAAGGATAGGCCCATTAACAGTATCAATTCGCTCTATATAGCGATAACGCTCCACACGAACCTCATTTGATATAATGCTAAGATCGTTTCGCAAGAGATCAACAATGGTAGCATGTTCTGCTTGCTCCTTTGGACTATTAAGGAGATATTGTCTGGCTTCATCACTGGTGCCTTGAATCGTGCCTTTCATAGGGAAGGTGCGAATAACGTTTCCTTCTATGTGCACAAAAGGCTCAGGAGAAAATACACAAAACTCGCCTTTGACCCATAGTCGAAAAGGAGCCTTTGCCATAGCATAGAGTTGCTCCTCTGTTAAATTCGTTCGAATAGGAGTTGCCCATGTTAGGTTTGTTAAAAAACTATCGCCACGTTGTAGTCCTTCTTGTACTTTGTCAAACGCTTGTTTATATGCTGTAAAATCAGGCTTTTCTATTTCCCATTTTGCAATGGTATGAGGAGCAATCTTCGGACAATTACTTCCCATAGGTAAAGAGTAGGAAACCTCAGAGGCATCTACTTCGGACAATTTTTGTACGAACCATAATGTTGCATTATAGTTGGTATAAAAAAGAAAGGGAGTTTTGCTTGCTCCCCATCTATTGAGCAATGAAACTGCTTTGTGAAGAGGTAAAATTGCTTTCAAAATATCCTAAAGGCTTTAAGGGGGGGAGTGTGAGAAATGTAGTGAGTTATATATTTACTGCCTTTTAGTCAGAGGAAAAGGTAAAGAAGGAATAATGCATATCGTAGCCTTCTTCTGCCACAATCAAACTGAAAGATTGTGGCAGAAGAGGTGTTCTTAATTGATTGTAAAGTGTAGACAATCATTGTGTTCTAAGAAGTATATAAGGTCTTGGTTGACCGTTACAGAACACTGAGGAGAAGTAAGAAGGACATTCGTGTTTTCAACCCTATCAATAGCTCTGACATTCAATTTTGAAGGGCCGTGAGACTCTTCAATGAGATGTATTAGCTCTGTAGCTACAGCTTCTTCAAGAGTATTGATATCTACTTCTATCGTTAGCGTTTGTATCTTCGTGTCTTTTACATCAGTCAAAAACTCTATGTTTCCTATACGAAGTTCTAAACTGTCTCCCCAACGACGAGGCTCTACTTTGGCTGTAATAAAAACCGAGTTGTTTGTCAGCATATAACCTCGCCAACGCGCCCAGTCTTCACCGAAGAAAGGAATCTCTCCTATGCCTTCATAGTCTTCAATCTTCACAATACCATAAGGCTTGCCGTTCTTAGAAAAACCTTCACGCACAGAGGTGATGATACCCCCAAGAGTAATCTCACGTGTCTGAAGCGCATCAAGGTTTTCTAACTCGCTCACATTGGTGTTGCAAACGTGCTGAAGCACCATCTTGTATTCATCCAAAGGATGTCCAGAGATATAAATGCCTATAAGCTCGCGTTCTTTGTTGAGACGTTCAAGATCGCTCCATCTTTCATAGTTCTCTGGTATGTCGGGCTTTTTAATTTCGACTGCATCGAAACCGCCAAACAGAGAATTTTGAGCTTGACTTTTTTCCGTTTGGTAGAGATTACCATAACGTATTAGTGTATCAATATAAGACCCTTGTTCTGTCTGTCCAAAGAGTTGTTCACGACGATTGCCTCCCAAACTATCCAAGGCCCCTGCAAGAGCAAGGTTCTCTACACATCTCTTGTTGCAACTACTGAGATTGACCCGTTCAACAAAGTCGTAGATGGAGGTGTAAGGACCGTTTTTGATGCGTTCATCAATAATGGCTTGCGCTGCTCCTTCGCCAACCCCTTTGATGGCTCCCATGCCGAATCGAATGTCGCCCTCTTGATTGACAAAAAAGTTGAGTCGACTCTCGTTTACATCAGGCCCAAGGGTGTTAATTCCCATCGTTTTGCATTCGTCCATGAATTTGCTGATTTTACCAATATCAGCTAAGTTTCGACTCATGACAGCTGCCATGTAGTGTGAGGGAAAGTTGGCTTTCAGATAGGCTGTTTGGTAAGCGACCCAAGAGTAGCAAGTAGCATGACTCTTGTTGAAAGCGTAACTCGCAAAAGCGCGCCAGTCGTCCCAAATCTTTTCAAGTTTCTTTGGATCGTGGCCATTCTTCGTTCCGCCATCAAGGAATTTAGGGTACATGTGATTTAGCTTATCAATCAACTTCTTACCCATCGCTTTACGCAACGTGTCGCTTTCACCTCTTGTGAAGTCGGCAATTTCACGGGAGAGCAACATCACCTGTTCTTGATAAACTGTGATGCCATACGTATCTTTGAGGTAGCGTTCCATGCAAGGGAGATCGTAAGTGATTTCCTCTAATCCGTGTTTGCGCTTGATGAAGCTGGGGATATATTGCATAGGCCCAGGACGATATAAGGCATTCATTGCTATGAGGTCTTCAAAAGTGGAAGGCTGAAGTTCTCGCAAATACTTTTGCATTCCAGCAGACTCAAATTGGAAAGTACCTATCGTACGACCATCACAATAAAGTTGATAAGTGGCAGGGTCTTCTATATCGATAGAGTCTATATCCACTTCTATATGCAGACTCTCACGGATATTGGCCAAGGCCTCTCTGATAATAGAAAGAGTACTTAATCCCAAGAAATCCATCTTGATGAGTCCTGTATCTTCAATGACACGTCCTTCGTACTGCGTGCAGTGAAGACGCTCACCTGTTGTTTTATCTTCAGCTACACTGACAGGCACCCAGTCGCTGATTTTATCACGACAAATGATAAAGCCACAAGCATGAACTCCCGTACTACGCACATTTCCCTCAAGCATTTTAGCATACTTAATGGTATCGTGTATTAAAGGGTCTGTAGAAGCCTCAGCTTCACGCATTTCAGGAATGTACTTGATACAATTGCTCAAATTTAATTTTGGAGATTTTCCATCTACTTCTGGCAGTTTATCTGGAATGAGTTTGCAAAGACGATTGCTTTCAGAGAGCGGCAAACGTTGTACACGTGCCACATCTTTTATAGCAGACTTTGTCGCCATTGTGCCATAAGTAATAATATGGGCTACATTCTCTTCTCCATATTTATCAGTTACCCACTTTAGGACACGTGCGCGCCCATCATCATCGAAGTCTATATCAACATCAGGAAGTGAAATACGATCAGGGTTCAGGAAGCGTTCAAACAGCAGAGAGTATTTTATGGGGTCTACTTGTGTGATGCCTAAGCAATAGGCAACAACACTACCAGCAGCAGATCCACGGCCGGGCCCAACGCTGACATCGAGTTCTTCACGAGCAGCACGAATATAATCCTGCACAATCAAGAAGTAACCCGGAAAACCCATGGTCTTCATGATATGAAGTTCAAAGTTGATAAGTTCTTTTACCTCATTTGACAATGGTGTGCCATAGCGTCGTTCAGCACCTTTATAGGCAAGTTTAGCAAGATAGTCAGCCTCTAATTTCAGACGATAAAGTTTGTCTATGCCACCAATAAGATTGACCTTCTTCCAGCCGTCTTCTTCTGTCATGACTACATTGCCGTTCTCATCTTGGGTAAATTCATCAAACAAATCACGCTCTGTAAACTTTTGTCTATACTCTTCTTCGGTACCAAAATCTTTTGGAATTTCAAAGTTTGGCATGATAGGCGCATGGTTGATACTGTACACCTCAACTTTGTCAGCAATGGCACAGGTGTTCTCTAAGGCTTCGGGTAAGTCATTAAAGACAACATTCATTTCTGAACGCGTCTTAAACCACTCTTGCTTGGAATAGAGCATGCGCTTAGGATCATCTAAATCTTTACCTGTGGAGAGGCAAATAAGGCGATCGTGGGCTTCAGCATCTTCTTCATTAACAAAGTGAACATCATTGGTACAGATGATGGGGATATGGTGCTTTTGTCCTATTTCGATGAGGGCAGCATTGGCTTGTTGTTGCAAATCATAGGCTTCATAATTGGCGCGTAAACCCGGACGAGGTACACGGTGGCGTTGCAGCTCAAGGTAAAAGTCATCTCCGAAAGTGTTTTTGAACCATAAGGCTGCTTCTTCTGCGCCTGCTCTATCGCCTTTAATGACCTTGTTAGGAACTTCTCCAGCAATACAAGCTGTACTGATAATCAATCCCTCTTTATACTTTTCAAGTTGCTCATGATCGGTGCGAGGACGCATATAGAAACCATCAATCCAAGCGTTGGATACCAGTTTGATAAGGTTGTGATAACCTTTTTTGTTCTTAGCCAAAACAACAAGATGCCAACCGCTTTGGTCTATTTTCTCTGCCTTGGTTTGTAGACCACGGCGTGCCACGTACATTTCACATCCAAAGATAGGCTTGAAATTAGCAATGCGGGTTTGTTTTTCAATTTCATGAATCACTTCGTTCTGCTCTGCCATCGAAGCCCCAGCTTCTCGCAACTCTTCTAATTTGTCTTGAGCCACTTTGAGGGCTTTTTTGCCGTTGCCAATGACTTTAGAAGAGTAATCAAAAAATTCCTTGATTGCCATCATATTGCCATGGTCAGTAATGGCTAAACCGCGCATGCCATCTGAGATGGCTTTATCAACAAGTTTTGAAACAGAAGCTTGACCATCAAGAATAGAATACTGGGTATGAACGTGTAGGTGAACGTAATCGTGCATAAAGAGGTGTTGAAAGTTCTGAATGGAATGGCTTAAATACTGATGCAAAGCCCTTCTTGGGCAAGCAAAGTGTTCGGGAAAATAGTTTGCGCTTCCGACAAATGTTGGTCTTCACTATCGTAGCGTCCCGAATAGTGTCCTATTAAAAGTTGTTGCACATCCGCAAGTTTGGCAAATTCAGCGGCTTGTTTTGCTGTAGAATGTTGAGTTTCTTCAGCCCGTTTAGCCTCGCTTTCCAAAAAGGTTGCTTCGTGATATAACAGGGTTGCCCCCTTTACCAAATCCGCATTCTCTGGAACAAAACAGGTATCCGACAAATAGGCGTACTTTCGGGCAGGAGTGGCGGGGAAAACCAAACGTTCGTTAGGATAGAATGCACCATCTTCTGTTATCCAATCTGCGCCTTGTTTGATACCATTGATAGCGTAAATTGGAATTTTCAAAAAGTCGATCATATCACGACGAATATGCGGTAGGGGAGCACGCTCTTCAAAATAAAAGCCCATTGTTGGTAGACGGTGGCGTAAAGGGATAGCGTGAACTGTCAGCGTTCGGTCTTCATAGATGAGCGCTTTCTTTTTTGTGCTAAAAGACTTGATAATCACTTCAAAAGCGATATTGGGACAAAAGAAATCAATCTGAGGCATTAAGAACTCTTTTATCCCTGAAGGACCATAAATGTATAAAGCGTTTGTACGCCCAAGTAGATTCAGTGTGGAAATCAAACCTATGAGTCCGAAGCAATGATCACCATGTAGATGCGAGATGAAGATATGATTGAGACGTGAAAACTTTAAGTGGGTGTGCCGAAAGTTTTGTTGTGTCCCTTCTCCACAATCAATCATAAAGAGTTTTTCTCGGATATTCAAAACCTGCGATGTGGGATGATGTTTCAACGTCGGAAGAGCACTGCCACAGCCCAATATATGTATATCAAACTTTTCCATAAAGTAATGGTAATTGGCACATTTATATTTCAACTACAGTAATGCCTGATCCACCAAATTGAACATGCTCATCATGAAATCGACGTATACCTTTGAGAGAGGATAAGTAATTGCGCACAACCTCTCTTAATGCCCCCGTTCCTGTGCCATGTAGGATACGCACTTGGGGATAGGCCAACGATAGTGCATCATCCATATAATAAGAAACGGCTGTAAGGGCTTCGTCTGCACGCATCCCCCGAATATCTATCTGAGGTTGAAAGTCAAGTTTCTTTTTATAAAACGCATCACGTGTTTCCTTACTCACAAAGGTAGCTTCTTGCATGACTTTACTTTCTATAGGGGCATCTGCGTGCAGTAGGCGTTCAATGTCAACATTCGTATATAGCATCCCAAAGAGCACACGTGCTTGCTTCCCTTTAATTGCTTCTACTTTACCAACATTGCTTTGTCCCTTGATACGCACATTATCGCCAATGTTGATAGGTTGATCTGTCGATAGAGACGTGGGAGAATTTAGGCTTGCATTTGGAGTTGCTTGTTTTGCTGGCTGTGCAACACCACCACTCTTGCCCTCTTTTTTGCGTTGTTGATAACGCTGAAGTTTAGCCATTTTTTTAGCTATTTTGTCATCGTCATCCGTGAGAGCTTGAGTGGCTTGTTCCTTGAATGTCTCTAATTCTTGACGCACTTGCAAAGTGCGTTGTTTTTCTGCCTGACTTTCTTTGATAGCCCGAATGGTGTTTTCTATTTGCGCATTACTCTGTTGCAGAATGGCCTCAGCATTACTTTTGGCACGGTGAAGAATTTCTTTGCGTTCAGAAGAAAGCTTGCGAATTTCTGCTTCATAAAAGCTAACCTTTTCTTCTAATTGCTTTTCACGCTTATGTATGCTCTCACGTTTGCGTTCCCAATAGATTTTATCTCTGACTATATCTTGTAGATATTTATCTGAGAGAATATAATCTTTGCCCACAATGTCTGAGGCTTGTTGGATGACATCGTTTGGGATACCAATTTTTCGCGCGATATCCACAGCGAACGAACTGCCGGGAGAGCCGATTTGTAAGCGAAACAATGGACGCATCTCCCCTCGGTCGTATAGCATCGCTCCATTCACAACCGAAGGATAATGTTCTGCTACACGTTTCAAATTTTGATAGTGAGTTGTAATGATGCCAAAACTCTGTTTTTTGATAAAACGTTGAAGTATGGCTTCTGCCAACGCTCCACCAATCATCGGATCTGTTCCACCACCAAACTCATCAATCAACAACAGGCTACGCAAGGAACATCCAGCCATCATTGCCTTCATATTTAGCAGATGGGAGGAGTAGGTACTCAAATCATTTTCTAAGCTTTGCTCGTCGCCAATGTCAATAAAGATACTTTCAAAAATACCCATGACGCTTCCCTCACCAACAGGAATAGGCAATCCGCATTGAAGCATGTATTGTAAAAGGCCTGTCGTCTTTAGACAAATAGACTTACCACCAGCATTAGGACCTGAAATAATTAATATCCCTTTGCCCTTGCCTAAGCAGATATCGAGCCGATTCATGGTACGTCCCTGTTTCTGCAAACTGCGTTCAAGTAGCGGATGTACAGCCTGTTCCATCTGTAAATGAGGCTTAGAGATAACCTTAGGAACGCGTGCTTCCATGGCAATGGCCACTTGATTGGCAGCCCGTAAGAAATCAATGTGTGCCAAGAAAACAAAGGATTCCATAATTTCGCCGATATGTGGGCGAATCATAGATGTTGTCTCTTGCAGGATACGAATCACTTCACGCTTCTCTGCATTTTCTAATTCACGCACACGATTATTGGCTTCCACTACAGCAGTAGGTTCTATGAATACAGTCTTTCCCGAAGTGCTTTCGTCATGTACGATGCCGGGTATTTTCCGCTTCAAAGCAGGTGCAACAGGGATGACTAAACGCCCATCACGCATAGTGGGAGAAACATCAGTAGCCACCAAACCTTCTTTCTGCGCAGAAGCTAAAATAGATCGCAGACTTCCTGATATGCTTCTTTCGACTTGATGTTTCTCTTTGCGAATACTTGCCAATTCGGAAGAAGCATGATCTTTGATACGGCCGTACTTGTCTAAAATGCTATCAATACGTTGTACAATTTCAGGAAAGCAAGATGCCCCTTGGCTCATTTCATAGAGGGCTGGGTAACGCAACTGCTCTTCAGCATCTTTTTGAGTCTCTTCACCGTCTTCTACTTGTTGAAAGGCCTTTACCAAACGTCCTATAGTCTCTAAAGAGCGCCGAAGGTCGAAAAGTCCATGCTCCTCTATATAGGTGCGTTCAGGACGTGCATGAAGAAGTGCTTCACGGCAATCGAAGAAATGCGGCTCGTAACACCCCGTTTCTTCTAATTCAAATCGCTGAAATTCAGCTCCTTCACATAGGTTTTTCATGACAATGGTATAGTCAGAAGAGAAGGTTAAATGTTGATTAACCCACTCTTCGCCTAAGTTTGAGGCACAATGTTGACGTAGTAATTGCCTAATATGATCGAAACCTATTTTAGCTTCAAAGTTTGAAGGATATATCATATCTCATTAAAGTAGAGAAGAGTCCCCTACTAAAAGTGGTTGCTAAATGCTCGTAATTAGTATTTTAGGACATCGAAAAGATAAGTAGCTTTTACGAGTAGTGTCCCATTGGCGCTGCGTGAAAAAACGTCTTTCTTTGCATTACCAAAAATATCGCCTAACCCATAGTAATATCGTCCTTCAAGCATAAAATGCCCCACTTTTGTATTTAGTTCCAAGCCGAGTCCAGCTGTTATGCCATAATCAAAACGATGCTGTATGGGTAAACTATATTGTTGATACATACCATTAGGGCGGTCAGGCGTGCCATTGTCGGTTAAGGTCCATACACTACTCTGCTCTGTTGTTTCCTTAAAGCAATAGCTCACCTGTGGTCCAGCTAAGAAGTAGAACTGCAAACCTCTTTCCTCTCGTCCCCAACCCAAACGCGCCAAGACAGGGAGCTGTAAATAATGGAGATTGCGTTGATACGTATCGGGCAAAGGGTCTCCGCTTGCGTTCACAATATCTTCTTTCCAACCGAGTTTTGTGTAGTTCAGCTCGGCTTGGAAAGAACAAAGCGTGCTGAAATACTTTTCCGTCGTGTAACGAAACGTCACCCCTAAAGTAGGACTCCCCAGTCGACTCTGTCGCACAGTTGGGTCAAAGTCTATTTTGTTAAAGCTATAACCTGCGTTAAAGCCAAGTGACATTACGTTACGTGGCTTTCCTATTTGTGCCTGCACTGGAGAAAATAACCAACACGCTAAAAGTGTACAGCAAAGTGTCTTGGGAAAAAGGTTCATCTGAAAAGAGAAAATCACAAAAATTAGAGTGAAATTTGGTCTATTGTTCCTTCTTGTTTATAGTGTATCAGAAGCATATTGCCATTGACAAAACCGCCTTTCTCTTTGGTCGGACGGAATTGTAGAAGTGTTTGGTAAGGCTGGGTAGAAAGCACTTGTGTCGTATAATCCTTACCATAATGTGATGTCTGTTTTATGGCTTGATAGCTTAAGTCGTATCCTAAAGCAGCCATAGAGGGGGCTAAGGGCAATAATGTGGTGTTGTATTGCGCTTTATAGTCTGCCGCAAACTGCTGGCTCTTGAGATGATAGGTGTTGAAATAGGAGGGCGTTAAAAAATAGGTATCAGCCATAAAGAAAAGGCTTTCTAAGTTGGCAGTTTGTTGTAGAGCATCAGCACCTGCTATGAGGCTTATATCGTAGGTTGGATAAGTCTTTTTAAGCTGTACAACCATGTCTGCAATCTGTTGTAAATCGTTGAGTTTATTTGCATCAGTAAATAATAAATTCTTGCGTCCGCTTTTTAACTGCGCCTTCCATTCTACAAGAATTTTAGAGGGTGCGAATTCACTGAAACTGATTTTTTGTGCATCGGCCTGCTCTCTGAGTTGTTGCATAAAGGTTGTATTTCCCACACTTGCTGAAGAAACGAATACTAAGTGAGCATTGGAGAAGAGTTTCTTGATAAGTTGGGCACTATATAGTGCCTTATAGCTTTCGGGAGCATTGACGAGGAAGAGATTTTTATTTTGTTCTACTTGCAACACTTTTGATGAGAAAGGCACAATAATACGCACATCTTTATCTTTTGCAAATGCAGATATGGCCTCAAAATGGGAAGGATAAAGAGGACCTACTACAAAATCTGGTGTTTGTCCGGTTATAGTACCGAGTTGCTCTGTTATGTCGCTATTGCCTGTTGGTTCGTCCACTACATTGATAAAGATATTGTAACCTTCATCAACGAGCTCCTCTGCAGCCGCAATGAAACCTCGATAAAATTCGACGCAACGTTGTCCAACTTCGTTTTGCTCCTTTAGAGGGAGAAATACCGAAATATGTACATCTTGTTTTTTCAGCGCAGGCGTAATTACAGAGGCCTCTGGAAAAGGAATACACAAGAACATCCCTTTTTTAAGAACCCCGTTTGAGGATTTAATTTCAGGATTGGCATTGAGGAGCTGTGACTCTGTAATGCCATATTTGGCTGATATGCCATAAATTGTTTCCCCCTTTTTAACCCGATGCATTTCTCTACAATTAGAGTTAGCAATCCCCGATTGTGTTTTTTGTTGAGGTATAATGAGTGTCGCTCCTGCTTTTAGATTTTCTGCCGATACCCCTGCGTTGGCTGCAAGAATTTGATCTACTGTGACACCATGTTTTGTCGCAATACTATAAAGCGTTTCTCCTTGTTGTACTGAATATGTAAGAGACTGTGCCCAAATGGCTGTTGTACAAACAAATAAAAAGAGAAAATAAAAGATACGTTTAATCGTAAACATAGGCGTAATAATTTATGAAATGGCACTATAGCTTCAAACCTAATCGCTTTCAAAGCTCGTAGTAGAAACCACCTTTACTTAGTATAGCAAAGATACAATTTTCTATCCAAATAGGGAAGGAGAAGGGAGAAGCTTGTTTTGTCTTCTTGTACATCGAAATCGCTTTTATATCCCTTTGCTTCTCTCTTTAGGCTAAGGTCTAAGGCTGATGAATAAGCATTTTTATCTACCTTTGCAGTTACATTATCTAAGAGTAAGCTTAAATATCTTCGATGAACATCTCTCGCAAATTACGTTATGTTTTCGGCAGTGGAAAAAATTCCAAGCTGGTCTACTATATCAAGGCCTATTGGGCTGTCTTACTCCCTTGGCAGTGGCTGTCGTGGTCTCGTCTTCAAGCGATGAAAAAGTTGGAGAGCCGAGAAGACAAGCAGCAAATTGAAGAGCGTATTCATTATTACTGCCAACTTTTTGAAAATGATAAGTTTGATTGTGATGAGTTTATGCAAGAGAGTACCCCTCTGTGCCAACAGAAGAAAACCGGGCAAACGGTTTATTATCTTGATGCTTTTCGCTATGCTAAAAGCTTTTCTAAATGGCTACGCTGGGTGCTTCTTCCCGGCGATATAACTTATGTGCCAAGAGTACCAAGTATTGTAAAAAGTCGCCCCATATGTCTTCATGCAGAGAATGCAAATTCTGTGTTGCTAAATCTTGATCGGGTGCGTCATTTTCTTTTTGTAAAAGACCGCAAAAAGTTCGTGGAAAAGAAAGATAAAGTTGTATTTAGAGGTTTGATAGGACAGGAGATTGGCAACAGTCTGAAACAAAATCGCTACGACTTTATGAAGCGATACTTTGGTCATCCACTATGCGATGCAGGAGTCCTTGATAAAGAATACCCTGAATGGCAAACAGAGAAAATGACCTTGCGTGAGCATTTAGATTATAAGTTTATTATGGCGTTGGAAGGTAATGATGTGGCAAGTAATTTGAAATGGGTAATGTCTTCCAACTCTATTGCTGTTATGCCTCGGCCCACTTGCGAATCTTGGTTTATGGAGGGGAAACTCGTACCGAATGTGCATTATATAGAGATTAAGCCCGATTTTTCGGATTTAGAAGAGCGTTTGCGCTATTACATAACACATCCGCAAGAGGCGCAGAAAATTATAGACAATGCTCATGTTTATGTGCAGCAGTTCTTAGATTCAGAAAGGGAAAATATCATTGCTTGGGGCGTTTTGGCTAAGTATTTCAGATTTACAAACCGTAACAAGAAAGTTTAACGCTTACTGATGTTATTTAGATTTGTTCTGTTGCTGGACGATGTAGCTTGCGATAGATAGAAACATAAATGGCGTAGCTTGAATTTACGGGATGCGCCTAAAGGAATGCTAAGTTATGCTGACTAAAATCTCGATGAAAGGCTGAAAATAAGGAGGAAATCGCTGTAAATTGCGATTTCCTCCTTTCCGCTTCTCACTACAAAGATAGGGCACAAAAGTACGGTATGCAAGTCGAGGTGTTACGGATGCTTAACAACAACATGAAAACGTTGTTTGAGGCCTATGCGATAAATTTTCCTCCATCGTTTAGGGAAATAGCACCATAGACAGAACAAATAAAAGACGGAGAGTCGGGGAAAATGAGTATCTTTGCAGGGTAAAGTGCGCCTCTATGAATGGATGAAAAGAAAATAGTTTTTGTCGTTAAGAGGTTCTGTCTTACAGATAAGAGTTATTTGATATACATCTTGATTAGTGCAAGAAGGTATGAATTAAAACTCTTATAGCAGACTATTAAAGAATTAAATTTGAGATATTTATAGCTCATGATATTAAAAGACAATACACCGCCGTCTTTCTCTTTTGTCGCTGATTTTGATGGCGACATGTCTGGCATGTTCAACAAGAAAATGCCAGAAACACTCCCAATTCTACCATTGCGGAATATGGTGCTTTTCCCCGGAATTGTAGCACCTGTTTCAGTGGGACGTGAATCTTCCTTGAAACTTATAGCCAATGCAGAGAAGACCAGTGGCTATATTGGAGTTGTGGGACAAATTGATGCCAACGTACAATCTCCGAATAGAGAAGACATGTACAATGGTGGTGTTTTGGCTAAAGTGGTGAAAACTTTTGAACTCCCCGATGGAGGCACAACTGTTTTGTTACAGAGTTATGGACGATTTAGTCTTGGAGAGTTTACACGTGTTCGCCCTTTTATCCGTGCAAAAGTAGATGCTGTGCCCGAAATACTGCCCGAAGAGGACGATAAAGAATTCAAAGCCTATGTAGATGCGTGTCGTGATTTGACTTTGCGCTACATGAAGATGAATGAGAACATACCAACAGAAGCAACTTTTGCTGTTAAAAATGTGACACATCCCATCTTCCTCATCAATTTTATCTGCACCAACCTACCTTTTGATACAGACGAAAAAGATGCTTTACTCTCTGAGGGGGATTTGAAGTTGCGTGCCAAAGGTTTGCTTCAATTGCTCAATCGTGAGGTTCAATACATTCAATTACGCCACGATATTCAAGAACAGACGCGTGAAGAGTTGGATAAGCAGCAAAAAGAATACTTTTTGCAACAACAGATTCGGAACATTCAGGATGAGTTGGGCGAAGCCAGTAATGAGGATGTTGTGCGACTCCGGGAGAAAGCCGCTCCGCTTAACTTTCCAGAGAAAGTGGCCGAAACGTTTGAAAACGAGCTGAAAAAACTTGAGCGTATGAGTCCACAAAGTCCAGACTATCATGTGGCTTTGAATTACCTCCAAACGCTGACATCATTGCCTTGGGGCAAAGAAACAGAAGACGACCTTAACTTGAAACATGCCGAGCAAGTGTTGAACAAGGAACACTATGGTATGGAAAAGGTCAAAGAACGTATTTTGGAACACTTGGCTGTTTTACGCTTGCGCAAGGAGGCCAAAGCTCCTATCCTCTGCCTCTATGGTGCACCCGGTGTGGGTAAGACATCACTTGGGCGCAGTATTGCAGAGTCTATGGGGCGCAAATATCAACGCATCTCTTTAGGAGGCGTTCATGATGAATCCGAAATCCGTGGGCACCGTCGCACCTATATCGGAGCAATGCCTGGACGCATCGTGAAAAGTCTCATCAAGGCAGAAAGCGATAATCCTGTATTTGTGCTTGATGAGATTGACAAAGTGGCAAGCAATACACATCAAGGAGACCCACAATCAGCCCTCTTAGAGGTGTTAGACCCTGAGCAAAACAAGGCTTTTCATGACAATTATTTAGATGTTGATTATGACTTGTCCAAGGTGTTTTTTATTGCTACGGCTAATAGTTTGAATACAATTCCTCGTCCCCTTTTGGATCGTATGGAGTTGATAGATGTGGAGGGATATATTACCGAAGAGAAGATAGAAATCGCCAAACGACATCTCCTCCCACGTATCAACAAAGAGTTGAATGTGGAGAAGAAGAGGGAGATAAAAGTAGCAACATCGGGACTTGAATTTATTATTGAGAAATACACCCGTGAAAGTGGTGTGCGTCAGCTCGAAAAGCAACTGCAAAAACTCTCTCGAAAAGTAGCTTTTCTTTATGCAAAAGAAGAAGAAGTTCCGGGAAAAGGGAAGGCTTTGACAGCTAAGGAAATTCAACTTCTTTTGGGAAAGCCTTTATTCTCGCGCGATCGTTATCAAGGGAATAAATATGCAGGTGTTGTTACAGGATTGGCGTGGACTTCTGTTGGGGGTGAAATCTTAATGATAGAATCGAGCCTAAGCCGTAGTAAAGCGCCTCGTTTGACCTTGACGGGTAACTTGGGAGATGTGATGAAAGAATCGGCCATGCTGGCTTTGGAGTATGTCAAAGCACACGCAGACAGATTGAACATTGATTATCGCATCTTTGAGCAATGGAGTTTACATGTGCATGTCCCTGAGGGTGCAACGCCTAAGGACGGCCCCTCTGCTGGTATCACGATTACTACCTCTATTGTTAGTGCACTCACCCAGCGCAAAGTTCGCGCTAACGTCGCTATGACTGGCGAAATAACTTTACGTGGAAAGGTACTTCCTGTTGGCGGCATTAAAGAAAAGATTTTGGCTGCAAAACGAGCTGGTATCACCGACATCGTCATGAGTAGCGAGAACGAGAAAGATATTCTCGAAATCAATGAGAAATATATTAAAGGCTTAAACTTCCACTTTGTGGATGATATATCCCAAGTTCTATCTTTTGCCATTATGGATGAACAAGTGGATAATCCCATACAACTGATTGTGGAAACCGAAGTTACTAAAACAACAGACAATGAACATAAACCGTTTGGCATTCAACCTCTTAAAGACTGATTCGCAAAGTCAAGCACGCGCAGGAGTTTTAACGACAGAGCATGGACAGATAGAGACCCCTATTTTTATGCCTGTAGGAACGGTTGGTAGCGTGAAAGGGGTGCATGTTCGGGAAATTATTGAAGATATAAAAGCCCAAATCATTTTGGGGAATACTTATCATCTTTATCTGCGTCCGGGTCTTGAAGTCTTGGAACAAGCAGGTGGATTGCACCGATTTAATGGTGTGAATAAGCCCATATTAACGGATAGTGGCGGTTTCCAAGTGTTTTCACTGACGGGTATTCGCAAACTCACAGAAGAAGGCTGTCGCTTTACTTCTCATATTGACGGCTCTAAACATTTTTTCTCACCTGAAGGTGTGATGGATATTGAGCGTACAATTGGAGCAGACATCATGATGGCTTTTGATGAGTGCCCCCCCGGAACTGCCGATTATACCTATGCTAAGAATAGCTTACGACTGACCCATAATTGGTTGCGTCGCTGTTTTGCACGTTATCGAGAAACAGAACCAAAGTATGACTACTACCAAGCTTTGTTCCCTATAGTGCAAGGTTGTGTTTATCACGACTTGCGCAAAGAGAGCGCAAACTTTGTTCAAGAATTTGATGCTGATGGCTATGCAATTGGCGGATTGGCAGTAGGCGAGCCAGCAGAGAAGATGTATGAAATGATTGAGGTGGTGAATGATATTTTGCCGACAGATCGCCCTCGCTATTTGATGGGCGTAGGCACACCACTAAATATCCTTGAAGGCATTGAACGTGGAGTCGATATGTTTGACTGCGTCATGCCAACTCGTAATGGGCGTAATGCTATGCTCTTCACGTGGGAAGGCACGCTAAACATGAGAAATGCAAAATGGGCAAAAGACTTTAGTCCATTAGATGCAAATGGAACAAGCTTTGTTGACAGCACTTATACCAAGGCTTACGTACATCACCTCTTTAAGGCAAAGGAACTTCTTGCGCTTCAGATTGGGAGCATTCATAACTTGGCATTTTACTTGGACTTGGTGACGCAAGCACGTGCACATATTCTTGCAGGAGACTTTGTGGCATGGAAAAGAAGTGTTTCCGAGAAGTTGATGCGTAGATTATAATAGTCTGTGAACAAGATATATCCTTCCCTCCAATTGTTCTGTCGCCATTTTATCGAATGGTGGAAACAGCATAACATATTCGCCAGTCTCTCAAAGAAGAAAGGGGGAGCATGGCGAAGTCCGAGGTGGATAACCAAACTGGATTGGTATATAATCAAGAAATTTTTGAGTACTTATATCTTCCTCATGGGAATAATCATTACGATCGCCATCGTATTTGACTTCAATGAGAAGATAGATAAGTTCAACAATAGTAGTGCTACAGCGAAGATGATTATCTTCGATTACTATGTTAACTTTGTGCCTCATTATTCCAATCTCTTTAGTCCACTATTTGTCTTTGTCGCAGTCATCTTCTTCACGACAAACTTAGCTGGTCATTCAGAGATTATTGCGATGAAAGCGGCAGGCGTTAGCTTCAAGCGCCTCTTGCGGCCCTATATGTATTCTGCGGGGTTAATCGCAATTATGACTTTCCTTTTGGGGGCTTATGTCATTCCTAAAGGCAATGTCTCTCGCATTAACTTTGAGAATACGTATATCAAAAATCGCAACATCACTTCAGTTGAGAATGTTCAATTGCAGGTGGATACAGGTGTAATAGCCTATATCGCGCACTATGATTTCCAAACGAAAAGTGGCTATGGATTTAGGTTAGACAAACTTGTGGATAAAAAGTTAGTGTCCCAGTTAATAGCCCAAACTATTCGTTACGATACTATTGCTGATCATCGCTATATGTGGCACCTTGATCAATATAACATTCGAACCTTAAGAGGTATGCGTGAGAAAATTTCTCGTGGAGAGCAATTGGATACGATGATTATGATGGAGCCTGCGGACTTTGCTTACACACGCAATCAGCAAGAAACAATGACTTTGCCACAATTAGATGAATACATTTCGAAGCAGCGCCTACGTGGAGCAGCGAATTTAAGCACTTTCGAGGTGGAATATCATAAACGTTTCGCTATGCCATTCGCTGCGTTCATACTGACATTGATAGGTGTTTCGCTGTGTATAGAAAAGCGAAAAGGAGGCATGGGCACTTCTATTGGCATAGGCTTGGCATTGAGTTTTTCCTACATCCTTTTTCAAACAGTGGCAGCCAGCTTTGCTATCAATGCAGGGTGGCCACCGCTTATTTCTACATGGATACCTAATTTCCTTTTTGCACTCATTGCATTCTTCTTGTATAAAAGAGCACCGCGTTAAGGACTAAGCGTATCAATAAATACACAATCAATTATGCTTTTTGAAGATTTACCGCTTAGCGAAGATGTGCTCGACGCCATCTATGACATGCGGTTCGAGACATGTACACCCATTCAAGAGGAGGCCATACCGCCAATTCTTGATGGAAGAGACCTTATTGGGATTGCTCAAACAGGAACAGGAAAGACGGCAGCTTACTTACTACCTCTCTTGACTCTTTTGCAACAAGAGCCACATCCAGAAGATTCGGTAAATTGCCTGATTATGGCACCGACACGCGAGCTGGCGCAACAAATAGATAAAGCACTACAAGGATTTGCTTACTACATGGACATCAATGGCGTTGCTGTCTATGGTGGCAATGATGGCATTCGCTTTGAGCAAGAGCGTCGCAGTTTGCAACGTGGAGCAGATATTATTATAGCTACTCCCGGTCGTTTGATTTCGCACATAGAATTGGGAAAATGTGATTTGAGTCGGACAACTCACTTAATTCTCGATGAAGCGGACCGTATGTTGGACATGGGATTCAGTGCGGATATTTTGAAAATAGTGGAACAGATGCCCAAAGAGCGTCAAACCATTCTGTTTTCTGCGACTATGCCCCCTGATATCAATCGCTTCGCGCGTAGCATAACGAAAGATCCTGTTGAAATTCACATTGCCGTCTCAAAGCCTGCGGAGAAAATACGACAGAAAGTGTATGTCTGTTTCGATACGCAGAAGACCAAGTTAGTGCACCATATATTGAGCACTCACTCTTCAAAACGTGTGATTATCTTCGCTGGCTCTAAACTCCGTGTTAAAGAGTTGAACATCTCACTTAAACGAGATGGTTTCAATATAGAGGCAATGCATTCTGACTTGGAACAAAAAGAACGTGACCAAATCATGCTTGATTTCAAATCAGGAAAAACAGATATTCTTGTGGCCACAGATATTGTGTCTCGCGGTATCGATATAGATGATATTACTATGGTCATCAACTATGATGTTCCTCACGATGCAGAGGACTATGTTCACCGCATCGGTCGCACAGCGCGTGCTGGTCGTGAAGGTTGTGCTTTCACTCTTGTGGGAGAGAAAGAGATGCAGGCTCTAAAGAACATTGAACGCATGATGGAGATGGAAGTACCTCGCGAAGCTCTCTTAGAAGGTATGCAAGTGCCAACAACAGAGGATTATAAAGTGGCCAAACGCACTTCTCACCACAAAGGTAAGCAAGATGGTGGTCGCTATAGAAATAAGAAGAATACACAGAAAGGCAGAAATGCCACACCTGATGATAAGGCAAAATCACAGCATCGCCATTCTTCTAAGCCTCGCCACAGCAAAAAAACTCAGACTCCACAAAGTTGATATTTCAAACTCAATTAAAGATTTTGCGATATGAAAACCTCTCAGTCAAACTCTCAAGGGAATGTTCCTCCCATCCCTGTTGTGCCTACTTACAACGATGAACAAGGCAATCCTCTTCCCATTCAATCCCCAAAGAAGTCACCTTGGAAACGTTTCTTGTTGATATTCTTGTTTCTTGTGGCTTTATTAGGAGTTGGCGGTTATATAGCCTATACTTATCTTCAAGAGACAAGGGCTGAAGAACAGGCTTTCCAAAATCTTGAAGGTAGTTATGTCATCCAAAGCTATGAGGACTACTTAACAAACTTTCCCAAGGGGAAGCATGTCCAAGAAGTTCAGCAACGTTTGGGACGCTTGAAGCAAATGCAAAGTGCTTGGTCGCAGATTTTATATTCAACAAATCCTCAAGACTTTGTCGCTTTCAAAAGTCGCTTTCGTGATAACCATTATGATGTTCTTTGTGACACAAAGATTGACTCTTTAGATTGGACGAATGCCTTAACTGCAAACACGCCAGAGTCCTACCAATTCTATATGTCAAATCATCCCAACGGCCGCTATCGTCAGCAAGCTCAAAATGCCTTGCAACAAACGGAACAGAGTGCTATCTCTGACGATGTGGAGATAGCTATTCATGAGCGCTTAGCGTTATTTTATGACGCATTCGGCAGGAATGAAGGTCTGACTATGTGTCGTTACATCGTTCCTGTGATGGATAATTTCTTAGGGAAACGACAAGCTACAAAAAGCGATGTTCTTGGCATAGTAGAACGTATGTTCACACCCGCTATTGAAAGTTGTAATTTTAGCTTTGGAGATGATCTTAAGATAGAGCGTTTAACTGGCGACAATCAGTCAAAAGGTTATAAAGTCACTATGTCTGTGGACCAGCAGATAGAACGTAACGATCCGGGTAAAACTTTTGGTTCTTATGTTGCAGAGATACATTTTAGTGATCAGCTTATGATTACGTCTGTGCAGATGCGTGAGATTTCAAGTAAGAAATCAACGACTTCCCATAGCGACAATTATTTTGATTAAAATATAAAGCACATTATTATGAGTAAATTAGTTATTTCTTCATACGAAGATTTTGCCCAATATGAGGGTAAGGAGCTGGGCATCTCCGAATGGTTGGAGGTTCCTCAAGATCGCATCAATCTTTTTGCTGATGCCACGCTTGATCATCAATGGATCCATGTAGATGAAGCGCGCGCTAAAGAAGGTCCTTTTGGGCAGACCATCGCTCATGGCTATTTGACACTCTCTTTGTTGCCTTATCTTTGGGAGAATATCATAGAGGTGAACAATCTCAAAATGATGGTCAATTATGGCATGGACAAAATGAAGTTCGGCCAAGCTGTGCTTTCAGGACAACGTGTACGTTTAGTAGCAAATCTACATAGCATTGCAAATCTTCGTGGTATCTGCCGCGTAGAAATCAAGTTCCGTATTGAGATAGAAGGTGAAAAGAAGCCTGCTATAGATGGTATTGCCACATTCTTGTATTACTTCAACTAAAAGTCTTGACAAACATTATAGATACATACAAGACAGTTATCTCTTTAGGCAAAGGCGAGTATTCCGAAAAGCGGAGCAAATTCCTCGCCTTTGCCTTTCATGTTGAAACAGAAGAAGAAGTTAAGGCTTTCGTGCAAGAATATCGCAAGAAGTATTTCGATGCTCGGCATGTTTGCTATGCTTATATATTAGACCCTGATGCTGGCCGCACCAGAGCTAATGACGATGGTGAGCCTTCTGGCTCTGCTGGACGACCTATCTTGGGGCAAATACGTTCTGCAGAATTGACCAATACGCTTGTGATTGTGGTGCGTTATTATGGTGGAGTTAATTTAGGTACTGGGGGATTAGTGGTAGCTTATAAAACAGCTACTGCTTCGGCTTTAGAAGCAGCCGTTATTGAGGAACGAATAGTCTGTGAACACATCTATGTCAAAGCCCCATACGAGGATGTAGACCCTGTGTTACAGCGTTTGAAAGCCATGCAAGCCGAAGTGATAACCCGCGATTATGATGCCACACACACCACACTCACCATCTCTGTCAAACAAAGCCAAAAGTTGCTTTTAATGGAGCAACTGCGTAAAATATATACCATTGAGGTCCTTGAAGAGTTGTAGATTATGGAATATAAGGTATGCACTTTGTCGCCAACGCACAACTATTTCTCGCAGGCTTGCACACTTTACATAGAAGCTTTTCCTAAAGAGGAGAGGAGAGAACTTGAAGAATGGAGAAACTTGTTTATAGAAGAACCTAATTTTAGAGGATTAGCAATCACTTTAGAAGGGGAATTTGCAGGTTTTATCACCTACTGGGAAATTGAAAACTTCTTCTACATAGAACATCTTGCTATCATGAAACACCAACGCAGTAGGGGCTTAGGTCGCCTGCTGATAGGGTCTCTATTAGAAAAAGCAAAGAACACTGATTGCCCCATTATTTTAGAGGCAGAACATCCCATATCTCCTAATGCTGTGCGCCGACTTCATTTTTACGAGCAGTTGGGAATATATCCTATTGACTACGCATATCTTCAGCCTCCGTATCGCTCAACCGATGTTTCTTTCCCACTTTTACTTTTGACGCAACAACCAAACGTTGTCTCGCAACATACGGAAGAATATGTAAATGCAATTTATAGAAAAGTTTATAAATACCCCTCTTGACTTTAGGCTCTGTGGTGGTCAATGACTACCACAGAGCCTAAATTTATAACTTCGTGCTACCCTCTCTTGAAAGAAATAAGGTTGCCTATGTTTTATGCTAAGCTTGATAGCAGAAATTATAGAAATTGCAATGCTGACAGACGTCGTCTTTTTCTGGTGGTAAGAATTGGAGGCGCTGTCCATCTTTCTCCGTCGCAAAGAGTTCTTCCAAGAGTTCTTTAAGCTCATCCTCAAATTCGTCCAAGAAAGAATTTGCTGTATAGCACTTACTGGACTGATACGTTAAATAGGGAGTATAGTCGTCTTTATACGCCCGATTTGTGAAGAATAAAGCTGGAGCATACTGATGAGCAGGCTCTTTTTTGTATAGGGAAAGACAATAGAGAAGGGTTTGAAAAGCATAATGAGGACGTTTCTCTTTCTTCTCGAAAAGATCGTCTAAGATTTTGATTTCTTGCTTATTAGGGTCTCCTCCCGTCTTGTAATCGAAAACGCGGTAAATGTCTGTACCATCTTTGGGATGTCGAACGATGTCTAAGCGGTCAATGATGCCACCGATACTCACACGTTGTTCCCCATCTTTATAAGGGAACGAGAAGTCTGTATAGATTTCTTGTTCCAATCCCTTAATGGTAAAGGGAGCTTGGTCATGATCATACCGAACGAGATTGAGGAGGAAGAACTGGACGATACTGTCGATGAGTGCATTGCGTTGCACGGTGTTATCCGCCTCTTCATAGGCTCGGAGGATGTACTTATTAAATAAAGCTGTGCCACCCTTTTGAAGAAAAGGTGCAAGAGCTTCTGGAGTGACTACTCCTTCTACCGTGCATTTGTCTTGATAAAGCAACTCGGCAGCTTTGTGAAAGAGAGAGCCAATTTGATTGGCTTGGAAATCCTCTGGAGCAGGCGGTGGAGTTTCGAGGCGGAGCACACGGCTATAATAGAACTGGAGCTGACAGTTGATGTAGCTATTGAGTGCCGTAGGGGAAAGATGCTTTAGACGATCAACCAAGTCAAGAGGCTTGTTAATGGCCTTAGGCCTACATGTAGCTGTTTTCTGTTTACTATTGAGCACAAGGTGATGCACAACATGTGGCGACTCCACTAAAATTTGAGTCATAAAGCGTGAACGTTCTCCTTTCTCGTCACCAGTAGTTGCATTGTTATAAGACAAACGGAGGTGTGTAGCTCTCTGGAGGAGCCGATAGAAATAGTAGGCAAAAACAGCTGTTTTCTTTTCGTAGGTTGTCAATCCAAATTCTCTACGAATAAAATAGGGGATAAAAGAAGCGTTGCTGGCTTTTTTAGGCAGAGTTCCTTCATTGACTGAAAGTAAGAGTATGCGATCAAAATCTAAGTTACGGGTTTCAAGGACTCCCATTATTTGTAGTCCCATGGCAGGTTCTCCATGGAAAGGAATGGAAGTTTGACGCACGAGTTGGCGTAGTAAGCGACGTATTGTAGTAGCTGTAGAGGAATTGAACAAGCCTTTGCGCAAAATCTCAAGAAGGTGATTGACTAAAAGATAAGTTTGATAGTAAGCTTCATTATAGAGCTCGTTCCAAATACTATCTTTCCTATCTTCAGAATTTAAGCTTTGCGCATCCCTCTCTTTAATGCCTGCAACCTTGATTTCTGCACTTAGGCTCTCTAAAAGCTGCATCAAGGAGTCTGTTGGTTGTTTCTCCTGTTCTCTGAAAAATTTTTCGACCAAACTATAAGCTGGAGTTTGCATCAATGGAAAACCTTTGGTTACGTTGATGGTCGAAACATTCTTTGGTAAGTTATGAAGCACAGGAAGTATTTGATTTTCGTCACAAACAACGATGGCTGTGCGTTTAGGGTCTTCTGTTAGATTTTGTTCAATCCAAGGTGCAATGGCTGCAGCCTGTACGTTATTGGAGGCTGCGGCTACAAACTCAATATGTTTGGGCGTACTAAAATTAGCGAAGTGTTCTTCGTCTAAAGCATTGGGAAAAAGTAGGAGATTTTCCCGTACAAAACGCCCTGCTTCCATATTGGGATGCTCCTTGGTGTAATAAGTGTCATAATCCCAGTAAAATATGGCACATTCTCGCTTTTTCAAGAAAGTAAATAATTCTTTCTCTACTTTGTCTAAGACATTGAAACCTACAAATACATAAAGTGTATTGTTGGCTTCAAAGCTCATCCTTTCGTGTTTCAAAGTCTCGATCACTTGTCGATAAAGCGCACCCTCATAGGCAAGACCTTCTGCTTGCAATTCTGTGTTTAAGCGTTTATAGATATTCGCTAATTGATTCCACAATAGGCGAAAGCGTTCCTTTATCTTAGAAGAAGAATCTTCAGAAAAACTTTTGAAGAAGTGTTGTAATACTCCGATTTGTTCCTCCGTCAAGAAATTGCCAAAGTCGATATTCTGATAGTCAGAAACATTGGTGAAGATACGTTGTGCATCGACCATATTTTTGTCGATGTCTTCAAAATCGGAAAGAATCATCTCGCCCCACCCATAGAAAAAGTCGAGTGTGACGTCTTCAGTTTTTTCTTCTTCAATCAGGTCCAAGTAGATATTGTATATCCGACAAACAGCCTCTATACTGTCGATAGGATTTAGAGGAGAAAGAGAGCGGAAGAGCTCACTAATGGTTTGATAAGTAGGTGCCCAAACAGGAGTGTCATCACTAACTAAATAGTCGTTGAAGAATAGGCTGGCACGCTTGTTCGGAAAAATGATTTTGAGCCGTGAGAGATTGTTGCCATACTTTTCACGTAAATCATTAGCCACTAATTGTAGGAAAGGGATCTTCATCAAAGGAGATGTTTATGCTTGAACGGTTTCTATTTCATCTGAAAACACATACCAAATATAGCCTGAGACATTCTTGTGCCCCATGCTTTCTAAAAGACGTACGTATTGTAGGATTTGGTCATAATACTTTGGATGTGGCTTGCCAAACTTATAATCAACAACGATGGTGCTATCTGTTTTTGTCATGACACGGTCGGGGCGCAATTGCTTGACTTCTCCTGTTGCGGTACGTGTAAGAATAGTACATTCATTGAAGAGTTGCCAAGAACCATCGAACCATTCCTGTACGGCAGGAAAACGCAGATATTCTTCTACTTGAGCACGTAATTCATCGGCTTCAACATTAGAAGAGAAGAGTCCTTTACGATTCATGTTTTCAATGACGCCACGCACATCGTCTATTGTTTGTATATGTGAGAAAATTTCATGCAAAAGATTGCCCTTCAAGAGATATTCATTTCTCTCAGGCACAAGTGCTTCTTCATTACGCAGATAGGTCTGCGAGTCGTTCGACTGCTTAAAATCAAAATGTGTATTGTGTACTTCCAGTTCAATATACTCAGTGTTGGGAACAATCTTCAATGGATTACTACTCACTTGTCGCTCATTTGAAGTGTTGAGTATGGGCGTAGGAGTTCCTCTCTCCAAAATGTAAGGCTCATGTTCAATTGTATCAATAGGATTGCATTGCATATCCACCCTCTGCGCATAATTGAGTAAAACATCGGAAAGCATCTGTGCTGGATCTTCATTCTTCTTCGATGATGTTTGTGTCACCTTACTCCAGATGTAAAGATGAGTACGTGGGCGTGTAAAAGCCACATAAGCGGTGTTGAGATTTTCGGCAAACATCTCGAAACACTCTTCTTTATAATCCTCTTCAAAGTGAGTACCTTTAATTTTAGATAGCTGAATGTTGATAGGTAAAATTGTAACATGTTCGTCGCTTTTGCCATCGTTGGAAGTCTTATGTGTCCAATGGATAATTTCATGTCTCCTATCTTCTAATTCCCACTCGGCAAAAGGAAGAAATACAGCAGGAAAAGCCAAACCTTTGGATTTGTGCACTGTGGTCACTTGCACGCCATCATAGTCAGCTACAGGAAGAGTTTTCTCACATAGTGTATCTTCCCAATGTTCAAGGAAAGTGGCGATATTGGAGGCATTTTCGTTCAAAAATTTGAGTACACAGTCAAGGAAGAAGAAGACATAGGGAGCTTGTCCTTCCATTTTGTCCAAATCCAAAATATCTATGAGCGATTCGCAGAGTTCAAAGAGAGGCAATTTGCGCAGTGTTTCACGCTCTTGTCGAAAGCGCAATGGCAAAGCACTTTCTACATCTTGCATCATATCGATGAGTTCATTGTTAGACCTGCCGATGTGTTGTTGATATTCTTTGGCCAAAAACACCAAAGAAGTCATACGTTTGAGTTTGCCTTCAGCTTTCTTCTCAGCGGTGTATTGGAAGTTAAGCGTTTGCAAGGCATTAACCAGCATTTGCACTGCGGGTGAAGCATCCAAACGAAATGCCAATGGTGAAACAAGAGGAATTTCGGGAAAAGTCTTTTGGAAGTATTGTATAATGAGCGGTGTTTCTTTATTTCTGCGCACCAATATCGCCATGTCTCTATAAGACACACCTTGAGCATTGAGTCGACGCATCTCTGTTGCCATATCGTCCAAAACCCTACAACGCACAGCTTCAGCGTCCTCTTCTTTGGATTTTTTATGCAGATAAAGACGCACATAGCCTTCACCCTTGGAAGGAACAGCTTTTTGTGCTACATGTTGATAGACTTTCTCCAGAGAAAACTGACTCTTATTGAAGGCTTCCAAATAAGTGGCGGCACTGACAAATAGTTCGTTGTTAAATGCCACAATGGCGCGTCCACTGCGATGGTTTTGCTCCAAGGTTTGTTCATCAACTCGTAGGAAAGAGGCTTCTTCTTTGATATTGCCCAAAATTTTCCAGTCTCCATTGCGCCATCGATAGATGCTTTGCTTAATATCGCCGACTACCATATTCTTATGGCCTGCAGAGATGTTCTCTAAAAGCAAAGTCTTGAAGTTTTGCCATTGCAGGCGTGAGGTATCTTGAAATTCGTCAATCATCACGTGATTGAAGCGAGTGCCTGACCGCTCAAAGACAAAATCCGCATCGGCCTTTATCAGTTGTGCAAAGAGCTGTGGGGTATTTTTGAGCAAGAAAAGGTTCTCTTCCTCATTGAGTACGCTCATCTCTTTGTTCACAGCTTCCAAAAGACGCAGAGGAGCTATTTTATCGAGTAGAATGCTACATTCACGGAGTATTGGAAGATATGAGTTGGCATGTGCAAGAATGCTTCGCAACTCTTCTGCTTCTGTTCCGTAGAGTCCCTTTTTCTTCTCTGGGCTTTTTAACCAAGCATCCGCATTCTCTGTCTTTTTGAGTAAGCTTGCGCTCATAGGTTTTAGATCGCCTTCATGGACTCTTGCAATGAAGCTATGCACATACTTTTCATTACTAATTGGGATGCCGTAGTTTTCCATCTGTTCGGATAGATGCTCCAAGGTGGAGAATAAGCCGTCTGTCAATTCGCTTTGTCGGTGATACAAACGTTGTTCGTAATCGTCCAAATGTGACATCTCTTCTGTTACAGCATCGCTGTGTTCGAGAAACTCCTCGGCCAAAAGCTTATAAGCAAATTCTTGCAGTTCCTTACGAAAATCCCAGTTTTTGTCCTCACTAAACTTCTTCTCCACATAACGCAGAATATGTTTCAAATCCTGCGAGTTGTTTTGTGCTTTAATGATAAGTCGGTCAATGGCACGTTTGATAATTTCTTTATCGTTCAGCTCAAGACGGAACGTGGACGATAGTCCCAACTCGTGGGCCAAATCGGTGAGCAAACTTTGGAAGAATGAGTCGATGGTTTCTATGCGGAAAGCATCGAAATCGTGCAGAATGTCGGAAAGCGCTAAGCGAGCACGTTCTTGTAGCTCAAGATCGGAACAGCGAATGTTTTGCTGAGCAAGCAACTCCTTCACTTTTATGAAAAAACTATCTTCACGAAATAGCGCATTATATCCCATGTCATAGAGATATTCCATAATGCGCTCTTTCATTTCTGCTGTAGCCTTATTTGTAAACGTGACGGCCAAAATGTGTCGAAAAACCGCACGATTGCCTTGAAGTAGCAAGGCAATGTATTCCGCAGCAAGTGTATAGGTCTTACCCGAACCTGCTGAAGCCGTATAAACTGTTAGCGTTCCTTTTTCTGGCATGGTAGAAAGTATAGGAGGAGAGAAAAGTCAATTGAGAGCGGAAGAAAACTTGACAGGCAGCATAGAAAATCTTTATGCCTTACGCAAGAAGAAAAAATTTCTACCGCAAGCCGTAGAATTTGTTTGCGGTAGAAGGAAAAATTCTAAGCGGAGGAAAAAGTTACGCTATAAAGTCTTTCACCTTTTTGAGAGCCTCTATTTGTGCCGTTTCGAGTTGGTCATTTGTGATGATGACATCGAACTTTGGAGCAAAGCTCAGTTCATATTCAGCTCGTGCAATGCGATCGGCAATAACTTCGGGAGCGTCCGTACCTCGTGCCTCAAGCCGTTGTTGCAACACTTCAATGGAAGGGGGCTGAATGAAGAGTGAGAGGGCGCGATCGCCATAGATGCGCTTGATGTTTTCTGCTCCCTCTACATCTACATCGCACACTACGTTGCACCCCTCGGATAGGAGACGATCCACTTCGCTCTTAAGCGTGCCATAGAAGCGACCTGCGTACACCTCGTTATACTCCAGAAAGTCGCCTTTTTCTATGCGATGAGAAAATTCTTCAGCGGAAAGAAAATAATACTCTACACCATCGCGTTCCGTCCCTCTTGGGGCACGACTCGTGGCAGAGATAGAGAAATGTAGGTTAAGTCCTTGCGCCATCAAATGGTTGATTATCGTGCTTTTACCACTACCACTTGGAGCAGAGAATATGATCACTTTGTTCATACTAATTCGTACTTTATAGAGCGTTCAACACTTGCTCTTTAATTTGCTCCAATTCGTCTTTCATTTTCACCACAATGTTCTGCATTTCGGCTTGATTGCTTTTAGAACCTGTAGTGTTAATTTCGCGGCCCATTTCTTGAGCTATGAAACCCAGCTTCTTCCCTTGTCCTGCAGGACCATTGAGAGTCTCACGAAAATAGTTGAGATGATTGCTCAAACGCTGTTTCTCTTCGCTGATGTCGAGTTTCTCAATGTAGTAGATAAGTTCCTGCTCCAAGCGGTTCTTGTCGTAGTCGATGCCCGTGAGTTCAGCCAAACGCTCTTCGAGCTGTTTGCGGATACGATCCACGCGCGCTTGTTCAAAAGGCACTATTTCGTGCATGAGACGTTCGATATTATCGACTTTCTCGACAAACTTTTTCGCCAAGGCTTCCCCCTCTTGATTACGGAAGTCAACAAAATGTACTAATGCTTCTTCAACGCAAGCCTTGACTACATTCCACTCCTCCTCAGAAAGTTCTTCTATTGTTTGTGTTTGAGTCACTTCTGGGAGACGGAGAATCAACTCTAAAAGATTGCTTGGCGTGTCTAAACCTTGCGCCACAGCAAGAGCCTCGATTTGCTCTTTATAGTTTGCTACGGCCTCGGAGGATATGGCTGGCATCTGTTGAACCTTGCCTTTTTCGGCCAAAATAGATAGTTCTGCTTTACCACGCAACACCACTGCACCAACCATTTGACGCAATTCCATCTCCTTCTCACGATAGAGAGGAGCGATGCGTGCTGTGAGGTCGAGGTTCTTGGAGTTGAGCGAGCGAATTTCGACAACGATTTTCTTACCATTATATAGGGCGTCAGCTTTGCCGTAGCCCGTCATAGATTGTAACATAGGATAGGGGAGGATTGTTTACTTGGTGTATTTCTGAAGTTCGAGTGCCATTTCAGCTTGAAGTTCTCGGGCTTTCTCTTCTGCCACTTCGGCAAAGCGTTCTGTGGTATCGGCATGGATAATTCCACGCGAGGAATTGACGAGCAAACCGCAGTCTTTGGTCATACCATATTGGCAAACATCTGCCAACGAACCACCCTGTGCGCCAACACCTGGAACGAGGAGGAAATGCTCGGGAGCAACCTTGCGAATGTCGGCAAAGAGCGAGCCTTGCGTTGCGCCTACGACATACATCATGTTCTCATCGTTGCCCCATTTTTGCGAAACACGCAAAACACGCTCAAAGAGACGTTCGCCAGCTGTGTCTTCCGTGAGCTGGAAGTCGTGCGAGCCTTTGTTGCTGGTCAATGCAAGGAGAATGACCCACTTATTGGGGTAGACAAGGAAGGGCTTCACGCTGTCTTCACCCATATAAGGCGCAACTGTAATGGCATCTACGTTTGAATCGCCAAAGAGTCCACGGGCATACATCGCAGAAGTATTTCCAATATCGCCCCGCTTAGCATCGGCAATAATAAATTGGTCGGGATAATTCTCTTGGATATAAGCAACTGTTTTTTCAAATGCCTGCCAGCCCTTCAAACCGTGGCATTCATAGAACGCCAAGTTGGGTTTATATGCCACGCAGTAGGGCGCAGTGGCATCAATGATAGCTTTGTTGAAAAGAAAAATCCCGTCTTCTGCCTCCTGCAAGTGCGCAGGCATCTTGTCAATGTCGGGATCAAGTCCCACGCAAAGGAACGACTGTTTGCGCTGGATATTGGAAATGAGTTCTTGCTTGTTCATTGTGAAAAGTATGTGTGATTAAAGAGGAAAGTTGTACTTCATCGGAGAAGTTTTCCTACTCCCAATCTTTATAAAGCGATGTTACTTGCGCAATAGCAAACCATCTATTGTACCATATATCTCCTTAGGCTTTTCTTCTTCTAACCGCTTGACAAGATCAACCTCCGTGAGATAGAAATACAAGTTTGGCTTATTGGTTCGAACAAGTATAGGCTGGAAAGACGAAGCGTTGTCACTCATCGTCTCAATGGTTTTCTGCGAAAGAAAAACTTCAACTTGAGTTTCCTGTTTAGTCTCCTTGAGCTGGAAGGAAAGTTTGAAGCTAATAGTATCTGACTGTATTTCGTGCGCTTTCCACGAACAGCCGTTATTTACTACTATATACTCCTTAAAATCCTGCGGAATAGGAATAAACTGCTCCTCATCATCGCTATCGCCAAAGCTCCAGACAATCTCACGAAGTAAATCTTCCTCTTGACTATAATAGAAATCGGATATCGAAACATTCTCTTTGACAATATCGTTAAGCGCTCCCTCTTCATAAGTGTCGGAGATATAGTAGAGCTTCTCCAGTAAAGTATTCTTTTCCTTGGGGGATAGTTTAGCGAGCAGGTTTGTTAGCTCTGATTTATCCATTGGAAGTTTAGGTTGAGGGCTAACAGAGCGGATAATGCTCAATGCCTCTCCTTTCAACTTATTATATGTGATATTAGCAAAGCTCCAAGGGCCAATTGAGGCGAGAACAAGAATAAATGAGAGGGAGAAGAATAGCCATTTGATGCGCTGAGAACGAGTGATGAATAGATAGATTGCGACAGCGTAGCACCATAGGTTGAAGGTCAAGAGATAGAGGCGAGCAATGGTGATGCCATAGTCGCTCAAACGACGCCCAATACCTATGCTCATTAGAACGAGCAGAGGCAAAATGATAAGAGGAAGCCAACGACATAACCACTCATTGTAGCGATTCTCTTTGGTTTGTCGAACTGGGTAGAGTAGGATAACCAACAGCACACTCCCGATGAAGAGAATACTAATAGGATAAGAAACCCAGCCGTTGGGCAGTTCCCACGCGATTAGAATTCTTATAGCATATACATATAGAATAAGCGTGTAGATGCAGAGCAGGGGAGCAAGAATGTAGCGTGCAAAGATGTTGATAATAGAGAGCGAATGTATGGTGTAATCCGCTATCTGCGAAGGCTTGGGTTGCTGTACAAGGAAAAGGAATACGGAGAAAAGCAAGAGAGCAAGAATGGCAAAGTGCGCATATAGGTTACTTTCTATACTGATATCAAAGAGTATGTTCAGCATCGCCAGTATCAAGGATAGTCCGCCATAGAGGAGTGCCCCAATAAAGAAAGAAATAATGAACGTTGTGAGGGTGCGCAGACCAAAGTTCCAATAGGGGGTGTCATTTGTGGCTTCACTGAAAGGGAGGAAAAGTGTGCATATACAAATGAAGATACAGAGTGAAGCATTTCCCAGCAGTGTAGGCACTGTAACTGTAGAGGTTATGAAAAGACAGATGCTGTTTACTAACCAAGCTAATTGAAGTACTGCGAATAAGATATACTTCCCCTTTTTACTCCAAGAAGCAGTTTCTTGCCACAACTGCAATCCGAATGAAAGAACTGCACCTGTGGCTAAGTAATAAACAGAGACGACAAACCATCTTTCATTCCAGTACTCTGTCTTTTCAACAGAGAAACAAAGCAACAAGCTCAATGCGACAACTTGGAGTAGTGGCAGGGCAAAGCGGGTCAAGGTCTCGGAGACCTTCTCCGAAGAGAAGGATGCTGTGAAATTCCTTAGTGCTGTTTTCATTATAGTGCAAGTGAAAACCTCAAAGAGGTATG
>JALFTM010000190.1 GCA_022788345.1 Bacteroidales bacterium
TGCCCTTCTGCCTCCCTCACGATTATTTCGTATCTTTGCACCATCATTTATATAGATTTCTCAAACAATTCAATGCAAGACATTAGAAACATCGCCATCATCGCCCACGTAGACCATGGCAAAACCACGCTCGTGGACAAGATGCTGTTGGCGGGTAACCTCTTTCGTGAAAACCAAAACGCTGGCACACTCATCTTGGACAACAACGAGTTGGAGCGCGAACGTGGTATCACAATTCTTTCCAAGAACGTCTCAATCAACTACAAGGATACTAAAATCAACATCATAGACACCCCCGGACACTCGGACTTTGGCGGTGAAGTGGAACGTGTATTGAACATGGCCGATGGTTGCATCCTCCTCGTCGATGCCTTTGAAGGCCCGATGCCACAGACCCGTTTCGTATTGCAAAAGGCTTTGCACTTGGGGCTGAAACCTCTCGTTGTGGTCAATAAAGTGGACAAACCCAACTGCCGACCCGAAGAGGTGCACGAGATGGTATTCGACTTGATGTGCGACTTGGACGCCACGGAAGAGCAGCTCAATTTCCCCGTTGTTTATGGTTCGGCCAAGAATGGTTGGATGTCACCCTCATGGAAGGAGGAGCGCACCGACATCACTTACCTGCTCGATGCCATCATTGAGAATATCCCTGCGCCCACACGCCACGAGGGCACACCGCAACTGCTCATCACTTCACTCGACTACTCGAACTATACAGGACGCATCGCCATTGGACGTGTGCATCGTGGTACGCTCGCTTCGGGCATGCCCATCACCATCGCCCACCGCGATGGCTCACTCGAAAAAACACGCATCAAAGAAATTCAAACGTTCGAGGGCATGGGACGTGCCAAAGCCGAGAGCGTAGAAAGTGGCGACATCTGTGCCGTGATTGGTTTGGAGAACTTTGAAATTGGGGACACGCTTTGCGATTTTGAAACCCCCGAACCGCTCACACCGATTGCCATCGACGAGCCCACAATGTCGATGCTGTTCACCATCAACGACTCGCCTTTCTTTGGCAAAGAGGGTAAGTTCTGCACCTCTCGTCACATCAACGACCGTTTGGAAAAGGAGCTGGAAAAAGACCTCGCTCTCCGTGTCACACCGCAAGGCACTGACGCTTGGCTGGTGAGCGGACGTGGCGTGTTGCACCTCTCGGTACTTATCGAAACGATGCGCCGCGAGGGTTATGAGCTACAAGTAGGACAACCGCAAGTTATCTATAAAGAAATAGATGGTGTGCGTTGCGAGCCTATCGAAGCTTTGACCATCAACGTTCCAGAGGAGTTCTCCTCCAAAATGATTGATATGGTGACACGCCGCAAAGGTGAGATGACCTCCATGATTTCGCTGGGCGAACGGGTCGATATTGAATTTCGCATCCCTTCTCGTGGCATCATCGGTTTGCGCACCAATGTCTTGACAGGCTCGCAGGGCGAAGCCATCATGGCACATATCTTCGACAGCTACGAGCCTTATAAGGGCGAGATTTCACGTCGCACCAACGGTTCGATGATTTCCATGGAAAGTGGCACAGCCTTCGCCTACGCCATCGACCATTTGCAAGATCGTGGTAAATTCTTCATACATCCACAAACGGAAGTATATGCAGGTCAGGTTGTGGGCGAGCATATTCACGACAAAGACCTTGTTATCAATGTCACAAAATCGAAGCAACTTACCAACGTGCGCGCCAGTGGCACGGACGACAAAGCCCGCATTGTGCCTCCCGTTGAGTTCTCTTTGGAAGAAGCCCTTGAGTATATCAAAGAAGACGAACTCGTGGAAGTGACCCCACAGAGCATGCGCATCCGTAAAGCCATTCTCGATCACAACGACCGCAAGCGCGCCGCCAAAGAGGCTTGAACCTTTGACACTTCATTTGCACCATAGAACACCGCCCCTATTTCCTTTTCAGAAATAGGGGCGGTGCTTGCGTCATAAAAAAGACCTGATAAGGATGAATGATTATTTCATGATCATAACCATCTTCATTGGTTCTTTGACATCGGGCATCGTCATATATAACTCAGCCCCCATGCTCATGGTGCCGGGGCGAACCATGCCTGTAGCGATGTCGGTAATGAATTGTGAGCGCATAGTGCCCGAAAGTTTTATCTTAGCGCCTTCTACTTCCTGTTCGATATCCTTCAAGTTTGCCTTGCCCTCTATGCGTAATGCCTTGTCCAAGACCTCAACAATTTTGAAAGTTGCCAACAATTTCATTCCATTGGTTGTCACCTCGGCTTCCCATGTATCGCCAAGTCCAACAGCATAGGAGGGGAAAATAGCTCCTGCTACAGAGTTGAAGTCCTTTAGGCTAACACCCCAGCCAGCAAGCTCTTGAAAATCCGACGCATTTACGTCGCCAACCGCTTTGCCAAGGGAGTCCATCTTCACAACAACACGCTTGCCAATCATCTTATCGGTTGCTTCTTTGGGGAAATCTATGTTTGTGCCTTTGGCAGAGATTGTTCCCGTCATGTTTGTAAAGGTATATTCCATCTGCGAAAGCCCTTTTTCAACCGACAGGCAACGGCTGTCGAGCCCCGTATTGACGTTCACCTGCATAGATCCGCCATCAGGCAATGTCATGCTTGTCGATAAGGAATTTGCATACTTGACTGTTTCACCAACTACGGGACGGAAACGAAGCAGATACTTGGTTTGTGCCATTGACACCGTAGCAGAAAGCGCCAATAGGCATAAGAAGAAAAGCTTTTTCATTGCGGTAAATTATTTTTAATCCTTTTGCAAAAATAATGTTTCAAGGGAATGTAACAAAATCCATTCGTTATTTTTTTACATCTTCCACTATTTCTCTTACCAAAACACTCTCTAAGGACTCAAGATAGGCTTTGCGCGACACCTCAAAGGCTTGGACAACGCCGAGCGGAATATATTCGCACACCGTTGTTGCATCCTCCTCTTTCTCTTCCAACCTGCGCACGAGCAAGGCCAGCGTCAGCGTGTCGGTATCCTGCGCTGGCAAGAAAGTGGTCGGGCTGTCTTCGCTTTCCCGATAGGGCACAATGAGACGCACGGCGGTGAGTTGCGACAAGAGATGACTCACCAAAGTGAAAGGCGCACCTGTCCGCTTTTGCAGGTCATTGAGCGTGGGAGCAGGAAGCCCAGCATAAAAAGCTTCTGCAATGTTGCCCAAAATCGTGGCAGATAGTTGCAGTTTCTCCTTGTGCGTACTTTGCTCTGCCGCCTCTTGTGAGGTGTAAAAAATAAGGTTCTGGTTCGTGTAACAAAGCTCGGCACAGAAGAGACAGATGTACCACGAGAGTTGCATCCAAAGCATGAAGAGGGGCAAGGCTGCCAACGAACCATAGACGGCACTATATCCCGTCAAAATGCTCTGCACATGCACGTAAGCGTTCTGCAACATCAGCATCAACGCACTGGCTAAAAAACTCGGCACGAGGGCTTGCCGTAGCTGCACCTTCGTATTGGGCATCAACACATAGAGGGCGGCAAAGATAAAAGTCAGCAACAACCAAGGAAGCACTACGGAGAGCAAAAAGCGGGCCACCGACCCCAGCAAGAAATAAGCCCATAATGGTTCGGCCACGCCGTACATAAACACACTCAAACCCGATAGGACAATGAGGGTGATGGGTGCTAAGAAAAGCAGGGCCGAATAACTCGCAATCGAAGTGGCCCAACTGCGGTGCGTTGTCACCTGCCAAATGCCATTGAATGCTCCTTCTACATTGCGAATAAGCGATAGCAAACTATAAAGCATGAAGACCAAACCGATGCCGATGAAGATGCCCGCACTCGTGTTCTTAAGATACGACTGCGCCAAGTTAATGATCATTTCTGCGGCCTGCGGTTGGGCGGAGAAAGTCTGCCGACACCAAGCTTCCAAACTCTCCATCAATCCAAATCCTTTCCCCACAGCAAAGATGAGGGCAAAGAGGGGGACGATGGCCATGATGGTGTTGAACGAAAGCTGGGTAGCATAATCGATATGCCCTCGCTCTATAAAAAACTTCACGGTCAGGTAGATCCGTTGCAGGGCATCTATGCCGAGACGTTGCCAACGGGGGCGATGGGTGATGTCGGCAGGGCCTTCGGTGCGCAACAGGCGCAGGAAATCGTGGAGGGACATATCTTGCTGTTTGAGAGGTGAGGATAAGGGCACACAAGGTATGCCTTTGGCTACAAAGATAAGGCATTTCCGCCACATAGTTCGTCGCAGGAAAAAGTTTCAAGACAGAAGCGCGACCCAACAGGTTCGCCATTGAACCTGCTGGGTCGCACCGAAAGGAACACTTGGGCGTCTGCTCTCGTCACTTCATCCACTGATAGACGATGAAAGAAAGGACATAAGCCAGCGTGAAAGAGTAGACGGAAGAGAAAAGGGCATGTTTCCACCGCCCGCTTTCGTTCTTCAACGCCGCAATAGTGGCTATACAGGGGATGTAGAGCAGGGCAAAAATAAGGAAACTCATGCCTGAAGCGGGCGTTGTGCCCTCGGCCTTGATGCGAGCGGCGAGATGCGTTTCTTGTGCATCGTGGAGCGTAGCAACGCCAGCGTCTGCATTGGCGGCATCTTCAGGGATATTGTAAAGAACTCCCAAGGTGCTCACCAAAAGTTCCTTGGCCGTTGCTCCTGTGACCACACCGCAGGTCATCTGCCAGTTATAGCCCAACGGAGCGAACACGGGTTGTAAAGTGCGACCGATGCACTCCAACACCGTGACCCTTTCTCCGCCAGTGGCAGAGTGCTGGGCCAGCTCTGCTGTGGGCGTAGCAGTCTTGTCACGGAAAGGATTTGGCACGGTGATATAGTTCATCAACCAAAGTGCGATGCTGGCCAAGAGGATCACAGTGGCCATCTTGCGCAAATACTCTCGACCACGCTCCCACGTATGCCGCACAACGCTTTTGAGCATCGGGCGACGATAGGGCGGAATGGCAAGTACGAAATGGCTATGCCCTTGCGTTTTAAGCACTTTGGAGAGTATAATGGCGGAAAGGATAGCCACCACGATGCCCAGCATATAGAGACAAAAAATCACCGTTCCTGCCTGCTGTGGAAAGAAAGCCCCTGCAAAAATCAGATAGACAGGGATGCGCGCCGAACAAGACATAAAGGGCACAACGGTCATCGTTAGCAGTCGTGCCTTTCGGCTCTCGATGGTGCGTGTGGCCATCACCGCCGGCACATTACAACCGAAGCCCATGAGCATCGGGATGAACGACTTGCCGTGCAATCCAGCCTTGTTGAGCAACGGGTCGGCCAGTGTGGCAGCACGGGCGAGATAGCCCGAATCTTCCAATAGCGAGATGAGAAAATACAGAATGAGGATGTTGGGAAAAAATACGATGACTGCTCCCACGCCACCCAATATACCTTCGACAAAGAGGTCTTGCAAAAAGCCGTCTGGAAGTGTGTTTTGCAGGGTTTGTTGCAACCATGCCACAGCGTTGTCTATCCAGTCCATCGGATACTGCCCCAGTTTGAAAGTCGCCTGAAAGATGACCCACATGATGAGGAAAAAGAAAAAATAGGCGATGGGGCGACGCACCAGCCATTTGTCCCATGTGTGTGTGAGTTGTTCGAGCTTTCCTTCGCGCCGTTCATAGACACCAGAGAGGATGGCACGGATGCGCGCGTTGAGGGCTTTGTTCGACACTTTGGAGCGACGAATGGCTTGCAAGTTGGGCGTGGCTTTTCCCATCTTTGCTACAGCAACAGCTTGACGCAACGCCTCGTCAATGCCACGACGGCGAGAGGCCACAGTGTGAACAAGTGGCATACCCAAACGCTCGGACAAGGCTTCTTTGTCCATCACACTGCCACTTTTTTCAAACTCATCGTGCATATTGAGCACGCCCACAACGGGGATGCCAAAGTCTTTCAGCTGAAGAGTGAGCAAGAGGTTGCGCTCCAGATTGGTGGCGTCCAATACGTTGATAATCGCATCAACCTCTCCACGTTCCAACTCATGCGCCACATAGGCTTCTTCGGGGCTAAAGGCACGCAACGAATATGTGCCCGGCAAATCGACAATGCGAAGACGTTGCCCCTCAAAGGTGGTCTGTCCAACGATGCTCGTTACCGTTACTCCAGCATAATTGCCCGTGCGTTCATGTCCGCCCGATGCAGCATTGAAGAAAGCGGTCTTGCCACAATTGGGATTGCCCACGAGGGCTATTGTCAGTTCGTCCGCTGCTTTCGGAGCAACCATTTTGGAGGGAGCGCATGAGGGACAACCACCACAACCTTCTGTGGCACAGGTGTTGTCTGCCTCACCTGTTTCAACAGCTTCGTCAATGTCGTGACAGTGTGTTGCCACCGTTGCCAGCCGCTCTTCAGCAGTCAGAGCCGAAGCCATCGGCAGAGGCGTTTCCGCAAGGTCTTGCGGAGCATTGGCCGAAAGGGTGATGCGCTTTGCTTCCTCATGCCGTAAAGCGATGCGCTCCCCCATCACGATATAGACCGCTGGTGAGTCGAAGGGCGAACCGTAGTCGCGACGCACGAGCTGGCCCTCCATAAACCCCATCTCTTCCAAACGGGTGCGGAAAGCCAGCGAGCCATCGATAGATACGATGTAGCCTGCTTCGTTGTTATGTAAATCTGAGAGTTTCATCCAGTCTTAATTTAGAGATACAAAGGTACAACATTCTCCTGTATATGCGCACACCCCCGCACGACTATTCCCCACCCCATTCGTGAAAACTCTGCCCCTCGCAAGTCGCCACAACAACCACTTCCTCACTTCAAAATAGCTTCTTCACAACTTTTTCATTTTCTGCGTTTTGCGAACAGAAGAAACGCGAAGCGCATGCAGGATTTCTTTCTTGCGCCTGAAAAATTGCGAAGTTGCGCCATTTGTTTTTTCGGCATGCGCCACTTGGATGTGCCAAAAACGACGGAAGAAAACTCTCCCTATTGCAGGATGTGACTCAGAAAGCCTATCGCCCAAGTCTAAAAGCACACAGGGCGAGACTTCGGCTTGCGAGCACCTCCCTTCCTCCTGTGCCAGCCACGCGCGCGTCTTCGCGGCATCGAACTGTAAGAAAAAACACAAATTCCTCTTTTTTCAATCGCATTAGGTTTCAGTGTGCCATTTTATTTTGTTACCTTTGCGAGTAAGTATAGATACAAGAAATTATGAGCGATGTTTTGAGAATTATTATTAGCGGTGGCGGTACGGGCGGACACATTTTCCCAGCCCTTTCTATCGCCGATGCCATCCGTGCCAAACGCCCCGATGCAAAAATCCTTTTCGTGGGCGCAGAGGGGCGCATGGAAATGCAACGTGTACCACAAGCTGGCTACGACATCAAGGGCCTACCGATTGCTGGATTTAACCGCAAGAACCTCTTCAAAAACATCGCTGTCGTTTACAAACTTTTCAAGAGCAAGCGCATCGCTAAGGAAATCATTCGCGAATTTCAACCGCAAGTGGCAGTGGGCGTAGGCGGATATGCCTCTGGCCCAACGCTGAATGTGGCGCAAGACATGGACATCCCAACTCTCCTGCAAGAGCAGAACAGCTATGCGGGCATGACCAACAAAATTTTGGGCAAAAAGGCCGACTGCATCTGTGTGGCCTACGAGGGCATGGATGTATTCTTTCCAGCCGACCGCATTGTGCTCACAGGCAACCCCATCCGCAAGAATCTCTTGGATGCCACCCTCTCCCAAGAAGAGGCCGTGCGTAGCTTGGGGCTTGATCCATTGAAAAAGACCATCCTCATTGTCGGCGGTTCGCTCGGCGCACGCACCCTCAATGAAAGCGTCTTGAGCAACCTCTCGCTCATTGCCCAACAAACAAAGGTGCAATTCGTATGGCAAACGGGCAAATACTACAGCACGGCCATTGCCGAGGAGCTGAAGCAACGCAAACAGCCCGACAACCTCGTGGTGATGGACTTCATCAGCGACATGAACATGGCCTACGCTGCCGCCGACTTGGTCATTTCTCGCGCTGGAGCAGGTAGCATCAGCGAGTTTTGCGCCTTAGGCAAACCCGTGGTGCTCGTCCCCTCCCCCAACGTGGCAGAAGACCATCAAACCAAAAACGCCCTCGCCCTCGTGGAGAAAGAGGCCGCTCTCTATGTCAAAGACGACGAAGCCCGTCGCACCCTCCTGCCCATCGCCATCAACACCGTACAGGACAAACGTCTCCTCTACTCACTCTCGCAAAATATCAAGACGCTCGCCCATCCCAATGCTGCCAGTGTGATTGCCGACGAAGTGATCCGATTGGCCGAGCAAGGGTGACAGCGTTTTCCAACGTTTTCGTTCAGCCAAGCGGGCAAAGATGAGCTTGCTCAAGCTATGCCGTGGCGAGAAAACGTCTGTTGTTAAACGAACCATACGATAAGCTAAAAATTAGATGCAAGAAATCAAATCCATATATTTCATTGGCGCTGGAGGCATCGGCATGAGTGCCTTGGAGCGATACTATCTCCGCTCTGGCCTCACGGTGGCTGGCTACGACAAGACCCCATCGCCCCTCACGGACACACTCATCAGCGAGGGTGCGGATTTGCACTTTGAAGACAACCCCGACCTCATCCCCGACGCCTGTCGCCAACCCGACACCACCCTCGTGGTGTACACACCAGCCATTCCAGCCGACCACAAAGAGTTGGCTTGGTTTCGCAACAATGGCTTTGAGGTCAAGAAACGCGCCTATGTACTGGGACAACTCACCCGTGAGCGCAAAGGTCTCTGCATCGCTGGCACACACGGAAAAACCAGCACCTCGGCCATGTTGGCACACCTCTTGCATCAAAGTCATATAGGATGTAACGCTTTCTTGGGTGGCATTACAAAAAACTATGGGACAAACTATCTGCTCAATACGGACAGCCCTTATGTGGTGATTGAAGCTGATGAATTCGACCGCTCTTTCCACGAGCTTCGCCCCTATGCCACAGTCATCACCTCCACCGACCCCGACCACTTGGATATTTACGGCACCAAAGAAGCCTACTTGGAGAGCTTTCGCTACTACACCTCACTCATTGCGCCAAATGGTGCCCTCGTGGTGCATCGTGGCTTGGAGATGACAGAAAGCCTGCAAGACGGAGTGCGTCGCTACGATTATGCCCGCACAGAAGGCGACTTCCACGCAGAAAACATCCGCATCGGAGAGGGGCGCATCATCTTCGACTTCGTCTCTCCCTTTGAGAACATCGCCAACGTAGAGCTGGGCGTTCCAGTGAGCGTCAATATCGAAAATGGCATTGCCGCCATGGCACTGGCACAGATTGCTGGGGCAACAGCCGAAGAAATACGCACTGGCATGGCTTCCTTTGGAGGCGTCGATCGTCGCTTCGACTTTCAGTTGAAGACGGACAAAATTGTTTTCCTCAGCGACTATGCCCACCATCCCGAAGAGATACGCAAAAGCCTCGAAAGCCTGCGTGAAGTGTTTGCAGGGCGCAAGCTCACAGCCATCTTCCAGCCCCATCTTTACAGCCGCACGCGCGACTTTTATAAAGCGTTTGCAGAGAGCCTTTCTCTCCTCGATGAACTCATCCTCTTGGACATCTATCCTGCACGCGAATTGCCCATCGAGGGCGTAAGCTCACAGCTCATCTTCGACCACGTAGCACCCACGGTGAAGAAGCGCATGGCCACCCGTGCCGAACTGCCAGCCATCGTGGCGCAAGAGGATATGGATGTGCTCGTTGTGTTGGGCGCAGGCGATGTGGACACGGACGTGCCCATGCTCGCCGATCTCCTCAAGAAGAAACTCTAAACGCTATATATTATATACATTAAATAGGCGTGGGACACAATCGTCCCCTACGCGCTACAAACTGTTGTTGCTTTGAAAAATCTCTTCAAACTCCTGCTACTCCTTGGCGTAACCATCTATCTTGGTTTCGCCTTTGTGAGCTTCGCAAATGGACGCACAAACCGTGTGTGCGAGGATGTCAAAGTGACAATTGCCGATAGTGCCCACGCAGTATTCATCACCCCCTCTGAAGTATCCCGACTTCTTCAAAAAGGGCGCATCAGCTTGGTCGGGCAACAAATGGACAGCATCTCTTGTCTGCGCATCGAAGAAACGCTCCGCAAAAGTAGCTTTGTGAAAGAAGTAACCTGCTACAAAACTGGCGGTCGCACCATCAACATCATCCTGATGCAACGCTTGCCTCTACTGCGAGTGATGGCGGACAACGGAGAAGACTATTACATCGATGAGCGAGGCGATCTGATGCAACCACAAGGCTACGCCGCAGATCTCCCAATTGTCACAGGCGAAGTATCCCAAGCCTTCGTTAGAAAACGACTGCTTCCCTTGGCACGCTTCATCGCTAAAGACGAACTTTGGCGGGCACAAGTGGAACAGATGCACATTGATGCACAAGGGCGCATAGACATTGTGCCACGCGTGGGTGCGCAACTCATCCACTTTGGAAAGGCAGAAGAAATTCCAGAAAAGTTTCAACGTCTCCGCACCTTCTACGAGAAGGTTTTGCCACAGGTCGGCTGGAACAAATACTCCGAGATTTCTGTGGCCTACACCAATCAAATTATTTGCAAAAAGGATATAGATACAGATTTATAGATATGGCAGCAAACGACACCTTCACAGTGGCCATCGAGCTGGGCTCCTCCAAAGTGAGCGTAGTGGCAGGTCGCAAAGAACCAGACGGCGGCATCAACATCTTGGCCTACCTCCAAGAACCTTCCAACAACTTCATCCGCAAAGGGCGCATCAACAATGTGGACAAGATGACACAATTCATCAAATCCATGAAAGAGCGTTTGGAGAAGCAGCTCAAGATGACCGTTGGCCAAGTCTATGTTGGCATTGGTGGCATGGGTATGCACACAGTGGCCAACAAGGTTGAGCGTGACTTCGCCGAAAGCGTAAAAATCACAGAAGAAACCATCGAGTCGCTCAAGCGAGAGAACTTGCAGGCACGTGCCTTGAACAGCGACATATTAGAAGTTATCCCCCAAGAATACAAGGTCGACACACAAACCAAGGCCGACCCTATCGGCATGATTGCCAGCCATATCACGGGCAACTATCTCAATGTCACCGCTGCTTCTTCGGCACGCGCACAAATTTTGGAGTGCTTTCGAGAAGAAAAAATAGGCATTGCAGGCACGCCCATTAGCATCCTTTCTCTCGCTATGGACCTCACCCATGAGCCAGAGCGCCGTGCTGGTTGCGTAGTCGTAGACATGGGCGCAGAGACCACCTCTGTGGCCGTTTACAACAACAACTTCCTGCGCCACCTTGCGGTGCTCCCTCTCGGCGGAGCAAACATTACCAGAGACTTGGCCACAGTCTTCAACCTTTCCGAAGAAGAGGCCGAGACACTCAAATGCAAGTATATCGCAGCAGCAATGGACCCTACAGATGTAGAAAATCACTCCGACATTGTCTTTGCCGATAAGCGCACAGTGCGCTTCTCTGAATTCTTTAGCGTAGCGCAAGCCCGTTTGGAGGAGATCATCACCAACGTGGAGAACCAAGCCAAGGAGGGTTGCACCAAGAGTTTGGTGGGCGGTTTTATCCTCACGGGAGGGATGTCGCAAATGAAAGGCATCGAGAGTGCTTTCAAGGAGTTTGCGAAAGACAGCAAGGTCATTGTGCGTCAAAACCTTCCCATCCAAGTGCGCGCCAAAGGAGAGTTCAACAGCAATGCGACCTTCAATGCAGTCATTTCTATGCTGGATAAGAATACTGCCAACTGTTGCTATGGTCCTCTTGACCAGCAAGGCCAACTTTTCTCAGGCATCGAGGATGCAGGCGAAGGCAGATCCAGTACCACCAAGACGGCAGAAGAAGTGACTTCAACAACAACTGTCTTTCCGGGCAACGCCACAGGGCAACCTGCGATGCCTCCCATCACATCGACGACAGCACCCGCAGGACACGACACACCTACTGCTACGCCCCAAGAGCCCACACCGGCTGAACCAGAGAATCCCAAGAAGTCCAGCAAGTTCTCAGTAGGCTTCCTAAAACGTGGCTGGAATAAAATAGCAGAGATGCTCTCTGAAGACCCTGAAGAATAAGAAGACACTGATTACCATGGGTGACCTTTGGGCAACCCATCTAAAAAGATTACCACTTATGTCAGAAGAAATGAATCCCTCTACAGGGACTATGATTGAATATGTAGGCCAAACAGCCACCACTCCCAGCATCATCAAAGTGATTGGCGTGGGCGGTGGCGGTGGCAACGCTGTCAACCACATGTACCTCGAAGGCTTTCACGAGGTGAACTTTGTTGTTTGTAACACCGACAGCAAGGCCCTTTCCCAATCGCCCGTGCCTTGTCGCATCCAGCTTGGTCCCGATGGCCTCGGTGCGGGTAGTGTGCCAGCCAAGGCCCGCGAAGCTGCTGAATACAGCATGGATGCCATCCGTGCCCTCTTCGACGATGGCACGAAGATGGTCTTCATCACCGCAGGTATGGGTGGCGGCACAGGTACTGGTGCAGCTCCTGTCATTGCCCACGAAGCCAAAAGCCGTGGCATCCTCACTGTGGGCATTGTCACTATCCCCTTCCTCTTTGAAGGAGAGCCCCGCATTGACCAAGCCTTGGACGGTGTGGAAGCCATTGCCAAGGAAGTAGATGCTCTGCTCGTTATCAACAATGAGCGTCTTCGTGAAGTGTACCGCGACCTTTCTATGCCCAACGCTTTCAAGCGGGCAGACGACACCCTCAGCATCGCTGCTCATAGCATCGCAGAGATTGTCACCATGAAAGGCGACATCAATCTCGACTTCGAAGATGCGCGTACCGTGCTCAAAGATGGTGGCGTGGCCATCATGTCCTCTGGCTACGGCGAAGGCGAAGGACGTATGTCGAAAGCCATTGAAGAGGCACTCAATTCTCCTTTGCTCAACAGCAACGACTTCTACAAGTCTAAGAAAGTGCTCCTCTGCTTGGCATTCAACAACACGGAAGAGACAGCCGTAACCATGGAGGAGATGAACGAAGTGCATGCCTTCATGTCCAAGCTCGGACGCAACTCCCAAAACAAATGGGGCTATACGTACGATCCCGAACTCGGTGCAAAAGTCAAAGTCACCATCCTTGCCACAGGTTTCGGTCCAGAGGCTGCTCCGGGCATCGCCGAGCGCATGGAAGCCGATGAAGAGGCAAGAACAGAGCGCCGAGAGAAGTATTACGGCAACACCAAACAGCCGGGCGAAACCCGCCGTCGTCCGAAGATTTATCTTTTCTCACCAGAAGATTTGGGCAACGAAGAGGTTATCTCTCTCGTTGAGATGACTCCCACGTTCAACCGCACCAAGGAACAGCTCAACGAAATCACGAACAAGAACACGAAGAACAAGCCTATGGAAGTGTTGACCGACTTCAATGCCATCATTCCCAACAATAAAATTAGTTTCTAAGGCTTCCTTTAGACTACATTCAAGGAGCAACAATTTTGTCGATTGTTGCTCCTTTACTTTTTGCCGTATCAGCAACTATCCCTCCTTTTTCTCTCTCAGATGCCGAACATCCACTATATTTGCACCTAATATAAACAGCCTATGAACGAGTTTGCAGACAAAGTTATCATCGTCACTGGCGGTGCGCAAGGCATCGGCCAATGTGTAGCCAACGCATTTCGCCAACAAGGCGCACAAGTGTGCGTTATCGACAAACAACGTGGATCTCACTTTGTGGGCGACATTGCCAAGAAAGAAGTCTTGGAAGTCTTCGCCAAAACTGTCGTTGAAAAATATGGCCATGTCGATGCCATTATCAACAACGCTACGCCAGCAATGCAAGGCATAGATACCTGCTCGTACGAAGCTTTTGAAGAGGCCCTCCGAGTGGGGGTCACTGCCCCTTTCTATTTGGTCAAACTACTGAAAGACCACCTGCGTCCGGGGGCAAGCATCGTCAATATATCCTCCTCGCGCGAGAAGATGAGTATGTCGCAAACCGAGAGTTACACAGCGGCCAAAGGAGGCATCTCTGCCCTGACCCACGCCCTTGCCATCAGTCTTGCTGGTCGGGCGCGTGTCAATGCGATTTCTCCCGGATGGATTGATACCGAATCTGTTGTCTATGAAGGAGCTGATGCTCTTCAGCACCCTGTAGGTCGTGTGGGCCATCCCATGGACATTGCCCACATGGTGCTCTTCCTCTGCTCCGAAAAAGCAGGCTTCATCACAGGCGAGAACATTTGCATCGATGGTGGCATGACAAAACAAATGATTTACCACAACGAACATGGTTGGAACTTATCTTTTTCTGAAGAAGAGAAATAAGTGCCACAAACACATGCTTTGAAATGAACAACGGCCACTGCGCCACAGAATATCGGGGCGCAATCACTCTTGGCTGTCAAACACCATGGTAGCTTCCGCAGGGTCATTTCCGCCAAGGCTTGCAATTTTTCCGCCAAGGCTTGGATTTTTTTCT
>JALFTM010000191.1 GCA_022788345.1 Bacteroidales bacterium
CGGGTTGCACCTTTACGGCCTTTACGGCGAGGAGCTTCTCTGCAAGAAGTTTCTTCGTCAGTTCCATAATTTAATAGGTTTGGATTACGAGGGCGAAGTTACGAAAGAATTGGCAGATGGACAAACAAAAGGGGACGCAACATGAGTTGCGTCCCCTTTTGTTGAAGATGTTACTATTTAGCGAATAACACGCTTACCATTGATGATGTAAACACCTTTTGCGCCAACTTGTGTTTGACGTCCTGTGAGGTCATACACCTTTTCGGTAGATGGAGCTTCAACAGTGGCGTTGTCAATACCTGTTACGTTGGAGTCCAGAGGTCTTTGCGTTCCATCGCCCAAGGCTACCATGATGGTATAGCCACTGGCAAGATATTGTGAAGGCACTGTGAAGTTGTAAGTGTTCGCTGCGTAAACGAACTTGCCGTTAGCGTCGTAAACTTTGAAGCCTACTGCGCCTCTACCAGAAGAGGCATTGATAGATACTCTGCCTGTTTCTGAAACCGTGAAAGTGTAGGGCTGGTATTCGGGATTGTCTACGAAGTCAGAGTACATACCTACTTCACCAACCTCAGAGGCTACGCCCGGTGAGGCATCAGGAGAAGTTCCGAAGCGCATTTGGCCTGCACTTGCGCCGGGGTGTATGGCTGGCGACTTGCGGATACGCTCATCGATGAACATGAGGCTCTTGTTGGCCTTAGGATACTTCTTCATGTAAGCAATGGCAGCATCGATGTCTGCTTGCGTTGTGGTGAAGTAAGAGTTGCTGTAGTCGCCTACTTCGTAGTTGTTGAGAGGTACGAAGAAACCATAGAATTGGAAGAATTCGCTGAGATCTTCTTCTGCTGCGTCGCAAGCGTATTTGGCAAACTTCAAGAAGTTGACCGTACCGCTGTATGGGTTGTTTCTATCACCAGAGCGCAACAAAGGATCTTGACGCAACTTTTCAAAGAGTTTGGGATAGAAGTCGGTCTTGTGTCTCATCTCGTGGAAGTAGAGCCAAAGCTGGAAGTACATGCGACTGCGTTGCCAAAGGTCATAGTTGTGGTAGAACTGCCCCTTATGGAAAGAGTTGGCAGTGTTTGACCAAGGACGACCACGACCTACGTTAGAGCCTTGCAACCAAGTGCAGAATTGAGAGAAGAAGTTTACGGAAACCTCTGTGTCGCCTGCCAAGTTAATGGCGTTTTGATGGAGGTGACCATTTTCGTGAGCGATTACCCAAAGGTTTGCTCCTTCGTTATTTTCCCAACCAAAAGTGATGCCGTTATAGCTCATGTAGTCTCCTACGCCTGGATAATAAGTACCCCAGCTTGTTGCGTAAGGGTTGCCTTGAGAGCTGGAAGAGGCGGAGAACATACAGTTGAAGTAGGGGGCAAACTTTTCGATGCCCATTACGCTACGCGTCCGTTCAATGATTTGATCCCAACGGAGGAGTACACCTTCGAGAGCCTTAGGCGTGCCATCAGTGTCAATTTGTGTAAATTGTTCTGTTGGGTTGATGCCTTTCAGACCCTTGGTAAGCATATTGAACTGGATATACTTTGACTTGAGGTGTGTCACTTCATCAGTGAACAAGCCATCTTCAAGCATCTTTAACCAGTCGGCATTTTTGTGGCCACGTGTGATATCGAATACACCATTTACGTATCCACCTTCGATGTGTACGGGGATAGTGTCGAAGTCAACGAGTTTAGAGTTGGGGCTGGTGATGGTGTAGCTTACGAAAGCATGGCCATCGTCGGACACTGGTACATAGTTGAGACCACGAACGAGGGGAGTGGATGTGCCATTAACGTCTTGACCTGGAGTGATCATGAGGTTGATGGTTGCGCCAGCTGGTACGTCAGCTCCGAGGAATACAAGGAGGCTACGACCGCGCTTTACGCTGATGCCTGTGGGGTTGGTTTGAGGAGAGAAAGGATAGCCACTATAAATATAGTTTTGTCCGTTCCAAACGTTATGGTTGGAGTAAGCGTTGTAGCTATGGATGCGGAATTCCTTTTCCCATTTGCCCCATGTGTTATTCTTTACTTTGAGAACGATGTCTTGGAGGTTTTGAGGTAAGGCCACAGTAGTGTAGCCTGTTGTTACCTTAGACATAAGACGCACGAGAGAGTCGTTAGAGAGGGCTTGTATCTCGTCTTTCAACACAGTGCAAGCATCGTCCTTGAAGAGGTTGCGCAAGCTGGTGCGTGCGCGAAGTACATTATAGCCCAATTGGTAGAAGGCCTGTGCTTGACTTTCCTCACGCTGTGCGTTCAAGGCCTCTTGGTCGATTGTTGCGGTCTTGAAAATCCAGTTAGTCGTCGGAGCATCGTTGTACCAACCTACGACTTTGCCTTGTCGGTCGCAGTGGAGGCCCACATTGGTTGAACCATCGCCGATGACATAGTCTGTGATGTAAGCGTCCAAACCATTACCGAGGATGAAAGCTGAGCTACTGGGTGCTGTCGTGGTATATTGTGTAGACGTAGCACCGTTTTGTTTAACGATGATGCGGTCTGTCACTACGTTCTTGAACTGCCAGTTGCCATTGGTGGTTTGCAACACTTGCCACACTTGTGTGTAGTCTGTGGCGGATTCGGGGAAGCAACTCAACGTTTTGCTGGACATGGATTCAGAAATCACAGTGCCATAAGCTACATTGGCGATGCGTACATACTGGCCATTTGTTGGTGTGACGGCCTTGAGATACTTGTCGATCTGTGTACGGATCGTTGCTTCTGTGAGGCCATTGACCCTTTCGAACGACCAGTCGGAGTAGTTGTCCACTTGGCCGGGAGCATTGGCCTTCCAGCCGAGAATGTTGGAGGAACTGAAATTTTGGTTCAAACACTTGTTGCCACTGAAATCTGGTGCCCAAGAGATGGTCACAAACGAAGAGGACGTTGTGTTCATCGCACTATACTTAATATAGTAGATGGAGGCTTCAGGTACCGTGACGATGGGGTTGCCATCTGTGGTGTTGATGTATCGGCCTGTATAGGCATTGCGAAGGCGGAAAGCACCACCTCCCATTGGATGTAAAATCCAAATTTGACGCAAGCTGTCGGCTGTTGTGATTTTGTTCATGCCAGTGAGGCCATGACTGATATAATTTTCAGTCATATAGCGACTGGAGCCACGATTCTTGAGGCGGAAGAAACCTCCCGACGAGAGGATGGTGTTAACATCCGCCTGCGTGGCTAAGGCATCTTGAGGAATGGCTATCCCCAAGAGCATCAAGCAGAGAAATAAGAAAGATGTAATTTTTCGCATAAACAAAGATTGTAATGTTTGCCTTGCAAATATAGAGATTATTTTATGATTGTGCAAGTGGTACTATTCATTTTTTCTTACTTATCGAGAAAGTGGGTGAAGATATAGTTATAAAATGTTATTGGCGGATGTGTTTTCTTTTATTAGTGTAGTCTGTTGTCTGTCTTTTAGGTTTTCAAACAAGAGGATTTGCAAAGGGGCTGTGAATGTTGTATTTTTGCAATAAGCTCAAGGGGTGATAGGTTGAAAATGGCCTATCACCCCTTGTTTTGGGCTTTGAGCGATGGTTTTAGGAAGCGCAAGGCGGGAAAACGAGAGGCGCAGGGCGAGCAAACAAGTGGGCTTGCTGTGTGTTTTGTCATTGCAGAGAAGAAGGGTGGGTGACTGCTTCGGGATAAAGATTGTTGGATAAAGTTAAAGATAATGTAGAAACTGAGAAGGGATGAATGCCACAGTGGTTGCATACCACGGCTATATGTCAAAAGTGGAGAGCAGGGAAAGGCTTGTTTGGGGGTGTGGAGATGTGTCAAGGCGATAAGAAGAAAGTGTGCAGAGGGTAGGAAGGGGGTAAAATCAAAGGGGCGTCTGACTTTTTGTCTGTATCTCGCGTTGTTTTGGCTTGGTTTTCAGACAAAATGGCGTGTTTCGGGGTTTGGCAAACACTTTGAGTAAAGGAAAGTGTCTGCAAGAGAAAGATCATAGGCACAGAGCTTGTGAGATGAGATACGCAGACAAGTCCATTTGTAATCAATAAAAAAACAACGATATGAACTTCAACAATTTTACCATTAAGGCACAAGAGGCCGTGCAAAAGGCCGTTGATCGTGCCAAAGCAGGTGGCCAACAAGCCATCACACCTACCCATCTGCTGGCAGGGGTGTTGGAAGCTGGCGAGAATGTGACGCAATATCTCTTGGGCAAGCTCGGAGTGAATGAGAAAATGTTGGTCACAGCAGTGGAGAGCCAACTGGCAAGTATGCCCCGTGTATCTGGGGGTGAACCTTACCTCGATCGTGAGGCCAACGCTGTGATGCAACGTGCCATGGATGTGGCACGAGCAGATGGCGACACTTTT
>JALFTM010000192.1 GCA_022788345.1 Bacteroidales bacterium
CACATTGAAACGACCAACGAAGCGAACGCTCACCTCCACATCGTCAATATCAAGGAGCATGCCTTCAATGCTCTCTTCTACGATAGAGCCTTTATAATCGGCAACAGCACGGGTGCTGTAAGTCTTGATGGTGGCCTTGCAATTCTGTACCATGACACGCCCATTCTTGTCATCGACGTTCGTAATAGCGAAAGCCTCTTTGGGAAGGTTATCGAAAAAGGCTTTCTTGGCATCACGATAGGCCTCGAATGTCTTGTGGTAATCGAGGTGGTCGCGTGTCAAGTTTGTAAATGCACCGCCTGCAAAGGTCAGTCCGCCTATGCGCTTCTGTTGTATGGCATGCGATGAACATTCCATGAATGCGTATTCGCAACCAGCCTCAACCATCTCGGCCAAGAGGCGATTGAGTGTAATGGGGTCGGGGGTGGTGTGCGATGCCTCTATCATGCGGTCGTCTATATAATTGCACACCGTAGAACAGAGGCCTGTGCGATAGCCCAAGCCACGGAAGAGTTGATACAGAACGGTGGCGATTGTAGTTTTGCCATTTGTGCCCGTCACGCCCACCAAACGAAGATGGCGAGAGGGATCGCCATAGAACTGCGTGGCCACTTTGCCCACTGCATCTTCCGTATCTGCAACAAGGATATAGGTCACACCATCCACTGGCGTAATGGGCAGAGGTTGGCTCTGCACGATGGCACGAGCACCTTGTGAGATGGCTTTCTCGATGTAGGCATGCCCATCGGCTTGTGTGCCAACAACGGCCACAAAGAGTTGCCCAGCCTCAATGAGGCGAGAATCCATATTGACACCTGTAATGTCTATGTCGAGCGTGCCGACAACGTCCAGCACTGCGACTTTTTTCAACACTTCCGAAAGGTTCATATTGCGTGTATTTAATTTTGTGTAATAGAGGGGGGAAATAGATGCGTCTTAGGAGTTTGTTTTCTTTGACTTCTTACTCGTTGTCGTGGGCTTATTTGCCACGCTTTTCGGTGTCGAAGCAGAGGACGAAGTGGGCTTTTTCTTACTCAAGGCAGGCGTTTGCGATGAGGATGTAGCTGGCTTCTTAGGCGCAGTGGGCTTAGACGATGGCTTCGGCTTCTCTTTTGATTTTGCCGAAGTGGAAGTTGTGGCTACTGAAGCTGGCTTTGGCTTTTCCGACGTTTTCTTCGGTTGCGCAGGCACAGGCTTTGGCTGCGCAGGCACAGGCTTCGATGCTACTATTCCTGCCTTTACAGGCACTGCGACAGGTTTCGACAAAGTGGTGTCTGGTTTCGCATGTCCGAGAGTCAGCACCATGGTCTCGCCACGACGATAGCGATAGCCCGGTTGCAGACTTTGAGCCGTCACCAAACCGATACCACGGGACTTGACTTTGAGTCCTAAGAGTTCTAAGCGGTAAATGGCATCACGCAATCCGTAGCCACGCAAATCGGGTACAATGTTTGTGGCGTGGTTTTCTGTGCGGAAATTGATGCCTGTGTGCGTTGTCTGTCCTTGTCCCCATACAAGTCCACTACCTTGTGGCACACCTGCGGAAACGTGTGGCACCCCCAAAAGGCGCAACACATTGAAACTCTCCAACAGATTGCCTGCGCTTACCATCGGTAGCAGCGTATTAACGCTGTCCTTGGCTTGTGCATAATTGGTGTTCTTGCGCAATGCCATCACGCTTTCAGCAATGCGGCGAAACACGGGGGCGCACATGCCACCACCAGATGCCCCTCCAGACTTGCGCAAACAGACTATCATAGAGTATTCTGGAGCATCGGCAGGGAAATAGCCTGCAAAAGAAACAAGATATTCGGAGGTTCGTCCAGCTTTTGTCCACACCTGTGCCGTACCCGTCTTACCTGCAACAGAGAAATAGCGAGAGTCTGCACGGCGACCATAACCAGAGGTCACAACGCCACGCAACATATCTTGCAAATCTCGCACAACTTCAGGCTTGGCTATCTGCTCCTTAACCGTCACTACGGGATATTCTTCCACGACTTCCCCTCCTTTCATCTTCGCTGTGTAGAAGCGTGGGCGAACCAACTTACCACCATTGGCAACGGCATTATAGAACGAAAGGGTGTAGATGGGTGGGAACTGGGTCACATAGCCGATACTCATCCAGCAAAGATCCACATGGTGTCCTACGCCTTTGCCCGGATCAAGGGCAGGAATGCGAGGTCTGGCAGCTCCTGGAATAGGGATATGATAGTCGGACAACAGACCCGTGCGCCGCACGCCATCGGCAAAGGCTTTGGTGTTATTGCGATAGGCGCGGTCAATCATCGTGGCCACACCAACATTGGAGGAACGGGCGAGCATCTGTGGAACGGTCAGAAAACCAGAACCACCGCTTTTCCAGTCGGCATCACGCATCTTTCGTCCATACATTTCCTTAATACCGCCACCTACATTATAGGAGTCATTTTTTGACAACTTGCCTTCGTCCATGGCCACTAAGAAACTGATGGGCTTGAACACAGACCCCGGCTCCATGAGCTGGCTCACAGCATAGTTGGCGCCCTCATAGCAAGCGCCTGTCTCTGGGTTTCGCTCAATGGTACTAATGGCTTTAACGTCCCCTGTTTTCACTTCCATAAGGATGCAAATACCATAATTGGCTTCCACCTCTTTCACTTTCTCTGTGAGCATCTTTTCCACAATGTCTTGCATCTTCACATTGAGGGTCGTCTTCACATCATAGCCATCGACAGCAGGCTTGGTTATGGTGGGCAGATAGGCATTACGCACTTTCTCCATGCGCTTCTCGCCATCTTTACCACGCAAGATGGAATCGAGGCCAAGCTCCAATCCCACCTTTGCTTCATCTTTTCCTTCATAAAGTGCGCCGATGGTGCGCTTGGCCAAGCGACCATAAGGATTGGTGCGCGTATAGAATGTTTCTGAGTGAAACCCCATACGACCCGG
>JALFTM010000193.1 GCA_022788345.1 Bacteroidales bacterium
CCATTGATAGTCTCATTCGTCTTGATGATGCGCGCATCGTTGCCCTCTGCTTTCAGACGGTTGAGAAGGGCTTCAGCATTGACTTGGTTGATGAAGCTACCTACCACCACGCTGTACGTCTTCAGTGCAGCGCCATTGACAACACTATATCCGCCACTGATGGTGCGCACATCGCTATGATCGGCAGGCGCAGTGGTCACAGGAGTCACTGTCACAGTCTCTGTAGGAGTAGTGGGCGTTGTTGCAGCAACGGCAACAGCCGTTGTGTTCGTTTCGGCAGCTTGTGCTTTGGCACGTTCATAGGCTTGCTTATAGGCACTTTCTTGTGATTTGCAAGCGGTGAGAGCTACGGCTGAACAGATAGTCAGGGCGAAAAAGAGATGTTTCTTCATTGTCAAAGATGAGTTTTTTGGGTTCTCGGAATAGGGAGGCGACACCTCCACGCGATTGTTGTGTGGCAAATATACGCATTCTTGTTGAAGAAAGAGGGATATCTAAGCGTTAAACAACGCTAAGTGATAAAACTTTTCTGCTTTTGCAGGGTAAAATTCAAAAGAAAGGAGTAAATTTGAAGTGTTGAACAATTAAACAATGAAGGTATGAAAGCTTTGAACATTCTCTTGGCCTTTGTAGGCGGTGCAGCTGTTGGTGCTGCTTGTGGCGTTCTTTTTGCTCCTGAAAAGGGAGAAGACACCCGTGTACGTATCGCTGATGCTTTGCGCAAGCGAGGCATTCGTTTGAGCCGCGAGGACATGGATGGCCTTGTGGACGACATCGCAGAAGAGCTTGGTGCTAACGCACAATAAACGCTACCAACTGCACACTGCAATAGCCCCTTTGGCGCCTGCCTCGCTTATGGGGTGGGCGCATTCTTCTTTTATATTATTGTCCTGCGACGCTCTGCCGTAGGCCATGTCTCACCATTAGACTTTCTTGCCTGTGTTCGCAAATGACCGAAATGTAGAGTTAGTAAGCAAAATTGTTACTGACACGAAACGCTTGGTGGAACTCCGTCTGCGTCATTTCAAGCTGGACAGCGTGACCCGCCTCACACAATTACTCTCTGTCTTGGCAGTTGCCTTTTTTGTCGTGCTCTTCCTCTTCCTTGGACTCGTAGTTGGCTCCATCGCCATCTTCATTTGGCTGTCCTCGGCGTTAGGATCTGTATGGGCTTTCCTCATCGTTACGGGCTTCTACCTCCTCCTGTCAGCCCTCGTAGTACTGCTACGCCATCCTCTGATCACAGTGCCTTTGAGTAGCATCATTGGTACAATCATGCTGGACGATGACAGCAATCTCAACGACGACCCCACACTTTAACTTCTCTTACCCACACGCTTAAATATGCAAACGCACCGCCCTCACAATATCACTAACTGGCGTATAGAAATGATGCGGTTAGAAAAAGAAATCGCACAGGCCAAGGCTGAGCTAAAATACTCCGTAAATCGTCTGACACAGCCTTCGCCATCAAGTTCAAAGGCCGAACAAGTGTCTTTCTACATGAACAAAGGAATGGCAACAGCCAGCACGCTTTGGACACTCTATCGCGTGTACAAACGTATGCGTAGCGTACGCAATTTCTTCAAACGCTAAATCTTCAAGATGAAGTATTACGAATATACCTTCACCCTTTCTCCCTCTTCTGTAGATGCTCAAGATGTACTTTCAGCCGTCTTAGCAGAAGTGGGGTTCGATAGTTTTGTGCCAACAGAGAGTGGTTGCAACCCGTTGTTGGCCTACATCAAACAATCCGATGCGGATGCAGAAGCTTTGGAAGCGGCTTTGGAAAACTTTCCCATGCCCGACACAACCGTGACCTACACCCAAACGGAAATGCCCGATAAGAACTGGAACGAGGAGTGGGAGAAGAATTACTTTCAGCCCCTTTTGGTCGATGGTCGTTGCGTTGTCGCCAGCACATTTCATAAAGAAGTGCCCGATGCAGAATACCGAATTCTTATCAATCCTCGCATGTCTTTTGGCACAGGACACCACGCCACCACCTCGCAGATGCTCTCCGAAATTTTAGCTACAGACTTGGCGGGGAAACGTGTGCTTGACATGGGGTGTGGCACAAGCATCCTCGCCATTCTTGCAAGCCAACGCGGTGCACGCGAAGTTTTGGCAATAGACTATGACGAGTGGTGCGTCGAAAACTCAAAGGAAAACATTGAGCTAAACGGCTTGGACAACATCGAAGTGCGCTTAGGCGACGCATCTGCCTTGGTGAATGAGAAGCCTTTCGATATCGTTTTAGCAAACATCAACCGCAACATTTTGCTCCACGACATGGCCCATTATGTAGCGGTGATGCGCTCTGGTGCAACCATCTTTATGAGTGGCTTCTTTGTAGACGACACACCTCTCTTGGAAAAAGCAGCTAAGCAACATGGCCTGCGTCTCTTGCGCTGTCGCGACCGTGACCGCTGGGCTTGCATGGCCTTTGTGAAAGAATAGCCACCCTACTTTCGCATACAGCATGACCGACATGCGTTAATGTCCTGCCTACTCAATATCGCACGACAACGCCCTGTTGTTTCTTGAAGCAACAGGGCGTTGTCGTGGAAAGCTGTTTCGATGCTTTTCTTTAGCAAGCGGTGAGCACACCACCATCGACCCACAGACGGAAAAGCTCTTCTACGTCGGCTGTGGCTGTGGCCAAGTCGACATCCTCGTATTCGGCAAGTAGCAACTCGGCGATGGGATTTACTTCAAATGGTTCTTCGGGAAGGTGCTCCCAAATGAAAGCGGCTGTCTCGTTAAGGGCAATCATTTTCCCAAAGTCGACATGTTCCACACCTTGTGCGATAAGGGCAAACTCGCCACAGATGTTGCGCAATTCAAAGTTATTCTTTTTGTATTTCATACTGCAATAAAGACTTGTTGTGAGCGGGATAAGAGAGTGTTGAAAGCAGAGCTGAAGAAAGGGCTACTGCTTGGGATGAAGAAAATAATCGTGGGCAAAATAGCGCAACCATATATGGCGGTGCAATCCTAAGAGGATGCGCCGAAAGGGCGTGAGCCAGCGCCACACTTTGGAGTAGAGCCGCCATTTTCGTCCAGTTACCAAATCTATTTTTGCACGCCCTTTGCGTTGGAAACCAATAATGAGTCCGATGACGTGTTGGCGCTCGAAAGTTTCCGTTTGTTCAAGATTGCCATCGCCTTTCATCGTCACCATGTCACCCTCCAAAGCGATAATGCGGTGTAGCATGTACTGCTGAGGGCTCACTTCAGCCAAGATGACATCACCTACAGCCAAAGGTGCACGCACTGGGGCAATAACCACAGCATCACGACCGCCTTCGAGAAACGGGCGCATACTTTTCCCTTTCACAGCAAGCGTCACCGTGCGTCCTTCATCAAGAAAAGCTTTTACCTGCGGAATGATGATTTCATTGGGAATCTCTTTCGTCTGTGGCTTCCTTGTAGAGAGGGAGTGGGGGAAAGTGTGGCTACTGTGCGAGTCGCTATCGGCGTGTGGCGTGTGACTGCTATTTGCTTGCGGGCAGGTCATTGTGTGATGGTACTGTGCGATAGTTGTGCGGCTTCCTCATCGGCACGGCAATCGAGGAAGTAGATGGGAATGGAGCTGACGATGCTGGTGACCGTGTCGCAAATCGCCTTGTAAGAGGCCTTGTCCCAAATCATTGTAGAGCAAGAGGAGAAGATGTGCCCAAAGGCCAATAAGGGACGTTCTCGGCGGATGACGTTTTCGGGTGCTTGTCGCAGTTGCACAAACGCTCCAATGGGTACTTCAAGGTTGCGGTAGCAAGGCGTTTTTCCGCTCCAAGGCGAACCATAAACACGGGCTTCGCCATTCATGATGCGGATGGCCGGGTTATCGTCATTCAAGAGTTCAGCGCCGGGAAAGTGTTTGAGCCAAAGTTGCGAGTGGGTACTCTTGCCTGTGCCACTGACACCGAGGAAGAGATAACCTTTCCCCTCCAACATGGTCACAGAGGAGTGGATGAGCAAAATGTTGTGGTAAGCACCTGCAAAAGCGAATGTTATCATCAGCGCATTGTTGATGCCATAGCGCTTTTTCGCCTCATCGCCAAAGAGAGAGGCCTCGCAGTGCGTAAAATCGTTGGTCGCAGTGAAAGCACAAGCAATGTCGCCATTGAAATCGCGTATCAAGAACTTATACCCTGCTTCTGTGCGATAAACGCCATGAACTGCTCCACCACAGTTGAACTGCCCAATCTCTTCGCCACACGGAGTGGCGCTGACCAAGTTGTGTTGCACCGTAAGGGCGAACATCACAGGGCCTTCGTAGTTCTTTACATAGAAAGGGCGAGAAGATGAGAGAAACTGACGACCATCGTAGTCTTCGTCTTTGAAAACCACCTTATAATGGGCATCGGCCACTTTGAAGTGAAGTGTCATAGCGATGAGAGGTTGAGAATGTCTGAATAAAGCATGTCATCTTTAGCGATTAGCAACGTGCCATCCCCTTAGGGTTGCTCGGAGTTCGTGACAGGCTCTGATGTTTCTTGAGTCGAAGTGCTCGAAGTTGCTGGCGTAGGGGTTACGACAAGGAAACTAAATTCGTCGGGTTGCACCTCTACGATGCGCTTAAATCCCTCTTTAGTGGCTCTGCGTTTGAGGCGTGCCAATTGTTTTTCCGCCTCTTTTTCTTTCTCCACTTGGAAAAGGACACAAACAGGATGCTGCACATCTGCCCGTGCGTTCATGTAGCTGGTCCATTGTAGGGTATATGGTGCGCGTGCTTCCGCACCGTTCTTTATGTCAGCGACAGGAAGGGACTGGGGCGTGGTGAGATAGACCACAGAGTCTTTGAAACTCGTGGCATAACCGAAGAGCAATACTGATTTCGTTTTGGGCGTGGCTTCTGTTTTTTGTGCGGCCATCGTTCCAAAAAATGTTCCGAAAACGGCGAAGAGTAAAAGAATACGTTTCATTCTAACAGGGGCTGTGGAAAGCTTGCATAAGGAAGTTGAGGCACATCGGCGAGCGAGGCAGAAGCTTTCAAGACTTCTTCACTGACCTTTAATGTCCTAAAAGTAAGTATTTTCTATGCTACAAATTTAAGAAGAAACTACGAGATAGCCGTTGTCGAGACCATGATTTCTTCTGATGTCGATGCCTTTGAAACTATGAGAGGTGTTCGATGTCCCTGCTGTGGTCTCCCTTTCTAATACCTGTCCTTATTGGCCTTCGGAACAATACGCAGAATACGCCGTTCTGTTTCCTCGACAGAAGCCTTCATCGCACCTCTGTTTTTGTCTGTTCTTTATATCTTAAAACACCTCGACTTGCAATTTGGAACGTGACGCACTATCTTTGCAGTAGCACAGAGCGCAATTGTGGTCACCAACTGCCACGATTGCGCTTTTTTGTGGCTTTAATCAGATGATTTCGCCTTAGGGAAAGCTTTTTTCCAAGCGCAACTTGCTCAAAGACCAAGCGCAGATTGAACAAACAAGTGTTCTTGCTCTTAAAACCAGTGGCGGATGTCGCTTTTCACGGAAAGCCTCAAAAGTTATTTAATCACACCAAGCGTTAAACTTTGCAACACGCATCAAAGAGAACAAAACGTATGTTTCAAGTAGAATATGTAACTTTGTGGACAAAAGAAAACGTTTCGTTATGTCTGAACAAATGAACGCCACAGACGCTTTGGCTGATCCGCAACCACAATCGCTTAAAAGAAAAACAGCAAAGGGCTTGTTGTGGGGAGGCATCAATAGCGGGCTGATGCAGGTCTTCAACTTCGCTTTCGGCATCATATTGGCCAATTTGCTTTTGCCGGCAGAGTATGGTTTGGTGGCCTTGCTGGGTATTTTCTCCAGCTTTGCGAGCATCTTACAAGAGGGCGGTTTCATCTCCGCTCTCAACCAAAAAGAGGAAGCCACGTCAGCCGATTATAACGCCGTCTTTTGGTTCAGCAGTTTGATGGGCTTGGGACTATACCTCTTGGGGTTCTTCTGCGC
>JALFTM010000194.1 GCA_022788345.1 Bacteroidales bacterium
CATTCAATCTCAATCGTGGCATCTATATTTTCCGCATCGGCAAGGTCGTTCGCAAGGTAGCTATTTCATAATAAGAGCTTCAAAGCACTCCTAAAGCCTACACTATCTCTGAATATAGTGTAGGCTTTTCTTTGTACTCAAGAAGAACGTTAAAGCAGTTTCCTATAAAGTAAGATGGGAGCGATAACCGCAAGCTATGGTTATCGCCCCCATTTTGTTTACTTTAGAGAAGTCTCAAAAGAGCCAGAAGTAGAACCACCTTTAAGATTTACACAAAGGGAAGACTTCTTGCTTTACTCTTTCTTTGCAGTTTAATTCAAGCTAAACGCCCTCATTACCAACAAAGATCTTATCTTATCGAGTTGTCTTTCCACATCTGTTCTTCAAAGAACGAAAACACTTTTTGCAGTAGATTTCTATGGTGTTACGCACTATTCCAAACACTTCTCGAGATCCGAAACGAGAAACAAGAAAGATCCTTTTGAACAATAGCCCGTAAGCGTTCAACTTCCGAATAAGACTTCCACTCTCTTTATCTTTCGACAACGTTGTATCATGTCCAAAATTTCCCATTGCAAGAAGTTCGTTAAGCATAATTGTTGCATCTTCTTGCACTTTTTCGCCTAAAGTATCGAAAGGGAAAAGTCCTTTCTCTATGCCTAAGTATTGTTCTGCCAGTAATGTTAAGGCGGTCATCGAACGGCGCAGTTCTAAACGATCTATGCTTTCTAAAAATAAAGGCAAGTCGATATTCGGCAACTCATGCTTAAAAAGAAGCACCCAATCACACACTTGGCGAAACCCAACACCGAAGAAGAGCAAATGCCTCAGAAGGTGTTGAAATACGAAGATGGCATTCAGCGTTGGACTAAGTGTTGGAATTGCCACATCGCCGATAGGAAAAGTATGAACGCTATCTCCCATTGTCAGATGCTCTATTTCTTTCCACGTGGCCATGCGCTTGCGTGAGAAATAGAGCGCACATTCTTTGTGGTTTTCAACAATGACACCATTAGGGAGTGTGTAGCAAAACTGATGTCGCCATTCTTGTTCTACAATATCTCTTTCATAAATCTGAGAAGTCCATTTCTGCGCCTGCTCATTGGCTTTCATATAGCCTTCTTTGAAATAGATGTCTATGTCTCCCGGTATGCGGTGTTCGGGCTGACGATAATAGCGCGTCAAGCTCTGCCCTTTGATAATGACACCTGTAAGCCCTATTGCAGAAAATCGCTCCACAAGCTTCACAACCGTCTTATTCAGCAAAGCATTTTGTCGCTCCGCTTGCACGACATCGCCATACCACTGAAATTTCAATTGCTGTGCAGGGTGCAATTCTTTCGACAAGCGCTCAAGCCCATCAAAGACAATTGGGCTAACCGCCTGTCGGCGGGCTTGCAAAACAATCGCGTCCCAATCTGTTTCGCCTTCAAAGAGAGCAGCATTAGGAACTGTCCCCCAGAGACCTGCTTTGAGGAGTTCCAAGAATTGAATATCAGTGCGTTGAAGTGATTTCATCCTCCAAAAGTTTTTCTTTGGATTTATTCAAAATAGAAAGTCAGAGTGACCATATTACTTTTAGCCTCATCAACGCTTTTCGTGTAGATGAGCTGTGTCGCATCGGTGAGGTCGGGGCGTTTCTTGTCAAGGATGTTGCTCAAACCAAAGCTGAACTTGAGTTCAGGAATCAGCTTGAAGAAAGGCAAATAAAAGTCGCATCCCAAGCCAAGTTCCAACATCATGTTCGACTTGTTGGTGCGCAAAAGTGTGTGCTTCCCTGCTGTGAGGTCGTACATAGGGTTGATGCCAGCGAGGAAGTAGGGGCGATAATTATTGAAGCGGGGTGCTGTAATTTTTAGAGCAATGGGCAGAGCAATGTAAGTGGACTTCATGTCTTGTCGCTCCGTAGCCCCTGTGGACTGGTCGATGAAGGAAAGATGTTTACTGCCGAAGTAGAGCGAGGGCTGAATGCGAAGTGCAAAATTATCCGTCAATTTCCACTCACCCAACACACCAACTTGGAAACCGAAATTGTGGCGATCGTTCTCCACCAGCCATTGCGCTCCTGTTGTGGGGTCGATATAGCCATTATTTTGCAACGACAACCCTTGATCATGCGCACCAAAAAAGAAACCATAGTGGAACTTACGGGTGTCTATATAAGGTTTATTCTGCAAACGTCGTTCTTGTGCCGTCGCAGAAAGAAAGGTCAAGATGCAAACAAAAATAGAGATTAGATACTTCATCTACAATAAATTACAACTACAAGTATAACTACAAAGAAACTTTTATATTGTATTCTTTTAGCGCAAAGATAGGAAAAAAGCCTGCAAGATGGGCGCAAGAGATAAAAGAAATGCCTATCTTTGTCGCATCTTCCCGTGAGGGAACAAACGGACATTCATTACATAACAATTTAATTATTTACTATTATGGCTTACGTAATCAGCGACGAATGCGTTGCTTGTGGCACTTGCCAAGGCGAATGCCCTACATCTTCTATCTCTGAAGGCGACATCTATGTCATCGAACCCAGCAGCTGCATCGATTGTGGTGCTTGCGCAGATGTTTGCCCTGCAGGTGCCATCAGCCCAGGAGAGTAACGCATCCACCCGCCACAGACTTGTGGCATTTCAATCCAGTCTTAGACGTGTGCTTCCTACCTTTGGGTAGAGAGTACACGTCGCTTTTTTATCTGAAAATAAAGGAAATGCTGTGTTTGCGCAGAAAGCTGTAACTTTGCAGACAAAAATAAAACAAAATTCCAACGCATGAAAGGAATAGACTTCCAACCCGAACTTTTGAAAACCTTGCGACAATACGATCGCAAGGCGTTCACGGCCGATCTCATGGCTGGCATCATCGTCGGCATTGTGGCTCTCCCCTTGGCCATCGCTTTTGGCATCGCTTCTGGCGTATCGCCCGAAAAAGGAATTATCACGGCCATTGTAGCAGGTTTTATCATCAGCGTTTTAGGCGGAAGCCGCGTACAAATTGGCGGTCCTACTGGAGCGTTCATTGTCATCGTTTATGGTATTATTGAACAATATGGTTTGGAAGGATTGATGGTGGCCACCTTGATGGCTGGCGTGTTCCTCATCATTCTTGGACTTTGTCGACTCGGAACAATCATCAAGTATATCCCTTATCCCATCATTGTTGGTTTCACAAGTGGTATTGCTTTAACGATATTCACCACGCAAATCAAAGATCTTTTCGGGCTAACCATGGATACCAATCCCTCCGAGTTTATCGAAAAATGGGGAGCTTATTTAGACAGTTTCCCGACATTGCATATCGGTAGCATGGTGGTTGGTTTCTTGAGCATCGCCATCATCGTACTCACCCCCCGTTTTAGCAAGAAAGTGCCGGGTTCGTTGGTCGCCATTGTGGTGCTGACAATAGCCGTATGGCTACTCAAAACCTATGCAGGTGTCACAGGCATTGAAACAATCGGCGATCGCTTTTCCATCTCTGCCCAGCTCCCAGAGGCCTCCGTGCCTGCGCTGTCGTGGGCTACGGTGCAGGGCCTCATTTCTCCTGCCATCACCATTGCTTTGCTCGGAGCTATCGAAAGCCTACTCTCCGCCACTGTGGCCGATGGTGTAGCTGGCACACGCCACAACTCCAACACAGAACTTATCGCTCAAGGAGTGGCCAACATCGCTTCTCCGCTCTTCGGTGGTATTCCCGCTACAGGTGCCATCGCGCGCACCATGACCAATATCAACAACGGAGGGCGCACGCCCATTGCTGGCATTATCCACGCAGGTGTTCTCTTTTTGATTTTACTCTTCCTTATGCCTTTGGCACAATACATTCCAATGGCTTGCCTTGCAGGAGTACTCGTGGTAGTGAGCTACGGCATGAGTGGTTGGCGTTCTTTTGTTGCCATTTTCCGTAACCCTCTATCGGATGTCATTGTGCTTTTGGTCACTTTCCTCCTCACGGTTTTCTTCGACTTGACCATTGCCATTGAAGTGGGCATCGTCATTGCCTGCTTGCTCTTCATGAAGCGCATCTCCGAAACAGCGGAAATACGTGCCTTCACCAACGAAATCGACACAACGGAAGACGCGCGTCTCAGTCTCGACAATGAACACTTGACAATTCCCGAAGGCGTAGAGGTATATGAAATCAACGGGCCTTATTTCTTCGGAGCGAGCAACACATTTGAAGATGTTATGGCCACTATGGGCGATCGTCCCAAGGTGCGCATCGTGCGTATGCGCAAAGTGCCTTTCATTGATTCTACGGGCATTCACAATTTGGAAAATCTCATACGCTCCTCCCAACGCGAGGGCATCGCCATTATTCTGTCAGGCGTCACGCCCAGCGTACATGCCACACTTGAGAAAGCACGCACCTATCGTCTTATCGGCGAAGAAAATATCTGTAGCCACATCGACATCGCTTTGGAAAAAGCCAAGCAGGTGGTGCAGACACAACCCTAACACCACACTTATGTTTACTCCCTTTCTCCGTCCGCTTCTCGCCTGCACGGCATTGTTCTCTGCGGTTGTTCTCATGGCACAAGAGCGCACACTTCCACCTTTCGATGCTGCACACATGGGGGCAGGGGTAGAAGTGAGTGCAGGAAGCGTGCTGAAAGCCGATCAATATGAGAAAAAATGGATGCTCACCCGCAATATGCAAAGCGTGGGAGCTTTTGTACGTCTTCACACCCTGCCTGCCGACAGCAGTGCTTTTGCTGAAGATTTTGGCTTCCCTACGTTTTCTTTCGGCTTGCTTTATGGCAATTACAGCGGAGTAAAGATGCGCAAATCGGCCGACCCCGATTGGGGGATGGCTGTTCCCGTAGACTACACTTCACAAATGGGGCATACGTTCACTCTCTTTGCCAATTTTGAACGCCCTTTGTGGCGCAAAAAGCGGTGGAGCATCGGATATAGTCTTGGCACTGGGCTTGGATATGCAACCAAGCCCTACGATAAGGACCACAACGTAGACAACGAAACCCTCGGCTCTAAGTGGAATATCTTTTTCGATGCAGGAGCATTCGCCACTTTCCAAGTGCACCGCCATTGGGCTGTCCGTGGCGCCATCCACTTCCGCCACCTCAGCAATGGCGCCACTGCACGTCCCAACAAAGGGGCTAACACCATTGAACCAGCCTTGTCCCTGCTCTACACACCTGAGCTTCCCACTCATTACTCCCGTCCCACCTTCAAGCGCCCCCACGAAAGGTATTTCTACGGCAATGTAGCCGTAGGCATAGGTGGCAAAACGCTCTTGGACCATTGGCTCAGGACACAATACTGCACACCACCCACAGAACCAAACTACCGCACAGGCCGATTTCATTTCTATCCCTCCTACTCCGTCCAAGCCAATGCCATGTATCGCTACGCCCGCCGTTGGGCTTCAGGGCTTGGACTCGACCTCAACTACGCCAATGCGGCCAAAGGCATAGAAGCGTTAGACGCAGGCACGGAGTTCAAACATAGCCCTTGGTCCGTTGGCATCGCCGCCCGTCATGAGGTGTTCTATGGCCAGCTTTCCATGTCGGCCTCCATCGGTGTCTACCTCCTGCGCCGCATGGGCAGCACTGCTGCTTGGGAAGAAAAGCCCTATTACGAACGCATCGGTCTTCGCTATCATTTCTCAAAAAAGAAAGGCTTTTTCGTTGGTGCAGAAGTGAAAGCCCATTCCACCAAAGCCGACTTTACAGAATTGCTATTGGGTTGGGAGTTTTAATCCACCAACGACACATCCATTGTCCCCCTTTCTCATCTTCCCTCTCATGTTTCAAACACAACTCCCTCTACCACAGAACCCACAACATCACACCCACAGCCTCCGTTTGGTGCGCCAAATAGCCCATTGGGGCGATACGGCCATGGGATTTCAGCTTTTCGGACGAAAAATTCGACTTGGCTTCGACCCCATTATCGGTCTTCTCTTGCCTGAAATAGGTGATGTTATCACCACACTTTCTCTTGCACCAGCTCTTTGGGTCAGTGTTGTGCAAATGCGCTCATTTCCTTTGACCATAGCCCTGCTCTATAATGCACTCTTGGACACCGTTATCGGAGCATTACCTTTCTTCATTGGCGACATCTTGGACATCCGAAGCAAATCGAACGTGGCCAACTATCGCCTCATCGTAGGTTATTTGGACAACGACGCCAAGGTGCGACGCATGGTTCACAGCAAGGTCGT
>JALFTM010000195.1 GCA_022788345.1 Bacteroidales bacterium
CCATTACCTTTTAGGATACGTTCTGCAACATAACCCCGCTGGCCAACAGCGCAGAAAACGACAATGTCCTTGTCTTTGGGTAGCTCTGACAGACGATTGCGTAAGTCGTCCAGAGGAATGTTGATTGCTCCTGCTATTGTACCGAATGAGAACTCGTCAGTTGTGCGAACGTCAAGTAACAAAGCACCATCATTGACTTTCTGTTGCAGTGTTCGCCAAGAAATCTGATGTGTATGGCCATTGAGTACATTTGTTGCCACATAGCCTGCAATAGCTATGGGGTCTTTTGCGGAAGAAAAGGGAGGAGCATAAGCATGTTCAAGACGTGTGAGATCTGAAACGGTTCCCTTATTTTTTATAACCATTGCTAATTGGTCGATGCGCTTATCTACGCCCTCTGTACCAACACATTGAGCCCCAAGCAACTTGCCTGTTGCCTTGTCAAAAAGTAGTTTGGTTTGCAAAGGGTAGGCTCCGGGATAATACCCTGCATGGGAATTAGAAGAAGTCACTACCATGTCGTATGCAATGCCCTCACGCTGCAAAGTTCGTGCAGATAAGCCTGTGATGCCAATGGTTAAATCAAAGACCTTTGCTATGGCTGTCCCGATTGCACCCTCGTACGAGGTTAGTACAGATTGACTCATGTTGTCTGCAGCAAGGCGTCCTTGTCTATTAGCTGGCCCTGCGAGGAAATTGCACCAAGGCTTCTTTGTTACAGGATGCAAAAATTCTATGGCATCGCCAATAGCAAAGACATCAGGGGCAGAAGTTTGAAGATATTCATTAACTTGAATGCCTCGCTCGCCAATAGTAATGTTCGATGCTTTAGCAAGTGCCGTGTGTGGGCGCACACCGATAGAAAGCAATACGAGGTCAGTCGTAATTTTTTGCTGTGAAGCCAAATGGATTTCCAATCCATCTTCCATTTCCACTATTCGTTCCATACTCTCTCCCAAGTAAAGCTTCACGCCATGTTGTTCCATATGGCGATGCAAATGTGCAACTGTGCTAAAGTCAGCAGCACCCATTACTTGATTGTCACGCTCTACGAGTGAAACCATAATGCCTCGGCGGTGTAAATTTTCGACCATTTCCAATCCGATAAACCCACCACCAATCACTGTAGCATGGCGCACAGCGTTATTTTTTAGGTAAGTGTAAATCGCATCAGTATCTTCGACATTGCGCAACGTGAACACGCCTTTTGCATCGATGCCTTCCATGGGAGGGCGGATAGGTTCTGCCCCCGGCGAAAGTAGAAGCTTATCGTAGCGTTCTGTATATGTTGACCCATTTGCACGACGAATGTGCACTTCATGACCTGCCGTGTCGATATTCACCACTTCTTCAAGAGTGCGTACATCTATAGCAAAGCGTTGAGCAAACCCTTGCGGTGTTTGTACAAATAGTTGTTCACGCTCAGTGATTACATTGCCGATGTAGTAGGGAAGACCACAATTGGCATATGAGATATATTCTCCTTTCTCAATGAGCACGATTTCGGCATTCTCATCCAAACGTCTTAAACGTGTAGCAGCAGTGGCACCGCCAGCTACACCGCCTATGATAATATGTTTCATGTGACTATTGTATTCTTGATTGATAGCACAAAGGTAGAATAATAATCTTGATTGACAAAGTTTCTTGTAGAAAATAATTTCATGGGTAGAATAATTCCTTTTTCTTCTATTGCCGCTTTTCTATAAACTATAGAGAGGGCCACTTTATAGAGAAGTTATTAAAAAGTCCCTCCAATTGGTTCTAAGCAATAGCTGATAATGCGAGGATGGAGTGTGTAGATATTTTATGAAAGTTTATAGTTTGCTTCATCGTTTTTGACTGCTCTCAGCATATAAAGGCTTAGTAGAAAAACGAGAAGCAGTCGGAGTTTTTCCATCAGGCGCAAGAAGAAAATCCAAGAAGCGCTTCCCAAAAAGCTTTTTAAGGCGCAAAAGAAAGGTTCAACAACTACCCCCAGTTGCTGAACCCTTTGTATATTGCAAAGATAATACATTTACACGCAGAATGCAAATGAGATGTAAAATACTTTTAACCGATAAAATGGTTCGACAAGTTTGTCTAAGCCTTAGAGCTATACATGCGCATCATCTCTAAGCGATAGTGATGGATGGGCGGTGTCACTAACGCATTTCGTAATGACTATAGTAATTCAATTCTGTGGGGAATAGGCTCGTGAAACTATAAATAGCGCATAAACTCTAATCCTCTTTTGTTGCTTAGGCGTTGAGTAAAGAAAGGAATAATAATAGAGAGAATGATAGTGAGTGCAAGAGTAATAATCACTCTTGCTTCCTTATAAATGTCTCCTTTTAGTAGTGATAAAGTGGTGATTAAGGTATGAATAGGCATATGTAGTATCATCATACGTAGTGTAAGTGTTCCAAGATATGCTAATGGAGTAATAATTTTACCAAGAGATTGAAAAATTCCTCGTAATCCTATTGTATAAAGGAAGCCAATAAGGATGTAAAGGAGTAGGCTTGCTTTACCAAATTGTCCATATTCTCTAATAGAGAAATTTTGATGTGGATCGAAAGAGATAAGAAGGAGAGCTATACTAAAAATGAGCAGGGCGGTAAAAGGTGATAGTATATAGTGACGTGTTTGGTGTCCTAAAAAGATAAATATGGCGGCTACAAAGGCAGTATCAATACTCCAAGGAAGAAGTATAGGAAGATCTGCTAATGCCAAAGAAATGATTAAGTAGATGCCAATTGCTATGTATTGCTTTCGCTTACTATTCTGATAAAGAACGATATAGTATAGTCCAAAAGCGAGGAAGAGACAGGTTAAAAACCATAAAGGTGTTGTATTTATGAGCAATTGAGGATTGCTCTCTGAAAGCTTTTCGGGAAACATAGAAAAGCGTGAGTAGAAAATACCTACAATGCGACGAAATAGTGGAATGCTATTTGCTGTAGGAATTGCTACTATGACAGAAATAGTGATGGCAAAGCTATAAGTAAAGTAAGGAATGAGTAGCTGTTTACCTTTTTTCTTCCATTGCATCCAGCAAGGAATGCCTTTATCTACGCATCCACTGATGATAAAGAATATGGGTAAAAAGGCAGTATAGAAGTAGGGAGTTATATCGGGGTTAAAATGTGTGATATGGCTACAGATAATAGCTAAAATAGCAAATCCTTTTAAGGCATCAATGACTAAGTCTCTTTGTGGCATAGTGCTAAAAGATAAAGGAGAGACTGAACTTAAAGATACCGAATTGCTACACCTTAATTACAAGACTTTATCCTCAAAGCAGTCTATACTTAGAAAAGCTCCGTATAGTATGTTATAACGCTAAAAAGAATACGAGCTACTTCCCAAAGGGAAGCAACTCGTATACGTATTGAAGAAGCAATGTAGTCCCTTATTTTACCTTCTCGACAATGGACTTGAAGGCATTAGGGTTGTTGACAGCGAGGTCAGCGAGCACCTTGCGGTTAATCTCGATGCCAGCCTTGTGCAGGCGACCCATCAACTGAGAGTAAGATAGACCTTCGAGGCGAGCGGCAGCATTGATACGCTGAATCCACAAAGCACGGAAAGTACGCTTTTTATTGCGACGATCGCGGAAAGCGTAAGTCAGACCTTTTTCCCAAGTGTTCTTGGCAACAGTCCAAACGTTCTTGCGGGCACCATAGTAACCGCGGGTCAGCTTCAGAATTCTCTTTCTCTTAGCTCTGGAAGCTACATGATTTACTGATCTTGGCATAATTTCTTTTGTTTCGGGAGTTAGCGCCGTAGCGAGTACGGACTCTTGGGGAGCTAAAACCCAGGTTTACTTTTTTAGATTAAGCTATAAGCACGTTAATTACGTGAATTAACGGAGACAGAGGAGTTCTTTCACTTGACGAACATTCGTGCTGTCCACGAGGCCTGTCTGAGTGAGGTTGCGCTTCTGCTTCTTAGTCTTCTTAGTCAAGATGTGACTGTGGAAAGCATGCTTTCTCTTAATCTTACCCGTTCCGGTAAGAGCGAATCTTTTTTTGGCACCGGAATTAGTCTTTACCTTTGGCATTTTCTTGAATTTATTGAATTATTGAATAGTTGCGGCTGAGTGAGATACCAAACTCAGCGCGCGGTTTCGCAAATGAGGGAAAGAGTTAGAAGTCCTCGCCTTCAACGAAAGGACCTTTATATTCTTTCTTGGATTTTTGTTGGGGAGCTTTTTTCGTTGGAGCTGATGGTGCTACAACTTCGTTCTCTGTTGCAATTTCGCTATTTGGTGAAACAACTTCTTCTTTCTCCTTTTTGATTGGCATCTTCTTAGGAGCGATGAAGATAATCATGCGTTTGCCTTCAAGAACGGGCATCTGTTCTACTTTTCCATATTCTTCCAAATCGTTGGCGAAACGGAGCAGGAGAACTTCGCCTTGCTCTTTGAAGAGGATACTACGGCCACGGAAGAACACATAAGCTTTCACTTTATCTCCGTCGGATAGGAAACTTTTGGCGTGCTTAAGCTTAAATTCGTAGTCGTGTTCATCGGTTTGAGGGCCGAAGCGGATTTCCTTAACTTCTACCTTTACTTGCTTTGCTTTCAGTTCTTTTTGACGACGCTTCTGCTGGTAGATGAATTTGGAGTAGTCTGTGATGCGACATACGGGGGGAGCTGCGTTTGGAGAGATTTCTACCAAATCTAATTGCATGCGCTCTGCCATTTGCAAGGCATCACGAGTAGGCATTACCGTCGACTCTATATTGTCGCCGACTACTCGAACTTCAGGTACGCGGATTTGTCGATTGACACGATACTGCTGTCTAAGCTGTTCGTTCTGGCTTGGCTTATAAACTTTGGCCATTCAGTTGTTTTGATTGTCAGTAATGTGGAACTTTGGGGAAATATGGGCTTCCACGATAGCAAGTTTAAGAACCACTACGAGAGAACAACTCTCTCGCAGTGCTTCTTAGCGCCTACAAAGTTAAAAGTTTTTTGTCATATCAGCGACAATATCGCTGATTTTCTTTGCAAAATCTTCAACAGACATTGAACCTTCATCGCCCTCACCTTGTTTGCGGACAGAAACAGTGTCTGTTTCTGCCTCTTTCTCCCCAACAATGAGGAGATAGGGGATATGTTTGAGTTCGTTGTCACGGATCTTGCGACCAATTTTTTCGCTACGATCATCAACGCTTGCACGCACACCTGCCACTTCGAGACGAGCGCAGACATCTTTTGCATAGTCGTTGTACTTGTCAGAAATAGGAAGGACAACGGCTTGATCGGGAGTGAGCCAAAGTGGGAACTTACCAGCTGTATGCTCTATGAGCACAGCAACGAAGCGCTCCATGGAGCCGAAGGGCGCACGGTGAATCATCACAGGGCGATGCTTTTGGTTGTCTGTGCCTGTGTATTCGAGTTGGAAGCGTTCAGGAAGATTGTAGTCCACTTGAATAGTACCCAACTGCCAGCGACGGCCGAGTGCATCTTTGACCATGAAGTCGAGCTTAGGGCCATAGAAAGCAGCTTCGCCATATTCGATACGTGCAGGAAGACCTTTCTCTTCGCAAGCCTCGATGATGGCTTGTTCGGCTTTCTCCCAGTTATCTTCGGAGCCAATATACTTCTCGCGATTAACTTTGTCGCGCAAAGATATTTGTGCTTCGTAGTTCTCGAAGTTGAGAGCGCGGAAGATAATGAGAATGATGTCCATCACGCGGAGGAATTCATCTTTTACCTGTTCGGGGCGACAGAAAATATGTGCATCGTCTTGGGTAAATCCACGTACGCGAGTCAAACCATGCAACTCACCGCTTTGTTCGTAGCGATAAACTGTGCCAAATTCGGCTATGCGAAGTGGCAAGTCTTTGTACGAGCGAGGCTTCCACGAATAAATGGCGCAGTGGTGAGGACAGTTCATTGGCTTGAGGAAATACTCCTCGCCCTCTTCGGGAGTGTGAATGGGCTGAAAAGAATCTTTGCCATATTTAGCGTAGTGTCCGCTGGTGATGTAAAGATTTTTAGAGCCGATGTGTGGGGTTATTACCTGTTGATAGCCGAAGCGCTTTTGGATTTGTTTTAAGAAGTCTTCGAGCTTTAGGCGGAGCATCGTACCTTTGGGCAACCACATAGGTAGGCCCTTTCCTACAAGTTCAGAGAACATGAAGAGCTCCATTTCTTTGCCAATTTTGCGGTGGTCACGACGCTTGGCCTCTTCAATCATGGCGAGATATTCGTCGAGGAGCTTTTTCTTAGGGAAGGTAATACCATAGACGCGGGTCATCATGGGACGCTTCTCATCGCCTCGCCAATAGGCTGAAGACACAGCAGTTACCTTTACGGCTTTAATTGGGGCTGTTGTCAGCAAGTGTGGGCCGCGACACAAATCGGTGAAATTACCTTGCGTATAGGTCGTGATGTTGCCTTCTTCGAGGTCGGCAATGAGTTCGTTCTTATAAGTCTGACCGAGGTTGCCAAAGAAGTTCAGTGCATCTTCTTTGCTGATAGGCTTGCGCACAAGGTTTTCTTTGCGCTGCACAAGCTCTGCCATTTTCTTCTCGATTTTAACGAAGTCCTCTTCTCGAATGGTGACGCCTTCTGGTGGCATTACATCGTAGTAGAACCCGTTCTCAATAGCAGGGCCAATGCCAAACTGTGTTCCTGGCCAAAGTTCCTGCATGGCTTCAGCCATCAAGTGGGCAGATGTGTGCCAAAAAGCGTGTTTGCCTTCTGCATCGTCCCACTTATATAAAGTAAATTCAGCATCCTCTGTGATAGGGCGGTTGAGTTCGATGGTGTTGCCATTCACGCTACAAGCCAAAACATCTTGCGCCAATCGTGAGGAGATACTTTCTGCTATTTGCAAACCAGTGGTGCCACTTTCGTATTCGCGCACTGATCCGTCTGGAAAAGTTATCTTAATCATTGTAGTTGCGTTATATAGAGTACAAAGATAATGATTTGTTGGGACGAAACGGCTATTTCGCACCGCTTTTCCTCTTCTCTGGGCAAGAAGGAAGAGGAAATCTAAAAAGTAAGGACTTCCCATGTGAGGGAAGTCCTTGTAATTATGGTCATGTCGCTTTGATGAAAAAGCGAGAAAAGATGCAGATTAGCCCTTGAAGAAAGCTTGAACGCCTTCGTTAGGCACCATCTCTTCTTGGAAAGTATAAGCACCAGTCTTGGGGCTCTTTACCATCTTGATGACCTTGCTGTATGAACGTCCATCATTCTTACCTGTCTGGAGCGTTGCAACGGTTTTCTTTGCCATAGGATGCTTTTATTACTTGATTTCTTTGTGGATGGTCATCTTACGCAAGATAGGATTATATTTCTTCAACTCCATGCGGTCGGGAGTGTTCTTGCGGTTCTTTGTAGTGATGTAGCGAGAAGTGCCGGGGAGGCCACTCTCTTTCATCTCTGTGCATTCGAGAATTACTTGAATGCGATTGCCTTTTACTTTTTTAGCCATGGTTGTTAGTCTTAACCAATTACTTTAATGTTCTTCCAGTCGCAATATCCCTTTGCCACTGCATTCTTGAGGGCGGCATCGAGACCCAACTTGTTGATGTTGCGAAGACCTGCTGCGCTAATGCGGAGGCTGATCCAGCAATCTTGCTCTACATAATAGAACTTCTTAGCAAACAAGTTTACTTCAAAAGTGCGCTTTGTGCGACGCTTAGAGTGCGAAACGTTGTTGCCGTTCTGAGCTTTCTTTCCTGTGATTTGACAAATCTTAGACATTGCTATCTTATTCTTCTGATTATTCGACTTGGGGATACTGCTTCTTCAATACGATTTCCCAATCGTTTTGCAAAGTTAGCAAATAAATTCCTTATCCAAAAGGATTTAGAGAGAAAAATATTTGTTGTGGCGGTGTATTTTAAGTGGAGGAGGGGAGAAAAGCGAGGGAGATGCCTTTCATCTGTGTTAACGAAAGGCATCTCCTGCGCAGATGAAGGGAGAAAATTAGTTCTCGTTTGTCTCTTCGTTGGAAAGCAGGTCGTCTTTGATACGTGCCAAGAGGAGGTGCAATGCTGCGTGTGTGGCACTGGCTAAATTTTTGTCGCGACCATTGTCTTCGGTGAGTTTGAGAGTGGTGATACCGTCTGCGTTGCCTGCGGCAATCCAAATTGTGCCAATCATCACGGTGCCAGATGTTTCGAAAGCCCCCGCGGGGCCTGCGTAGCCCGTGATAGCTATGGCGTAATCGGTGTTGAAGAGTTTGTTCGCACCGAGTACCATTTCTTTGGCCACCTCTTCGCTTACCACGTCGTGCTCGGCGATGGTGTCTGGGCTGACGTGCAAAAGATTTTCCTTGATGGCGTTTTGGTAGCAGACCAATCCGCCTTGGAAGTAGTTGGAGCTTCCGGGAATTGTGGTGATGGCACTGGCAATGCGACCAGCGGTGCAACTCTCGGCTGTGCAGACAGTCTTTTCTCCACGCCAAAGCAATTCGTTGATTTCTTTGGCTACAATTCTAATGTCTAATTCCATATTTATATAATGGTATGGTATGTTTCTAATTTGCTAAAGCGTTGTGCGCGAATAGGCGGGCTTGTCAATGGGGCAAAAGTCTTTATCGAGAAACTTGAAGTAGCCGACGATAGCTATCATGGCAGCATT
>JALFTM010000196.1 GCA_022788345.1 Bacteroidales bacterium
ACGACAGTCCCATATCCTACGCCTATTCAACCATTGCCGGTACCTTGACCGATTGTTTCGTGGAGACAGGCTGCGGACCCGGTTTTTCTTATCATCACAATTCCATGCACGTGAGGATAGACCATATCATGTGTTCGGACAACTTTACGCCGTATAACTGCAAAGTAGATAGCAAAATAGATGCCAGCGACCATTACCCCATCTACTGTTGGTTGAAAAAGAAGTAGAAATCGTGAAAAAACAAATAAAAACAGCCGTTAAATTTCTTGAAATGTGGAAAAATATGTATCTTTGCACGCTAATATACTGCATATCATAAGGGTTGTTTCTATGGGCGTGAAATCAATCCCTTGAATAAAAAAAGAGAAATCATAAATTAAAAACATAATAAAATGCAAAACAAAGGTATCGTAATTTCTACTGCCATCCTCCTGACGTTGGCAAGCCTCTTTTACCTGAGCTTTTCGGTAGCCACAAGCTATTACGACAGTCAGGCTGCAAAGCTGAAAGACCCTATTGCACAGCAGGAGTACAAAGACTCTGTGAAATATCTGGGAATCTATTCTTATCAGAAGTGCTTGGAAACTCAGATTGGTTTGGGTCTTGACTTGAAGGGTGGTATGAATGTCATCCTCGAAATCAGCGTGCCCGATGTTGTGGAAGTTTTGGCCGACCACAAAACCGATGAAGCTTTCAGAAAATCAATGGAGCAGGCCAGAAAAGAAGAGGAGACAAGTCAAAGTGATTTCATCTCATTGTTCATCAATGCTTATCACAAGAATGCACCGGGACACCGCCTTGCAGAAATCTTTGCCACACAGCAACTCAAGGGCAAGGTAAGCACCCAGAGCAGCGACAAGGAGGTTGAATCTGCAATCCGTGAAGAGGTGCAGTCGGCCATCGACAACTCGTTCAATGTGGTTCGCAGCCGTATCGACAAGTTCGGTGTCGTTCAGCCCAACATTCAGAAGTTAGAGGGGCAGGAAGGCCGCATCATGGTTGAAATGCCAGGCATCCGCGAACCGGAGCGTATTCGTAAATTGCTTCAGGGCTCTGCCAATCTTGAGTTCTGGGAAACCTACAACAGTCAGGAAATTACTCCCTATCTCACTCAGTTGGATCAGCGGCTTGCAGGAAATTCTACCGAAGAAACCGTGAGCGATACGGCTACCCAGGCAAAGACCGAGCCAGCCGGACAGAAAACAGAAGCAAAGCCTAAATTTGAAATCAAGAAAAAGGATGCGAAAGGCGCAGGAATGGCAGCGGCAACCAGTGGTCAAACAAAACTGGAGGCTGCCAAGAAACAGCATCCGTTGCTGGCCGTTTTGCAGTTGGCGCCACAAGGTTCTCTCAGCATCGTGGGTTACGCCAACGTGCGCGATACAGCAGCAGTCAACAAGGCCATTTGTTCTGAAATGGCCAAGCAAGTTCTTCCTTCCGACCTGAAGCTCTGTTGGGGTGCAATGCCCGCCGATGGAATCGGTGCCAAGAACGTGTTCGAGTTGTATGCGCTGAAAACAACAGGCACAAATGGCCGTGCTCCATTGGAAGGCGATGTGATTACCGATGCCAAAGACGAGTTCCACCAGGTAACCGGCCGTCCGATAGTCAGTATGCAGATGAATTCTGACGGTGCCCGCCGTTGGGCGACCCTCACCAAGGCCAATGTGGGAAAGGCCATCGCCATCGTTCTCGACGGTGTGGTTTATTCCGCTCCTGCCGTTAACGGTGAAATCTCTGGAGGCAATTCCGAAATCTCCGGTAACTTCACCGTTGAATCCACCAAGGACTTGGCAAATACATTGAAGTCTGGACGTATGCCTGCACCTGCACGTATCGTACAGGAAGAAGTGGTTGGTCCTACGCTCGGTGCACAGTCTATCCAGCAGGGAATCGTTTCATTTGTCATCGCTTTCGTCCTGCTGATGATTTACATGCTGGTGATGTATGATGTCATTCCGGGTATGATGGCCAACTTGGCATTGATTGTCAACCTGTTCTTCACTCTCGGTATTCTCACATCGTTCCAGGCGGCTCTCACCATGTCGGGTCTTGCCGGTATGGTACTCTCGCTTGGTACGGCGGTGGATGCCAACGTGCTTATCTATGAGCGCATCAAGGAAGAACTGAAAGGAGGAAAAGCCCTGAAGCAGGCACTTGCAGAGGGCTACCGCAATGCGTTCTCGGCTATCTTCGACTCCAACTTGACCTCCGTAATCACAGGTGTCATCCTGCTTGTATTCGGAACAGGTCCTATCCGCGGTTTCGCCACCACATGGATTATCGGTATCTTCTGTTCATTCTTTACAGCCGTATTCCTTACCCGTCTTGTGTATGAGAACCGTTTGGGCAAGGACAAATGGCTGAAACAAAATTTCACAACCCGTTTTTCTCGCAACCTTATGCAGAACATGAAAGTTCCGTTCATGACATTCTACAAGAAGACATTCGTGGTGGTTGCGGTGGCTGTGGTTGTCTTCTGTATCAGTTTCTTGGTTCGCGGCTTGAGCAAGAGTATTGATTTCACAGGTGGACGCAATTATGTGGTTACATTCGAAAAGGCTGTTGAGCCTGAACAGATTCGTGGCATCGTGGCCAACGCATTCCCCGGTACAAACACAGGTGCCTTGGCATTGGGAACCGACCACAAGACCATCCGTATCTCTACTAACTATAAGATTGAGAGCAACAGCCCCACGGCCGATGACGAAGCAGAAACCATTCTTTACAATGCCTTGAAAAAGGCCAACCTGGTTTCTCAGGAGAGTGTGGACGATTTCAAGAATCCGGACATTCGCCAGGGTGGTTCTATCATCAGCAGTACAAAGGTGGGGCCGTCTGTGGCTAAGGATATCACTTATGGTGCTATCATTAGCGTCCTCATCGCCTTGGTTGCCATCTTCCTCTACATCCTGCTCCGTTTCCGCAACGTGGCTTTCTCTGTAGGTTCTGTGGTGGCACTGGCCGTCGATACACTGATAGTATTGGGCATTTATTCACTCTGTTGGGGATGGATGCCGTTCTCACTCGAAATCGACCAGACATTTATCGGTGCAATCCTTACTGTGATTGGTTATTCCATCAACGACAAGGTGGTTGTGTTCGACCGCATCCGTGAGAACTTCCAACTCCATCCGAAACAAGACAAGCGTTCGTTGTTCAATGAAAGTATCAACCAGACGCTTACGCGTACCATCAACACTTCTATGTCAACGCTCATCGTGCTTCTCTGTATCCTCTTTCTTGGAGGTGAGAGCATCCGCAGTTTTGCATTTGCCATGACGCTCGGTGTTGTCTTTGGTACACTGTCTTCCATCTTCATTGCATCGCCTGTGGCTTATCTAACCATGAGCCGCAAGGGCGAAAATAAAGAATAATCCCTGTTTCCCGCTCTGCGAGAGTGGGGAAATGGAAATGGTGATTCTTCACCTATATTTATATATAGGACAATCCCTGCAAATGAACAAATCGTTTGCAGGGATTGTTTTTTTCGTAGAAGAGGTTCGTTTCGTTTGTCTGTTTCAAAACTTTTTTCTATCTTCGCGACAACAATCGTAAAATATTTGTAAAAAGACAGATAGGCATGAACAATATCAAGGAACGTTTGGAGGCGTTGCGCCAGGTGATGCGCCGCGAAAAACTCAGTGCGTTTATTTTTCCCAGTACAGACCCGCACCATGGCGAATACGTACCCGACCACTGGAAAAGTAGGGAATGGATTTCCGGATTCAACGGCTCGGCAGGCACAGCCGTGGTGACCCTTGACAAGGCCGCTCTGTGGACGGACTCACGCTATTTTATTGCAGCCATAGAACAATTGGCAGGTACAGGTTTTGAACTGATGAAAGAGCGCGTGCCCGGAACGCCAACCATTTCGGAATGGTTGGGAAAGGTGCTGCGCGAAGTGAAATCTCCCGAAGTGGGCATCGACGGCATGGTAAGCTCCGCTGCCGATGTTCAGGCATTGATGGCGGAATTGCGCCATGAAGGAGGCATCACTCTGCGAACCAACTTCGACCCTTTGACAACAATATGGAATAACCGTCCTGTCATTTCCAAGGACAAAGTGTTCCTTCAGCCGCTAGGGCTGGCAGGAGAGTCGTGCCGCGAAAAGTTGGGCCGTATCCGTCAGCAATTGCGCAAGCAGCACGCTGACGGTATGTTGGTGACTTCGCTCGACGACATCGCATGGACTCTCAACATGCGAGGCAGCGATGTGCATTGCAATCCTGTGTTTGTTGCTTACCTGCTCATTTCCACCACCAAAGCCACCCTGTTTATCGATCCGGACAAACTGACCGACGACCTACGCGCCTATCTCCGGGTCGAGGGGGTTGAGACCGACCACTATGGCATGGTGGAAAAAGGGTTGAAAGACTATTTTGAATATAATATTCTTTTAGATGCCAACGAGGTAAACTATACGTTGTTCAAGACCATCGGCCGAGAAGTCGTGTCGGGTGAATCTCCCGTAAAACGTATGAAAGCTGTAAAAAACGAGTCGGAAATCAAAGGCTTCAGGCAGGCCATGCTGAAAGACGGCATCGCCATGGCAAAGTTCCTAAAATGGCTGAAACCGGCCGTTGAGAAAGGTGGACAGACGGAAATCACCGTAACGGACAAATTGGAAAGTCTCCGTGCCCAGCAGCCGTTGTTCAGGGGCACCTCGTTCGATACCATTGCCGGCTATCAGGCTCATGGTGCCATCGTGCACTATGAGGCAACTCCCGCCACCGATGCACCGCTGAAACCAGAGGGCTTCCTGTTGCTCGATTCGGGCGCGCAATACCAGGACGGAACCACCGACATTACCCGCACCATCGCCTTGGGTCGTCTCACAGACGAGCAACGCCACATCTACACGTTGGTGCTGAAAGGCCACATCCAGCTGAGCATGCTCAAGTTTCCTGCTGGGGCAAGCGGTACGCAACTGGATGTCATGGCTCGCAAGGATATGTGGCGAGAGGGACTGAACTATCTGCATGGGACGGGTCACGGTGTGGGGGCATTCCTCAATGTGCATGAGGGGCCGCACCAGATTCGTATGGAATACAAGCCCATGCCATTGGCCGCAGGCATGACCGTTACCAACGAGCCGGGTATCTACCTTGAGGGGAAATTCGGCGTGCGCATTGAGAATACGCTCCTGATGATGCCCTACAAGCAGACTGCTTTCGGCGAATTTCTGCAGTTTGACCCACTCACGCTCTGTCCTATCGACAAAGAACCGATAGACCGGAACATGATGACAGCAGAGGAAGTGGCTTGGCTGAACGATTATCACCGACGGGTATATGAAATGCTTGCGCCCCATCTTGACGAGGAGGAGCAGGCTTGGTTGGAAGAGGCTTGCGCCGCCTTATGAAGTGACGGGAAAACTTCCACTGTCAACAAGAAATAATTCTGGGCTGACGGTGGCAGGGGTGTTAAATTTCTTCCAAAGCACAGTACTGGTAATCGCGTACCATGCGCCATAGGAACGTTTCGTCCGAGCGTTCCCGTGGCGTTTTTATTTGCAGCGTTTCTTGCACCTTTTGCGCCAAGGCGTGAACGCGTGGGTCGTGCTCGTCCAGTTCCAGCGTCTTGCTGATGAGGTTGACTTGTTCCAACGACAAATCGGAGGCCTGCGGATAAACGGGGCGATAACTGCGGCTCAAATGGGCGAACTCGTCGAGGCTTACCTGGATACGGCTGTAACTGTTCAGTTTGATGACCATCGTTCCGGCGGCAATGTCGCCCAAACGTTGGTTGTTGCGGTTGATGAGCATCACCAGAATGCCGATGAAACTAAGTGCCGGGCCATCGGCAATGAACAGTATCCAGCGCAGTAGACAGGTACCGATGCCCGGTGTAGAGCCGTCGGTTTTCACCACCCTTGTCTTCATCAGTTTTTTGCCGATGCTCTGTCCGTGGTTGAAAATCTCGCACAACAGCGAATACAAGAGTGCAGGAAGAAGAATCACTACATAAACAATGATGGAGGACAGCTGCGACTCGTAAGTCCCTTCCACATAGTTGGTGAAGAGATAAAGCAGGGAGTAAAGATAAATACCCTGTGCCAGCCAGTCGATGGCTTGTGCCACAATGCGGTCGCCCACGCTTGCCGGCGTTTGGCTGATCTGTACATACTGCCCCGTAATGATATTCGATTGAGCCATGAAAACACGATTGTCATTTAACTGTCTGCAAACTTACACAAAATATCCGGTTTACGCAAAAAAAACACCTCTCCACACAACAGTAACCCATCTATTTTGTATGCCCTTCTCTTCTGCTCATGCCCATGCCCGGTCTCTCCTGTTGCAACCATTGAGAATCTGCCGGTGAATCGAATAAATTCAGGGTCACAGTGGCAGCATGTTTGGCTTACCCAATCTGCTTCCGCTATCGGTTCACCAACATGAAGTCTGACAATCTCCGTTCGAGGATGTAAATAACGTGAGTTCGGTAAATTTAGAATAAAGTAAGCTGTGTATCTAAAGTCCTTTGTACATTGATACACGGCTTCTTTGAGAATAAGCAGTAATGGTTCCCAGAAGCTTGACGATGAAGTTGTTACAAAGGGTAAATGTTTCCACACGGAACATTTACCCTTTACACTTATTCTTAAAGATGGGAAATGACCATCTTTATGCACTGCTCTCTTATCCCAAAATGTTTACGATGTCCTCTGTGATGAGGGCGGGCGTAAGGCGGTTTTCTTGGGCAAAGGCTGTGCGGTCGTAGCGGTCGATGAGCATCTTGGGCAAACCATAGTTGCGCACTTTCATAGTGCTGTCGCCATAGAAACGGGCAATACGCTCACCGAAGCCCCCATCAAGTACGCCGTTCTCCAAGGTAATCACCAATTGGTGGTCGGCTTTGAGTCGCTCAAGCATCTCTACATCGACGGCAGAGGCGAAACGAGGATTGATGAGCGTGGCATCGATGCCTTGTGCTTGGAGCATATCGCTGGTTTGCTGACCAAGAGAGTAGAATGAACCGAGAGCAATGATGGCCACCTGCTGACCTTGTTTGTCCAGAGAGTAGCGAGGCGTTGCATATGTGGTGTCGTAAGTGCCGGGACGTGATGTTGCCACAAAGGCGGTACGGAGCGCCACGGGCTGTTGTTCTTGTGCCATGGCCCAGCGGAGCATGGCCTCGTATTCTTCCTTACAAGTCGGCTCAAGGACTGTGAGGCCGGGGATGCTACCCATCATAGCAATATCGAAAAAGCAGAGATGGGTGATGTCATTCATCCCCTCGTAGCCCGCAAAGAGTGAAAGTAGGACAGCCGGGTTGCGGTTGATGCAGAGATCTTGCGCTATTTGGTCGTAGGTGCGTTGCATAAACGTGCTGGCCGTCATAAAAATAGGGTGAGCACCACCTTTGGCCAGCCCTGATGCTAACGCCACACCATGCTCCTCTGCAATACCTACGTCTATAAATTGACGTCCTGCGGCTTTGCGGCGTTCGGCAGTGAAGCCTCCCAAAGAGGGCACGCCAGCCGTGATGGCTACAGCTTTAGGATCTTCCTTGAAAATATCGCTCAAAATCTGATAAGTGACCTCACCATAGGTTTCAAAAGGGAGCTGTGCTTTTTCGCCTGTTTCGGGGTTGAAGGGGGCGGTATAGTGCCATTCCTCTTTGTTCTGTTCTGCGCGATCGAAGCCATGGCCTTTGTCTGTGTGGAGATGCACAACGATGGGGCGGGGATGGTCTTTTACGTTTTGGAAAGTCTGAATGAGCGTGGCAAGGTCGTTGCCCTGTTCTACGTAGATGTAGTCGAGGTTGAGGCTGCGGAAAAAATTATGTGTTCCTTCGCCTTGCGTGTGGCGCAACAAGCGTAGTCCTTCGTAAAGACCACCGTGGTTTTCGGCAATACTCATTTCGTTGTCATTGACAACGATGATGAAGTTCTTGGCGTATTCGCCCGCATTACTCAAAGCTTCAAAGGCTTCGCCACCGCTCAAACTACCATCGCCGATGATGGCTACAACACTGCCCGACTGGCCTTGGAGATCTCGCGCTGTGGCCAAACCAAGGGCGAGGCTAACGGCTGTACTCGTATGTCCGATATTGAAAAAGTCGTGTTGGCTCTCATCGGGATTGGTGTAACCTGTGACATCGTCATATTTGTGCTCGTCCAAAAAGGCCGCAGCACGACCAGTGAGCATCTTGTGGATGTAGCTTTGGTGCGAGACATCGTAGACAATTTTATCTTCGGGGGTGGTGAAAACGTAGTGAAGAGCAATGGTGGCCTCGACAAAGCCGAAGTTAGGACCGCAATGGCCTCCATGCTTGTAAAGTTTGGTGAAAAGAGCTTTTCGGGCTTCAGTAGCCAAATTTTTCAGTTCCCCCAACGACAGTTTCTTTACATCGGCGGGGGATTGAATGTGTTCTAAAATCATAAGTTGTAAGTCTGTGTGTTCGCCATGATAGCTATGTGGCGAATGCGTTTAGTTGATAGGTTGCGATAAATCGCAGTTTATGCTTTTTCGGACATCTGCAAGGTGTCCATAAAGCGTTGGATGACTTCGGGTTTGCCTGTGTGTTTGCCGTTGTCCTCACTTATTTTGCACGTATCGTTGTAAAACGTCCACGACTCAGTGATTTTTACAGCCAAAAGTTTGATGACAATGTTCATCGGGCGGATGTTCTCGAAGTCGTTGGTGAAGTGTGTGCCGATGCCAAAAGAGGGCTGACAAAGATCCTTGGCAAATTGTTGCGTCTCGATAGCTTGGTCGGTGTTCAATCCATTGCTGAAAATGACCTGCTTGGTGCGTGGGTCGATGCCCAAACTGCGGTATTTCTGCGCAATGAGGTTGATTTGTTCACGATTGTTACCACTGTCGACACGCAGACCTTTGAATTGATTTGCAAAGTCTTCAGAGAAGTTGAGACTGAAGATATTCCAGCCAAAACTATCGTAAAGGTATGTGCCCAAAGCCCCCCGAAAAGTGTTGCGCCACGACTCCATGGCGATGTGGTTGGCCATCTGCGGACCATACATGCCACCGATAGCGCAGACAAACTCGTGGGCCATTGTGCCAACTGGCAAGAGATCGTACTTCATGGCAAGGTAAACGTTGCTTGTGCCAACGAAGCGGCCCTCCCATTGTTGGGATTGGGCACAATTCTTCATGGCTTGCACAACGATATCCTCTGTGCGGAAAGACGCCCGACGGCGTGTGCCGAAGTCGCTGAAAACGCATCCCGCTGCCAAAAGACGCTCGGCCTTGGCATAAGAAGAGCGGTAGCAGTGGTCGTAGTCCAGCTTGTCGGCCTGCCCTGTCATGATGTAGTAAAGTTCTGAAACGATGGCAAGTATTTTCACCTCAAGCAAAATGGTGTCGGCCCAGCTCCCTTCGAAGTCGATATGTAGCTCGCCACGCTCGTTCTGCCACGCTTTGACCCATTCGCGCTTGTAGCGATAGCCGCGGAGATAAGGATAGAACCAATGTGGAATGAAGCTACACCGCCGCTTCATGAAAGCAATTTCTTCGTCAGTAATGACGAGACTTTCGAGGTGGACAATTTGTTCATTCAAAGCCTCGGCAAAACCAGCTGGATAAACGGTGTCGTTGCGGTCTACAAAGCTGTATTTGACTTGCGCACGAGGGAAGTTGTCGATGACCGCACAGCACATGCTGAACTTGTATAGGTCATCGTCTGTAAAATGCTTGATGATGGGTTCCATTGAGATGGAGTTAGGGTTGTGCTACTGCACTGATGGCCTTTCCGCCATCGAGAGAAGGACAGAAAGGCAAGAGAATGTGGAAAAGGTCTGCTGAGAAGAGTGTCACGCCATCGCGATAAGTGTCGAGGACACAGATGTCACCTGCGATACCGCAGAGGTCTATGCGAGTGATGTGTTCTTCGGCAATCATTGCGCGAAGCGTCTCCGCTGAGCGAGCGTTCTTAAAGATGGAATACTCTTCCTTGTCGGCGGTGTCGCCTTTGCGTAGTAGGATGGGAGCAAAAGGGGCGAGGGCTTTGGCCAAAGGGGCGTAAATGTCCGCTCCGTGGGTTTCTTGAACACAATGGACAGGCCATTGTCCTCCCTCGCTTTGGAAAGAACAGTGATTGGCAGGATGCCAGTCGGTGGTGACAAGGATGTGGGCATAGTCGCTCCCATGCGCTGTCACATAGTTGGCTAAGTCGTCCATCGCCGCTACGGCAGTAGGCACGGAGAGAGAACCGTCTATGAAGTCGTTTTGGGGGTCTACAATCAATAGGATGCGGTGCATAACAATTGTTTTTGTCGGAAAAAGTCAGGGACGGCCAATAGAGTCGTATTCAAAGCCCATTTGGCGCAACACTTCAGCGTCGTAGATGTTGCGACCATCAATGATGAGGGGCTGGTTCATGGTGCGACGCACCACTTCCCATGAGGGGAGGCGAAATTGCTTCCACTCTGTAAGCAAGAGCAAGGCATCTGCACCTAATGTGGCATCGTAAATGTCGCTTGCATAGGTGACAACATCGCCAATGCGACGGCGACATTCTTCCATGGCCACGGGATCGAAGACACGGATTTGGCAACCTGCTTTAAGGAGAGCATCTATGACGACAAGCGAGGTGGCTTCACGCATATCATCGGTCTCGGCTTTGAAAGCTAACCCCCAAAGGGCGATGGTCTTGCCTGTTAAATCGCCGTTGAAGCGATGGGTAAGCTTTTTGAGCAAGACGGTTTTTTGCGATTCATTAACTGCTTCTACTGCCTTGAGAACGCGCATCTCGTAGCCGTGTTGTTGCGCTGTGTGAATGAGAGCCTTGACATCTTTGGGGAAGCAAGAACCGCCATAGCCACAGCCGGGGTAGAGAAATTTGGAGCCGATGCGACTGTCTGCACCAATACCTTTGCGCACCATATTCACATCAGCACCGACGAGTTCGCAGAGGTTAGCGATGTCGTTGATAAACGAGATGCGCGTTGCCAGCATGGAGTTGGCGGCATATTTAATCATCTCGGCAGAGGGAATATCGGTGAAAATAACGCGGAAGTTGTTCAGCATGAATGGTGCGTAAAGCTGTGTCATGAGTTGCTTGGCACGTTCGCTTTCTACGCCCACCACTACGCGATCGGGCGACATGAAGTCTTTGACTGCTGCCCCCTCTTTGAGAAATTCGGGATTGCTCGCTACATCAAATTCGAGTGCGAGGCCACGCTTGTCCAATTCCTCTTGGATAGCGGCTTTTACTTTCTTGGCTGTACCTACTGGCACGGTGCTCTTGGTGACGAGCACTAAGTACTTCGTCATGTTGCGTCCTACCTCTCGTGCCACTTCAAGCACATAGCGCAGATCGGCGCTTCCATCTTCGTCAGGAGGAGTGCCAACGGCACTGAATACCGCTTCGACATCGTGGATACAATCGGTGAGCTGTGTGGTGAAATGGAGACGTCCTTCTCGGAAGTTGCGCAGAACAATTTCTTCCAGTCCCGGCTCATAGATGGGGATGATGCCTTGTTTGAGACGCTCAATTTTATCTGCATCAATATCCACACAAGTTACTTCAACGCCCATTTCGGCGAAGCAGGCGCCAGAAACTAAACCAACGTAACCTGTTCCAATAACTGCTATTTTCATGATGGGGTGATTGATTGACTAATGACTGCGATTTAGGAGTGCTATGATAGGATAAGCAAAAAGGCAATGTGCCACGATACAATAGGTGCACAGTGGAACATTGCTTATGTGAAAAGAAAAAATGTTGGGCGTTCTACGCTTAGTTCTTGGGCGCAGAAGCTGGTTGTGTGCTTGACTGAGTGGCAGGAGCTGTTGGTGCTGCTGTTGGAGTTGTCAAGGATTTTTTAGTGGCAGCATCGTTGACCGTTTGGTCTGTGCTACTGTTATTGCCACCAATGGTATAGGCCGTGCCGATACAAAGGACAACAAGCAGAGCAGCAAGTCCCCAAGTGGTTTTCTCTACAGCGTCTGTTGTCTTGTGTACGCCCATCAGTGCATTGGCTGAAGCGTAAGATGATGACAAGCCGCCTCCTTTTGATTCTTGGATAGAAACCACGAGGATGAGGAGGATGGATACGATGATTGCGATGATGACTAAAACACTAAACATGTTCTTTGGTGCTATTACGATTAATAATTAATTTTTGCAGGAAACGTATTTGGTCTGCAAAGTAACGGTTTTTTTTCGGATAAATCAAGTGTAAGCCCCGAATAATTTCGATGGCTTTTTCATATTTGCCCTGTTTGATATAAATTTTTGCCAATGTCTCGGTCAAGAAGGCTTTGTCGGTCTCTTCAGCAGGAGAAGTTGGCGTTTCTTCTTCAGCAGGGCCTTCGGTGTCGTTGTTGAGAAATTCTTCGTCTGCTACAAGAGGGGAGGAGAGCGACTTACCTAATGTGAACGATGGGGCGGGCTTGTCGATATAGCCCTCGATGAGGTGCTGACTGCGAGGGAGATTGTCTCCTGCTTCAACTTCTGGCTCAAGGTCGTCCATTTGCAAGAGAAAGGCCGAGTAGTCGCTGGAAACATCGCCTTTTGTAGGAGTGCTCTGTTGTGCAGAACTTTCACCAAGGGAAGAGAAGAAGTTGTCGATGAGCGAAGTCATCCGTTCCTTACTACCCTCAGGTGCAAGTGTTGGTGCTGTCTGCTTGATGGCAGGCGGCTCTATGCGGTAATGCTTCCCCTCAATGAGGTCAAAGAGCACACGGCGGTCGGGGAGAAAAAGCGCAGAGTTGCGCAATTCTTCGCCAAAGGTAGGGTCGTGTAGGAGGTAAAGGTTGTGCAAGAGTGCCAGTCGAGCAGCTTGAAAGTAGGGATAAGCCGACACGGCCTCCCGCAACTGCTGGAGGGTGTCGTGGTTAAACTTTTCAGGATGCCCTAAAAGGGCTACAATGTCTTGCATGTTCAATGAAGGTGGCGTGAAATAAGCGTTCTACCAATTGGCCACAGAGGCATTGAATATCTGGTCTACGATGTCGTTGATCATTTCGGTGACCAATCGCTCTTGTACGGAGGCGAGCGACACGGTGGAGCTATATTGTGTGGTGGCGGAGAAAGGTTTCTCCCACGTCTCGTTGGTCTTTCGGTTTTTGTAGCGAATGTTTACCACCATGCGTAGTTGCACTTGTGAGGAGTAGCCATCGGAGGAAATCGACTTGTTGAACTGGTCGTAACTCATGATTTCACCGCTGATTTGAATGTCGCCATCTCGTTTCACTTGGCGCAGTTGTGTTTGGTTTGCAAACCTATCCTTGATGCTGTTGTTGAGCATCGTCTCCATCGGTGCCCAAACGTAGGATGCGCGGTTCACAATCTTGTCCAATTGTATGGTCTTTGTCACGTTGTAGTTGATAGAAGTACCCGTGAAAGAGTAGCCTATTTTGCAGGCTACTAACAAGGGGGATAAAAAGAGTGTGACAAGAAGACGGAGGAGGGTTTGTTTCATTGAAAAAGAGGATGAAGCGTGAGGCTACGGGGCAAGGCTTGTTGTTCGATTGAACCCATCAGACAACTATTTTTCTAAGCCGTATTCTTTGATTTTCCGATAAAGGGTGCGCTCAGAGATACCCAATTCTTCTGCAACGGGACGGCGTTTGCCACCATAGCGTGCGAGGGCCTTTTCAATCACTTCTTGCTCCATCTCATCCAAAGAGCGAGGGGCGGACAAGGCGTCGTGCTCCTTGATTTCTTCGGCTTCGTAATAGGCTTCAGTCTTCGGCTCAATGATGGGGCGTGCAGGCGTTGGCAGAGGAATGCTATGCGTCGGGTGCAACTCATGCGAGGCATCATGGGATGAAGAGGGCGTGTGCCATTGTCCCGAAGCCAAGGCTTTTTTCAAATCTGTCACATCGCGACGCAACTCAAAGAGTATTTTATATAAAATTTCGCGCTCGTTTTCGAAGCTATGGGTGTTACTCTTCTGCTCCACAGCTACAATCTGCCTGTTTTTATGCTCTTCGGGGAGATAACGACTGAGAATGTCGGCCGTGATGGTGCGTTCTTCTGACGTTACGGACATATTCTCTGCAATGTTGCGTAGTTGTCGCACGTTGCCGGGCCATGAATAATGCAAAAGCAAATCGTTGGCCATTTCGTCCAAGCGAATGGCAGGCATTTTGTATTTCTCGCTCATTTCAAGTGCAAACTTGCGGAAGAGCAAAGAAATATCATTGCCCCGCTCTCGAAGGGGGGGCACATGAATAGACACCGAGTTGAGGCGATAGTAAAGGTCTTCGCGGAATTTGCCTTCAGCGATGGCTTTTTCCATGTTTACATTCGTGGCGGCAACGATGCGCACATCAGTGGTGCGCACTTGAGATGCGCCAACACGGATATATTCTCCTGTCTCAAGCACACGTAGCAAACGGGCTTGGGTGGCCAATGGCAGTTCGCCCACTTCGTCCAAGAAGAGCGTGCCACCATCGGCAACGCTGAAATAACCTTCACGTTGTTCGATAGCACCAGTAAAAGCCCCTTTCTCATGACCGAAAAGTTCGGAATCGATTGTGCCTTCGGGGATTGCTCCACAGTTGATGGCAAAGTATTTTTTATTCTTGCGGGCACTGTGGTCGTGAATAATTCGTGGAAACACTTCTTTGCCAGCCCCATTCTCGCCCATGACGAGCACAGAGAGATCTACGGGGGCGATTTTAAGTGCAATGTCTAAGGCACGATTTAATGCCTCGTCATTGCCAACGACACCGTAGCGGGCTTTGATATTTTGAAGTTGAGTCTCGTTCATGTCCAATGATGCTTCACGAATGTATTTTCCACAAAGTTACAACAAAAATATGTGTCTGCAAAAGTTGTGGAGACAATAAAATGGAGAAGTTGAAAGGGCACAAAAAAGGCAGAACATTGTGTTCTGCCTTTGTACACTCTCAGGGATTCGAACCCTGGACCCACTGATTAAGAGTCAGTTGCTCTACCAACTGAGCTAAGAGTGCAAGCGC
>JALFTM010000197.1 GCA_022788345.1 Bacteroidales bacterium
CTTGTGGATGGCATAGTGTCCAGGGAAGTCAGTCTGTGCAAGCGCTTCGATGGTGAATGTCTGCGTGCTGGCAGAGGTGGCAGAGGTGGCAGAAGCCAAAGTAAGGCCCGTGGTGTAGTGAGTGAGCAAGTAGCCATTGCCACTCTTCTTCACACGCCAAATCTCATCATCGCCTCCTGTAGCAGTCTTCCACTTCGGAGTGCTACCATCAACATAGAGAACACGACCCGTATTCTTTGAAGTGTTCGCACCGCTCCGGATACGATAGAAACCTTCAGGAAGAACCGCGGATTTGGAGCTGTACTTCCTCTGGAGAGTTTGGAACTGATTGCGCATTTGCTCATAATTTCTTCCCATCAAGTTTTTCTGCAACTCTGTGGTGAAGAGATTAAAATCATTTGTTTCAGCACCATTATACATCCCAATAGAGCGCTTCATCGCACTGAGAATAACGTTCTCTCTGTGGGTAAGCCCTGCTTCATAAATGCGCACCTTCATTACTCGTGTAAGGGCACCACCTTTCGTCGTCCAGGCATTGGAACTTGGCCATGCTTGAATTCGTACGCGATCATTGTAATTATCTCCAACCGAGAGCACAAGGCCGTCATTATCGTTGTAATAGTAAAATGCAGTTCGCGATCCATTTTGTAGTTGCGAAGGGGACTCACTTCCATTAAAAGCAATATAGCCCCCCCATTTATAATTGTATATATAGAAAGCAGTCGTATTGCTTCCCGATTGAGCATCTGTTCCTTCGTGGAAAATCCAAATAAGGTCTTGCGTGCGGTCATCGTCCAAATTAGGGAAACGTTTGCCAGCAGAATACTCTGCATCGTAACTACCATGATAGAAGTTTACATAATTCCTCCTTGTATCATTATTGTTTCCTCTTAGAAAAAAAGCATTCTTATCGTCTGTGGCAGAGCCTCCAATATTATGACCAAAGCAAGAGATGCCGTAATGATGGACATCCAGTACGTCATCGCCCGTTTTTGTTAAGTGAACGCTCTTTCCACCTGGCCAAGTCTGATTCAAATAGGTGCGCTGTGCAAAAGAGAGCGTTGCAATGATAAAGCCTATACAACACAGGCTTATTCGAGAGAGGATTTCTTTCATTCTCTTTATAATTTTATTCTATGTACAATTTCTATGTACAATTCTTCTAAGTGTTTATTCTTTTCTTATAAAATCTTATCCTGACACAATAGTGTTTCGAAGCAGTTTTTTCTGTGCCACGTTCCTGTGCCACGCTTTGTTGTAATAAAGCGTGGGCAAGTTTATTCTTGACTCACTTCACTAAAGAAAGACGTGCTTCTCAACTAATCATCCCAGTCATGTTCCCAATGGCCAAATTGTGGAGCAGTGGCTTGCCCCGGTGGGATGTCCAAACCCAAATCATCGCCATCGCTCTTGAGGATAGTGGGACTGTAGAGCACATGCTGGTCCAAGAATAGAAAAGAAACTGTCGGTGAACAATAAGGTCTACGTTTCATTAAAATATTTTTATCTTTGAATTAATCATAATACACATTATCGTTTGTCTTTTAATTATTTGCAAAAGTATAAATAAAAATTTACCCCCCGATATTAAATCAAATTTAACTAACAGATGCGCACAATTAACCCTAATTACATAAAAGCACCCCTTGACAAGAGGAAAGTCCTTAGACAGTGGGTACAATTATACGTCAGTTTGGGATAAGAAAGTAGCTACAAAAAGTGGTAATCTCACTTATTTTTCATAACTTTATATTTACAAATCAAGTCTTTACAATCAAGAAAAGACGATGATTACCATAGACAAAGTTATTGACCTTTTCTGTGCTACAGATGAGTTCTGCAAGAATTTAGAGGCTGAACTGAGTAAACGCCCCCACCCAAGCAGGAGAGAAGCGCACGAGAAATCGTAAAGGGGCGATGAGTAAAAGCGAGATAATGGCAATCCTCTTGTACTTTCACTTTGGCATTTTTCGTAATTTCAAACACTACTATCTCACCTTTGTAAAAGAATATATAAACGTTTAACAAACCAAGTACACTGCCAGTATATATTGAGAATACACAACAATTGGCTCTTTTCTAAGAAATGCTTATCCCGAACTGGCGTACTTCTTCAACATCACGATGAACGAAAGTCCGAAACTACGATGGCGAGGGTCGCCCCAAGAGCCATTCATCTCGTGGGGGGGGGGAAATATAGCACACATCCACCGATAGGACGAAATCCTTATCGGTGGATGTGTTGCTTGGATGTGAGATGCAAGAGCGTGCTTATTTCCCGCTTCGGGCTGTGAGATGGTGGTTGAGCACCTTGAACGAAGGTTGCTTCTTGCGAAGCTGTTCCTTACGCGCCTCAGCACGCTTGTCTGCTTCGGCCTTGGCAAGGAGCGCACGGCGCTCTTCTTCTTGCTTCGTCCATTCGCTGGCGGCATAGTAGTCGCCACGAGCAGGGTCGTAGAGCTTCAGCTCAATTTTCTGCTTCTCAGCTTTTTTGTTAAGGGCGAAGAGGCGTGCTTCTTCAGAGCTTACTTGCTCTACTTCAACACGGGCCACACCCGAACTAATCATACTGATCTCTTTGGCCGCAGCGAAAGAGAGGTCAACAACTCTGCCTCGTGCAAATGGGCCACGGTCGGTGACACGCACGATGACTTCTTTGTTGTTGGCGGTGTTCCGCACTTTCAGCAAGGTGCCGAAGGGGAGCGTGCGGTGTGCACAAGTGAGACTGTCGCGATGATACTTTGACCCATCGCTGGTGCGACGTCCGTGGAGCGAGCTGCTATAATAAGAAGCCATGCCCTTTGTGCTTTCAACT
>JALFTM010000198.1 GCA_022788345.1 Bacteroidales bacterium
CACACAACCCTCGCTCAACGACCTTGGGCAGAAGTTCCATCCTCTGGAGCAGTTGCAGGCCGAACTCGACCGCACCCTCGCTCCCGATCCCCCAGCGATGGTCAATAAAGGTGGCGTTATCGCCGAAGGCATCAGCGAAGAGCTCGACCAGCTCCGACGCATCTCCCGCCATGGCAAGGCCTATCTGCAAGAAATTCAACAGCGCGAAAGCGAGCGCACAGGCATCCCCTCGCTCAAAGTGGCCTACAACAATGTGTTTGGCTATTACATCGAGGTGCGCAATACATACAAAGACCGCGTGCCAGCGGAGTGGGTGCGCAAGCAAACCCTTGTGGGCGCAGAGCGTTATATCACCCAAGAACTCAAGGAATACGAAGAGAAAATTCTTGGAGCCGAAGACCGCATCCTCGCTCTTGAGAGCCAACTCTTCTCCCACCTTGTACAAACCACTGCCCAACACATCAGCGATTTGCAGGAGAACGCCACGCTCCTCGCCATCCTCGATGCCCTCCATAGCCTTGCCACCATCGCCAAAGAGCGACACTATGTTCGTCCCGTAGTTGATGAGAGCCTCACCCTCGACATCCGTCAAGGCCGACATCCTGTTATTGAAACGCTTCTCCCTCCCGGTGAGGCCTATATCCCCAACGATGTGCTTCTCAACAGCGATGCACAACAAATTATTATCATCACTGGGCCAAACATGGCTGGTAAGAGTGCCCTCTTGCGACAGACGGCCCTCATAGTGCTTTTGGCACAGATGGGCGGATTTGTTCCTGCAACGAGTGCCCGCATTGGTGTGATAGACAAAGTGTTCACCCGTGTTGGGGCGAGCGACAACCTCTCCCAAGGCGAAAGCACTTTCATGGTGGAAATGAGCGAAGCCGCCAACATCATGAACAACCTTACGCCCCGCTCTCTCGTGCTCTTTGACGAACTTGGCCGTGGCACAAGCACCTACGATGGCATTTCCATCGCTTGGAGCATTGTTGAACGCCTCCACGAAGACCCTGAGAGTCGGGCGCGCACCCTTTTTGCGACCCACTACCACGAGCTAAACGAGATGGAAAAAGCCTTCCCGCGGGTGAAAAACTATAATGTCTCCGTGCGAGAAGTCAAAGGCAAGGTCGTCTTTCTCCGCACCCTTCAGCGTGGTGGTTCGGAACATAGCTTTGGTATCCATGTAGCCCGCCTGGCAGGTATGCCACAGCCTATTCTCAAGCGTGCCGAGGCTGTGCTTCAACACCTCGAAGCAGGGCGCACTTCCGTTGCAGCCGCCAACGCTGCCGACACCCTTTCCACGGAGCTTGCTCACACTGCTTCGCCTGCCGTGACCTCGCCTGCCGTGGCCTCGCTCACTCCCTCGGCAAACGATGGCTTGCAGTTGAGTTTCTTCCAGTTGGACGATCCCGTGCTGGCCCAAATCCGTGACGAGATTTTCGCCCTCCAAATCGACACGCTCACCCCCATAGAAGCCCTCAATAAGCTCCACGACATTCAACGCATCGTGCGTGGACATTAACCCCCTTACAACATGATAAAAAATCTCTTATTTGACATGGGTGGTGTCCTCTTCCGCCAAGATACAGATGAGGCCTTTCGCCGTTTTCGCCACCATGGTATCGACACCGATTACTATATGGGTGCCTATGGCCAAAAGGACTTCTTCCTCGACCTCGAAACGGGCGACATCACAGCCGAGGAGTTTTGCCAAAAAATGGCGGCGACCATCGGGCGTGAAAACTTTTCTTGGGAAGAGGCGCAACATTGCTGGTTGGGCTTCTTGAAGGATGTGCCTGTGGAGCGACTGCGCTTTTTGGAAACTCTCCGCAACGACTATCATCTTTGTTTGGCTTCCAACACCAATCCCTTTATGATGGCCTATACGCGTAGCGCACAATTCAGCACTGACGGCAAGCCCATTACCGACTATTTCGACACATTGTTTTGTAGCTATGAGATGAAAAAATACAAGCCCAATGCCGATTTTTTCACGTACATACTACAGACCGACCATTTGAAAGCCGACGAAACGCTTTTCATTGATGACAGTGCTAAAAACATCAAGGCGGCCGAAGCCGTTGGCATTCATGGTTTCCTTGTTGCTCCGAACGAAGATTGGCGCGACCGTCTTTCGGAACACCTCGCCACAAACACCGAACTATAAGCGGCTATAAACACCGCCACACGGGAGGCGCAAGAAGAAATTTCTTCCTGCGCCTCCCGT
>JALFTM010000199.1 GCA_022788345.1 Bacteroidales bacterium
GATGCGCAAACGTGTCTGTTGCAACGCTTCGGGAGTTTGCTTTTTCATTTTCTTCTATTTTCAAAGTCAGCCACACCACCATTGATAATGACTTTTGAAGTACAAAGATAAAACTTTTTCTCGGCTACAAGTACCAAATAGCAATAATAATTTTTACTTTTCTTCTTTTTAGAGATTCAAAGCCTTTCACCTGCTCGTCAATAGTGCTCACCAAAGGATTTTCCATGTCGTAACGATTGGCGATTTTGTCAAACGTTCATCGCAAAAGGTTTTTCCGGCCAAACACATACGACAGGTGCATCCAATCCATAGCCTGCGCAATGCCTATACTCCCCGCCAAACCTAACACAACCACCACCGCGGCATGCACCATCCCCGTGCTGTCAAAGCTGAACACTGGCAACAAATACTTGCCGAGCATCGTAAAAATCGGATGGAAAATATAAATCGGAAAAGTATTGCGCCCAATATAATCCATCAGCTGCAAAGTCCGTCCTTTCACAAGCTCAGATGCCTTGGTTGTGAACGAAAGAAAACAAAAGACACAAGCCAAAACGGCGAGTGTGCCCCAATCGTGATTTTGCGGATTGGACACCAACAGTCCGAAGGGCAACACCGCCCACCAACTCTGTCCATAAGCCTTGGAAAAGTCTTTGAAACAAACACGAATAAGCACGCCGATAAAATAATAAGCGGCTGGCTTTATGGCCAAGAATGGTGTATAAAGAGCTGTGAGAATGAGCAGCGTGGCAAAAACGCTTAGTCTTGTCCCCACACTCATCTTCTCGAAAAGGCGAAACGACAGGTAATAAATCGTTCCACAAACCATCATCACATGTAGAAACCAGTAAGGTCCTATCGATGTAATGAAAAACACCTTATAAAGGGCTGGCCATGTAAAGCTTTCAAGCCCATCCCGCACAGGCAGATAAAGAGAGAGCACAGCAAAGCCAAACACCATCACCCCGTAGGGCAATAGGATTTTCAACAAATAGGCCGCAAAAGCTTTCACAGGCTTATTGACATTCACCAAATAGCCCGTGATGACAAGAAAGGTGGGCATGATAAACGCCAAAATAGCATATTTCACCTCTGGATAAAGGTCTCCAAAATGGGTGATGTGAATGAGTATCATCAAGGCGATGAGTATTGCCCTAAAAAAGTTGATGTGGTTGCAGTGTTTCATTCGTAAGTAGAAAAGCCACAATATTGTGAAAGCATCGCCCCTTAACTATTCTGGGAGACAAAATTATTCCTATTTTAGTCTAAGTATAACACATCGTGCAATCTTATATTGTTTGCAAATATAGATATTTCACACTAACATTCCAACATAAATCGGTATTTTTAAGCATTTATTCTGAAAGAGGGAAACTGATATACAGTATGCAGGAGGAGTGGGGACTACAAGAAGGAAAGATGGAAAGCCACTTTGCCCTTCACAAAGAAAACACTAACTTTGCTTATTAGTAGTGATATTTTGTTGAATCATTCAAAAAAGCAGATTAGATGAAAATCCTTAATTTATTAGCCACAGTACTCCACCTCGAAGAAAATAAAAAATCCATATGGAAGCGTTATCGGTTGAATATGTGGCAAACAATGTGGCTCTTCTTTTTTGTTGTAGCCTTGCAATGTATTGTAAACTTCTATGCGCATGAAGTGAACGCAACTGCTAAGGCCTCCATTATAGCCTTGTTTTCATCTACGTTTCGTTCTATTCTTTGGGGCATATTCATTTGGCATTTAGGAGCTTTAATACGTAGTACTATGCTAAAAATGAAATGGATTGGGTACAGCCTACTCATTTTAGGGGCAACCATTGTCTACTTTTTTGAGTTTATCTTACTAAACCTTTATGGTCTTCTTTATAACCCAAGTATTGCACAGATTTTGGCAGGTACTAATCCCAACGAAACAAGCGAATTTCTTGATACTATACCATTCTCAAGTGTTCTTACTCCTATAAGCTATTACTTGGCTGTAATCCTGCTTAGCTATGGTATATCTCATCTGACGAAGAAGTCTTATCGTGCTTTGCGTAGTATTTTTGTCATAGGTTCTCTTGCTATTGTAGCTATATCATGGGCATATATAATACCTCGTTCCTATCAACGCATTTTTGAAATCGGTTCCATGGCAGATGAATTGATTGGTCCATATGATAGACTTATTGGAAATACCAAATCTTTCTTAGTAGGGTCTAAAGCAACAGAAGAAGGAGTAGCACGTATTAAAAACCACCGTACTCAAGTAGTTAAAACAAAAGAAGCCCTAATAGATGTCTCTATTGTAGTTATTGTTGGTGAAACACTACGACGCGATTATCTGCATTGCTATGGCTATCCATTGGAGAATAGTCCTCATATAGATTATCTTCACAAGCAAGGGCTTTTAACACTATATGCAGACGCTGTGTCGCCAACTCCTGCTACTGTGGGCTCCATCACTCGCATGTTCTCATTTTATTTGAATGATAAGGGACAAAAAGAGTGGTATGATTACCCTTCCATTATCACTCTCTTATCACAAGGTGGATACCGCACAAATTGGACAAGCAATCAAGAGGTTTATGGTGTTTATGCTCAGCCAATAAAAGTATTCTCGGAGCTTTCAGACAGTCATTTCTTTCTCAAGAATAAAAAGGACACTAAAGAAAAAAATCAAGATTACTATGATGAGAAAGTACTCCCTTTCTTAGAGCACATACAAGATGCAAGGAAAGCTGGAAATGAAAATCTCTTCCAAGTCATCCATCTCATGGGTTCGCATGCTACATATAATGAACGCTACCCAAAGGAGTTCAAGCGTTTTGAGGCTAAAGACATCCCCAAAAAACTTCCAACAAAGCATAAACAGATAATTGCAGAGTATGTCAACAGTATTTATTACAATGACTACGTTGTTGGGAAAATTATTGAACAATACAGTCGAGAGAAATCTATTGTACTTTACTTCTCTGATCATGGTGAAGTACTTTTCGATGATCCCAAACGCCCGGATTTCTTTGGGCATGCTTTAGAGCGTGTTGGTGTATCAATACCTTTTATGGTTTACCTTTCTCCATCGATGCGCCAAGCTTATCCAAAATTAGCTATGCGTATTGAGAAAAACAAAGAATATCCTATTATGCTTGATCAACTCTCACACACATTATTGGATCTTGCGGGGTTACAATGCAAATATAGTGATGCCACGCAAGCATTTTTCTCTCCGCAATTCAACTATAAACGTCCTCGCTTAGTCCAAGGACTGAACAAAGAAATGAAACAATTTTAACCATTGATCCCTACATAAATATTCAGAAACACACCTCTCACTTTCAATATAATATAACATAGCATTACACCCTTTCTTTCTTCTACCACGCGCAAGCGCAAGAAGAAGTTTCTTCTTGCGCTTGCGCGTTTTCGTAGTGGCATCAAGATTTTTAGAGCCACTTTGCGAAGTTGGGAAGCGTCCCTTTCGGCATCTTGGTGTAAGTCTCCCAACAGATGGTGAAGGGACAGACTACATGATGCCTCCCGGAATGCCACTCGACTTCTCCTGCGTCTTCACATCGTTGTTCTCTATGGTGCGCTGAATGGTCGGTGCTTTGATTTGGCGATTACCAAAGTTATAGCGCAGAGAGAGACCTATAACACGAATGGGAACACGCACACGGAGCGATTGGGTGAAGTCCTTGCCCCACGAATTGGTATTCTGGCGAATGCCATCGGTGAGTGGCGTGAAGATGAATGCACCCACATCGAATTTATCCTTGAAGAAAGAGCGATTGATGGAGGCAAAAGTGCCAATAAAACTGGACTGCCGGCTCTGAAGGTTGTAGGACGGAGAGTTGCCAAAGAGGTTGGCCGAGAGCTTCACCTTCCAAGGCAATTCTTGTTGGAAGCCCACCATCACACGCCCCGACCATCCATGATTGCGGAAACCCAAGGTCTCGCTGCGCAAATCGGCATAAGTGCCAGAGAGGTTCGTGTAGATACGTGTTGTCTTCGTGGCGTTCACGTTAACGAAGAGCGAAAGATTTTCGGTGCGCTCACGACTCACGTTGCCATAAGTAGTTGTCTGCACTGCTCCATCCATATAGGAATACTCGCTGATGGCGTTGTTCGTAAAGTTGTGCGAGAGCTGGAGATTAAGATAGACCTTAGGGCTGAAAAAGTTGTAGACCAAGGCCACCTTGTTGTGACGTTCGGCATCGAGGTTTACGTTACCAAAGCTACGATCGAAAGGTGAGGATTCGTTCACAGATGGGTTCATGTAGTGGAGACCCGGACGAGAAATACGCTGAGAATAGCTCAAGCCGAGGTTCTGTCCCTGCCGTGGCGTCCAAGAGATGGTGGCACTGGGCACAAGGTTGCCATAATTGACCTTAAAGTCTTTGGAAGTGCCCAACAAGAACTTCTCTTCCAACCACGTGTGTTCATAGCGTAAACCAGCCTTGAAGTTGAACGCTTTAATGGTGCTCTCGTATTCGGCATAGAGTGCACCGATTTTGGAGTACTCCTTATAGTCGGACGAGCCAGCAGGGTTGTAGACATAGCCCGATGTGCCATCGTGGAGGAAATGCTCCGTCTGTGCGTGATTGTTGCGGGCGGTAAACTTCGTTCCGACGCTCAACTTATGCACTTTGGCGAAAGGCGTGGTATAGTCCAACTGTGCGATGTGCTCCGTGGTATTGTTGTCGCCATCATAGTAGCGGTTTCTCAAGTCGAAAGCACTGGAGGTCGCCTTCTCTTCGAATTGCGTTTCTTCCAACTTTTCTTCGGGCAAGAAATTGAGGCGATAAGAGAGAGTTAAGAGACGTCCTTCCACAGACTTGGAGCTGTGTTGATAGTCGGCAGAGAGGTAACCATTCCAGTCGGTGGCGCGGTTGCCTTTCCATGAAAGATAGGTCAAGGGAGTGCCCACGCCAGAGGAAAAGCTGTTGTTTGCCCCTCCGACCGTGCGCTCCGCCCAACGGCTCAAACCTGCCGAAACAGAGATGAGGTCGGCTTTGTTGAGCTGATAAGCAGCCGAAACACTGGCGGAAGAATAGTATTGACGTTGATTTTGCTGTAACTTAAAGGCCGTTGTGGCCACAGTGGTGGGACTCAACGTTTGGAGGCGGTTCATCTCAACAGTTATGTCCTTGACAAACGTGGCGTTGTGAATTGCATTGAGCGTGAGGGTGAGTTTCTTGCGTTGCCAGCTAAGGAAGCCATCGGTTTGCAAACCATTCTTGTGCGAGAAACGTCCGCCTATGTTGCCACTATAACCATCCATAGAAGGTTTGGAGCCATCGCTCGAAGCCTGTGTGATGAGGTTCAATACACCGCCCACGCCTTCGGCATCGAAACGCGCACCGGGGTTGGTGAGCACTTCAATCTTCTTGACATAAGTAGCCGGGATACTCTTCAACACCTGCGAGGGATTGCTTTGAAACATGGGGTTGGGCTTGCCATCGACATAGACGAGGAAGTTGCCAGAGCCATTGACCGTAATGTTGTCTTGCCCATCGACAATCACGAGAGGCACTTTCCGCAACATATCCAAGAGCGTGAAATTCTTGGTGTCGGCATCGTTCTCTGTGTCGTAGCTGATTTTGTCAGTTTCCATCTTCACCAAAGGCTTCTGCGCCACCACTGTGGCCGCACCGAGCAAGGTTTCGGATGAAGAGATAAGCAACGTATCGAGATGGAGAGCAGATGCACCCAAATCGACAGGGCGCACCACTGTTTTGCGCCCAACGGCAGAGAATGTTAAGACATGAGGGCCTTTCGCATTGAGCGTTTTAGAAAAATGCCCGTTCTCATCGGTAAGAAAACTGGAAAGCGTTGTGCCTTTTGGAGAGAGTAGGCGCACAGTGGCGTATGGCTCTCCAGAGCGGTTGATAGAGTCGACCAACACGCCCGATACTTGGGTTTGTGCCCCCGCACCAAGAGTTGCAAAAAAAGCGAGAGGAAGCAATTTTGTCTTCATTGTGAGAAAATTGGAAAGGAAGAGTTACTTAATGACAGAGCCTACACCTGAGTTTTGTGCGCTGAGAGAAGCGTGTTTCAGCTTACTAATGTCTACATCGCCCGTACCACTGAGAACAAGGCTCACTTCCTTGGCTTCGCCAGAGAGGTGTGTGTCGCCAGTGCCTGAATTGGTAACAGAGACAACATCGGTCTTTAAGTTAAGAATTTTGTCATCGCCTGTGCCACTATTCAGCATATGGAGACGGGTGGCGTGGAGCAGTTCAAAGGTGTTTTCGCCTGTACCAGTGTTGCGTGTCTCAACCCCTTCGGTGATTTGGAGACTATGGAAACGACATCCACCAGTTCCACTATTATGAAGACTAAACGCACGGGCTTTCACGAGTGCCAGAGTCTTCAAATCGCCAGTCCCTGTGTTGTCGATGCGCAAGTCTTTGGCAGTGAAAGCAGCTGTGGCAACACAATTGGCAGTTCCGCTGAGTTCAAAGGCTTCAAGCGTGGGCGCATAGATACGCACCACAGCCTTTTCGTCGTCGATGTTCACATGGTCGTCCCAAGCCACGACAAGGCGTTCTTTAGCGACTTCGATGCGAGCGTATTGCTGAACGTTGTCGGAAGTGATGACCTCCACTCGCATCGCCCCAGCCGTAGGGATAAACTCTGCGTCGAGGGTAGAGGGTAGCGACAAGGCGGTGAAAGGCGTTGTACTAAAGTCCTGTGCCTTGGTGACAAGGTGGCCAGAGCCTTTGATAGTCCTGCTGTCGCTGGCGAAAGCGCGCGTTGCGCTACGTATCAAATCTTTGCTACAACTTGTTGTTGTCAATGTAGCACTCAAGAGTGCCAATGAGAGAAGCATTGCTTTCATAAGAAATAAGTTTTATTGTTAGTAGTCACCGTATGCGTAAAAAGGAGCGCAAAGGGGGACGATAAAATTAGGCTTGGGAACGCTCGATGGCTTCACGCACATCGGCGATGGAAATGTCGAGCAAGCGCATCTCAGCCACAAATTCCGGGACACGTTCTTCGAGAAAGATACGCCGGCGTTTCTGATGAATAAGCGCTTTAGCACCGGGACTCACGAAATAGCCCATACCACGGCGGTTGAAGATGATTTCCTCACGCGCCAAGGACTCGTAAGCCTTCATGGCTGTATTGACATTCACCTGCAGGAGAGCGGCATATTCGCGCACGCTGGGCACACGTCCCTCCTCTGCCAGCACGCCAGCAAGGATTTCGTCGCAAAGCCGATCGGCCAATTGCAGATAAATGGCACGTTCATTATTAAATGTCATAGCGGTCAAATGTTTATAAGGCCACGCCCTATCAGTTGCTGACGCGTGAAAAGGCGATAGGCGATGAAGTATTCTATAAGCGCTATTCCGTAGGCGATGGAGCGGACAATCCACAGCGAAGTGTTTTGGGTGTTGTCCAAAGAAGAATTTATCAGTTCCACGCGTACTTCAAAGTGGCTCAACACGATGGCAAAGATGGCCATAATGCCCATAAAAGTCAGTAATGACAGCCCCATGATGTGACGGCGAAAGAAACAACCGCACAGCAGGAAGAAGGCATGCAGAGGGAACAACAACGCCAAGAAGCCCCACAGCCACGATGAATCGGATGCGAATTGCAATTCACCCAATGACGACAAGGCGATGTATCCAAGTCGCCCCTCCCCAAAGAGTGGCTCAACGAGCATCCGCAGGAGGTCGGCAGAAAGATAGGCAACGAAAGGTATGAAGATACCTGCCAATACTATGCGCACGAGACGCACGAAGAATTTTTCAGCCATTGTAATGGGTAGCATTATCAGCTGCAATCGACTTGGCTTCTGCCGATAATCGTAGACCACCAAGATGGCTGCCACACAAAGATACATCACCGCAAGCAACAAGGAGATAGAGGCATAGTCATCGAGTCGTGCTTCGAGAAATGCGTCCCAGAGTTTGGCCTGCACCAGTTGCTCATGGCCACCCCATAGGGACTGAAATATCAACACTTGGAAGCAGGCAAAAGTCATCGTTAAAACCACCCAGTGGGCCAGCATGGAGCGCCAAGAAACCGTGAGGTCATAGTGTGCAAAAAGACATAGGCGACGAGGAGAGAGCGTAAGCATAGTTTTTTCTTTGGCTATGGGTTAAACATTCATCAAGCTACGTCCCAGTAGCTGTTGGCGGGTGAAAAGACGATAGGCGATGAAGTATTCGGCAAAGGCAATGAGGAAAGAAATTGCTATGATGCTATAGCCGATAATGTTGGCATACTTATCCATATCATCGCCTCTATAATTGATATATACTTGAGGTTCTTCTACTAAGATGAGGGTCAGCACCAGACCCGCTATCCAAAGGATTATCGACACCACTTGATGGGCCACAAGCGTCAAGATAACAGGGTGTTTGCGGAAGAAGCAACCGCACATGGTGTAAAAAGCATGCAAGACGGTTATCATGCTCAACACGAGGACGCAACCCATCGGTTCACTCTGAAACGCCTCCGTGCCATTCGCCCACAAAAC
>JALFTM010000200.1 GCA_022788345.1 Bacteroidales bacterium
ACAAAACACTTTAAGCGTGCAGAAAAAAGAGCTTTCTCTTGGTCATTCAAAGAAAATTCAATAGCTTTGCAATATCTAAAGATAAAGGTTGCGTCGTTCGATTGGGATTCTCAACGCTTATCACTTGACCCGAGAAACGCCCCTCTGCCAATGGCGGGCTGATGTGCTTCAAAAGCAGAGTCAGATTACAGAAGTAGAGTTGGCACTCAAAACTTATTTTTTCGGAGTTTCATCACATCACGACGCAACTTTTTCTCTCTAAAATCGCAAGCCAAGTGCCTGCGATTTTTTTTTCGCACTTTCCCCTTTAATCCTTTGCGATACAAAAACAATTCCTTACCTTTGCATTCGAAACAAGAGGACACGACATAAATTGTCCTACTCCCACGAGTAAAAGTGAGCAATGGCCTGTTCATCTTTAATCACAGCCTCACAGAACAAATTAGAAGCATAATTTGCGCGTGTCGCCTGCGGACACAAAGAAGTTCCTCTAAGCATTGAGGTGGCTCAAGGTGGCCAATGCGACAGCGCATTTTAGACCAAATTCATCCGTTATATACAACAATCAACAGCGTTATTATTATGGCAACAGTTTATGACTTTAAGGTGCTCGACAAGAAGGGCAATGAAGTGAGTCTTTCACAATATGAAGGTAAAGTTTTGCTTATTGTCAACACAGCAAGCAAGTGTGGTTTTACACCTCAATATGAAGAATTGGAAGCTGCTTACGAAAAGTATTCAGATAAAGGCTTTGTTGTGCTTGACTTCCCTTGCAACCAATTTGGCGAGCAAGCCCCCGGCACAGACGAGGAATACGCACAATTCTGCCAGATGACTTTCGGCACGAAATTTCCTCAATTCAAAAAGAGCGAAGTGAATGGTGAAAACGAACTCCCTCTCTACACCTTCTTGAAGGCACAGAAAGGCTTTGCCGGCTTTGCCCCAAGCCACAATCTCACTCCTATTCTCAACAAGTTGCTCGGAGAAGCCGACCCTAACTTCGCAGAGAAGAGCGACATTAAGTGGAACTTCACAAAATTCTTGATCAACCGCCAAGGCGAGGTTGTAGAACGCTTCGAGCCTACAGCAGGTTTGGCTGAAATCGAACCAGCTATTCTCGCACTTCTCTAATTCTCATTAACTAATTCTTTAGACATGGAACATATCAAGTGCCTCATTATTGGTAGTGGCCCTGCTGGTTACACGGCAGCCATTTACGCCAGTCGCGCCAATATCGCTCCTGTGGTCTATGCAGGTTTGCAACCCGGCGGTCAATTGACGACCACCACCGAGGTTGAGAATTTTCCCGGCTATCCAGAGGGCGTACAAGGTCCAGAGCTGATGGAAGACCTCCGCAAGCAGGCCGAACGCTTCGGTGCTCAAGTGCGTGACGCTGTCATCACAGAGGCTAATCTCGACGCAAAGCCTTATGTCTTTAAGGACGACTCAGGCAATGAGTTAATAGCCGATACAGTGATCATTGCCACAGGTGCCACTGCAAAGTATCTCGGACTATCGGACGAAGAGAAATATCGTGGCATGGGCGTTAGTGCTTGTGCCACCTGCGATGGTTTCTTTTACCGTAAGAAGGTGGTGGCTGTTGTTGGCGGTGGCGACACTGCTTGCGAGGAAGCACTCTATCTTTCAGGACTCGCCTCTAAGGTGTACCTGATTGTTCGCAAGCCTTTCTTGCGCGCCAGTAAAGTCATGCAGGAGCGTGTGTTCAAGAATGAAAAGATTGAAGTACTCTTTGAACACAACACCCTTGGACTTTTTGGTGAAAATGGCGTAGAAGGCGCTCATCTTGTGAAGCGTCTCGGCGAAGCAGACGAAGAGCGTTATGACATTGCTATAGATGGCTTCTTCTTAGCTATCGGCCATCAACCCAACTCAACTTTGTTCAAAAAGTGGGTTAATACAGACCAGATGGGCTTCATTCTCACACAAGGCAATACACAAGCAACGAATGTAGAGGCTGTATTCGCTGCAGGTGATGTCTGCGACCCTGTTTACCGACAAGGTATCGTTGCTGCCGGATCAGGCTGTAAGGCCGCCATGGAGGCTGAGCGTTACCTTTCCGAGCACGAGCTTATCTAACGACACAATAACTCTCCGCTATCTATTGCATATCGAGTCAATGCCTTTGTGCATTGTCTCGATGTATCTGTAATAAGCCCTATGCTTAAAATGATAGCAAAAACTCTCTATACACACTTATTCCTAAAATGGCTTACGAACAATTACTTTTGGACAATCAATTTTGTTTTCGCTTATACACAGCATCGCGACTACTCACTCAGGTATATACCCCTCTACTCAATCGTTTAGGGGTCACTTATCCCCAATATCTCGTCTTGATGGTATTGTGGGAGGAAGACCACCAGCCTGTCAATGACATCGCAAAGCGCCTGCGTCTCAACACCAACACAATCACTCCGCTCCTTAAACGCATGGAAGCTGAACGCATCGTGCGTCGTGTCAAAGGCCGTATGGATCGCCGACAAGTGATTGTCAGTTTGACAGAGCACGGCCGTGCCCTACGGGAACTTGCCGCCAACATCCCTGAGGAGATGGGCTGTCGCATCATTTGCGAAAAGTTCAACATGGAAGATTTGCTGGCCGCTAATGGCACATTGGACACCCTCATCTCACATCTTGCTGGCCAGCTCGAACAATCGGAGCAATGAACGGCCAAGCAAGGC
>JALFTM010000201.1 GCA_022788345.1 Bacteroidales bacterium
CTATATGAACCAACAAGGCATCCTGCCCTCCTCCATGCGTGAACGCTTCACTGCGCGCACCAACCTCGACTTCTCGTTCTCCTCTCGTCTGACCGCCCACCTCGGTTTGAACTTTATCAAGAACGACTACAAAGACCCCTCCTCCAACTATGCAGGTGGTTCGTCCGATCAAATTATCCGCCAGCTCAATATCATTGCGCCTTGGATTACAGCACGCTATGCCGATGGCACTTATGGCACCATCTCCGATGGCAACCCCATCGCTTGGCTCGATGCCGACCAGCCCGTAGTGCGTGAGAACAATACAATGACCATAGACCTTGGGCTCGACTATAAAGTGGTGGAAGGCCTCGTGGCGTCGGCCAAGGTATCGCACCTCAATGCAGGACAGAAATACAGTTACTTTGAGAAATACTATCGTTACAATCCCAACAAAGAAACTTCGCCAAATAGCCTATCCCAGACGAAGTTCAATTGGACACGTACTAACCTTGACCTTTTGCTCAACTACGACCGTCAGTTTGGCGTGCATGGCGTGAAAGCTCTTTTGGGCTACCATGCCGAGAAGTACGACTACGACCAGCTCGGTGGCTATCGTAAGAACTTCCCCAACAACAACGTCACAGACATGAACGGTGGCGATGCTTCCACATCAACCAACGGTGGTTACAGTCGCGAACTAAACATGATGAGCTGGTTCGGCCGTGTAAACTACGACCTTATGGGCAAATACCTCTTTGAAGCCAACCTTCGTGCCGATGCCTCCTCCCGCTTTGCCAAGGGACACCGCTGGGGTTACTTCCCTTCTTTCTCAGCCGCTTGGCGCATCTCCGAAGAGCCCTTCATGGAGTCGCTCAAAAGCACTCTAAGCTATTTGAAACTGCGCGCCTCTTGGGGTAAGCTCGGCAACCAAGATGCCTTGAGCGACTACTATCCTGCCATCAATACCTACAACCTCGGTGCAATCGCCGTGCTCGGTGGACAGCCCACACAAGGCTACTATCAATCGACCTATAAGATGACGACCATCTCGTGGGAAAAGGCACGCACTTGGGGCTTCGGTGCCGACTTTGAACTCTTTGGCAAAATCACAGGTAGCATCGACTACTACGACCGTAAAACCACGGGCATCATCATGGAAGTGCCTGCGCCTTACGAGTTTGCCCTCGGTTCTTATTACGACAATGTAGGCGCGATGTCCAATCGTGGCGTAGAACTCTCGTTGGGCTACAACGACCGCTGGGGCGACTGGAGCTTTGGCGTGCAAGCCAACGTGTCGTACAATAAGAACAAGATACTCAACCTTGGCGGTGTGACCACGATGAAAGACCCCAACAACGGCAATATGCGCCGTCAAGTGGGTGAAGCTCTCAACTCTTATTATATGTACCACGCCGATGGTTTCTTCCAAACCGATGAAGAGGCCCAAGCTTGGATGGACAAATACCAACCTCAAAAGGGCTATCCCTTCGGTTCATATAAGTTCAAGGCGGGCGACCTCATCTATGCCGATACCAATGGCGATGGTAAAATGAGCGTGGACGACCAAGTGTTCAAGAACTCTTCCAACCCTGCTTGGATGTTCGGCCTTGTGCTCAACGGAGGCTGGAAGGCTTTCGACCTTCAGGCGATTTTCTCTGGATATGCTCAGAGCGCACGCATCATGAATGCAGAAGTTTATGGCGACTTCCGTGGCGATAACTCACACCCTGCTACCATTTGGCGCGACTCATGGACGTACAACCCCGGCAACCCGAAGATGCCTCGCATTTCCGATGCCCTCTCTTCGCCCAGCCATCCACAGCGCGTGATGTCCGACTTCTGGTTGGCCAATACTTCTCACTTGCGCTTGAAGAACTTGCAACTCGGCTATACCCTTCCTCAAGAGCTGACACAGCGTTGGGGCATGAGCCGTGTGCGCTTCTACTACTCTGTAGAAAACCTCTTCACCATCGATGCCATGAAGGTGAATGTAGATCCAGAAACTTCTTCTGAGCGTGGTTCCAGCTATCCGCTTGTGATGACCAACTCTTTTGGTGTCAACATCACTTTCTAAATCCAAAACAATTGATCCTCAATTATCGACTATCGTTATGAAACGCATTATATATGGCCTCTTTGGCCTCGCTACGCTCGGCATGACTTCTTGTAGCGACTTCCTCGAAACTGTCCCCAAAGACTCGCTCGCACCATCGACGACATGGAAGACGGTCGCCGATGTAGATAAGTTTGTTGTTGGATGTTATGAAGGTTGGGCCAATTCGGGGGATGCCACGCTACTCTATATGGATGCTGGTTCAGACATCGCCTACAACAACTTCCCTTGGGAGGGATGGACAAACATTGGCAATGGCCTTTGGACAGCCTCCAACCCCGGTGGTCACTTCTATAGCTATGGCATCATCTCTCGTTGCAACAACGTGGTGGACAATATCGACAAAGCTACCATTCCTGACGCTGCTACGAAGAACAACCTCCTTGGACAAGCCCTTGCCATCCGTGCCTACCAATACATGAACATGAACTTCTGGTACGGCGGTGTACCCATCGTGGAGCATCTCTACGAGAATGCAGAAAAGGCCAAAGTGCCACGCAACACAGAGGCGCAAGTGTGGGAATTTATCAACAAGGACATTGATAAGGCCGTGGAAATCATTGCCGAAACGCCTTCTGCGCGCGGACGTATTGCCAAAGGAGCAGCCCTCGCTATTCAGATGCGTGCCAATCTCTATCAAGAGAACTGGCAGAAAGCCGCCGATGCGGCCAAGGCCATCATCGATCTCGGACAATATGCCCTCGAAGCCGACTATGCAAAACCCTTCACCCTTGCAGGGCGCACCTCAAAGGAAATCATCGTGGCCGAATGCTACGACGAGAACAAGCGGTCGCTCTACACGCTCGGCCAATTCTACAACAACGGTGATGGTGGTTGGTCGTCTGTTGTGCCCACACAGAATCTCGTGGACATGTATCTGATGAAAGATGGACAGCCCAAGGAAACGTCCGCTCTCTACGATGCCACCCATCCTTTTGCCAACCGAGACCCACGCATGGCCAAAACCATTCTCTATCCCGGTTGCGACTATTGGGGTGGTGTGTACAACACCCTCGACAAGACCATCAACGGCAAAACCAACCCCAACTATCCCACTGCGGCTGACAATGCCTCTAAGACGGCACTCACTTGGGCAAAATACCTTTACCCCATGAGCCAATACAAGGATATGTGGGCTACGCCAGCCGAGATCATCGTTTTCCGTTATGCCGAAGTGCTTTTGACGCGCGCCGAAGCTCTTAACGAACTCAATGGGCCAACCGCTGAGGTGTACGACCTTATTGACCAATTGCGCCAACGTGCAGGAATGCCTGTAGTGGACCGCACAGCTGTGGCCACGAAAGAGGCCTTGCGTGATGTCATCCGCCGTGAGCGTTGCGTAGAACTCGCAGGCGAAGGCCT
>JALFTM010000202.1 GCA_022788345.1 Bacteroidales bacterium
AAGAATAAAAGTAATTTTCTTTTGGTTTATCTTGGAGATTAAAAAGTTGTTTTATAACTTTGTCTTAGAGACAGACGCCCCTAATGTTACTGCTACAAGCGAAAACCCTTCATCCATGAGTCAGACAACACTCAATCTCACGGAAGCCCTGAAACACCACTTTGGATTCAGCATCTTCAAAGAAAATCAAAAAGAAATCATCCAGTCGTTGCTTGACGGGAAAAATGTCTTTGTGCTGATGCCAACAGGGGGGGGGAAGTCGCTTTGCTATCAACTCCCAGCGTTGCTGATGGAGGGAGTAGCTGTCGTTATCTCCCCTTTGATTGCTCTGATGAAGAACCAAGTGGATGCCATTCGCTCAACCAGCGAAGAGGATCATGTGGCCCATTTCTTGAACTCATCGTTGAGCAAAAGCACCATCAACACGGTGAAGCGAGATATTGTTGCAGGCAAAACTAAACTATTGTATGTTGCTCCTGAAAGTCTTTCGAAAGAAGACAATGTGGAGTTCCTGAAGAAAATTAAAATATCTTTCTTTGCCGTCGATGAGGCACATTGCATTTCAGAATGGGGGCATGACTTTCGACCTGAGTATCGCAAAATTCGGACGTTAGTTGAGTCCATAGCCGATGTGCCCATCATTGCCCTTACGGCCACAGCAACTGAAAAAGTGCGCCTTGATATCAAAAAAAGTCTTGGCATCATGGACGCAGTCGACTTCAGGAGCTCATTCAATCGCGCCAATCTCTATTACGAAATTCGTCCCAAGACGCAACACGTGGATAGAGACATCATCAAATTCATCAAGAAACACCCCGGAAAAAGTGTTATCATCTATTGCTTGAGTCGTAAGAAGGTGGAGGCACTCGCAGAGGTGTTGCGAATGAATGGTGTGAAAGCCGCTCCCTATCATGCTGGACTTGAAGCTGCTGTTCGCTCAAGAACGCAAGACGATTTCCTCTCGGAGCGCATCGAAGTCATCGTGGCAACAATCGCCTTTGGGATGGGTATCGACAAGCCTGATGTACGCTATGTTATCCACTACGATATACCCAAGAGTATCGAAGGCTATTATCAAGAAACAGGGCGTGCAGGGCGCGATGGAGGTGAGGGCTGTTGTATCGGTTTTTACTCTCGAAAAGACTTGCAAAAGCTTGAGAAATTTGTTGATAGCAAGCCACTTTCGGAGCAAGAACTTGGTCGGCAGTTGCTTCGTGAGACTGCTGCTTATGCTGAATCCTCAGTTTGTCGTCGGAAACTCATTCTCCATTATTTTGGAGAGGCTTATGAGAAAGACAACTGCGGAAATTGTGACAATTGTATAAACCCTAAGAAGTACGTGGAAGCGAAAGAACATTTATGTGATGTTTTGGAAGTGCTCAAGCAAACGAAAGAGCACTATACCGATGAGTATGTAATCGACTTTATCAAAGGTCATAAGACTGAAGAAATATCTGCCCATAAGCACGAAGACAATGAACTTTTCGGCTGTGGAGAAGACTTCCCAGAAGAGCACTGGGAGGCCGTTCTCCGACAAGCCGTCTTGGCAGGTTATTTAGAGCGTGATAGCGACGGCATCCTTAAAGCAACAAGCAAGGGAAACAAGTTCTTGAAAAAACCGGTGTCGTTCGAAATTGTTGAGAACCAAGATTTCTCCGACAGCGATGAACCACAAGATGTGGACAATGCAGATTCCACAGCATTAGACCCCGCCTTGCAAGCACTTCTCATCGCTCTGCGCAAAAAGAAAGCGAAAGAGTTGGATTTGCAACCCTACCTAATCTTCAGAGACAACTCTATCGAAGCAATGGCCACGGTCTATCCAACTACGATTGAAGAACTGGCTGCAATTCCCGGCGTAGGTGCGCCAAAGGCGAAAAAGTTCGGTGCAGACTTTGTTGAGCTCATCAGAAAATACTGTGTGGAGCACGACATCGACCGCCCCGACGAGTTCCGCATTCGCACTGTGGCCAACAAATCGAAGCTGAAGATAGAAATCATACAAGGCATCGACCGCAAAGTGCCCCTTGATGGCATGGCAGAAGCCAAGGGTATAGAGTTCGGCGAATTGCTGAGCGAAATTGAAGCCATCGTTGACTCAGGTACGAAAATTAACATCGACTACTTCATTTTTGAAGTGATGGAGCAGGAACATGTGGAAGATATTTACGAATACTTCCGTGAAGCGGAGACAGACTCTTTGAATGCGGCCTACGATGAGTTGGATACCGACTATTCGCCCGATGAGATACGTCTCGTGCGCATCAAGTTCCTCTCCGAAATGGCAAACTAATAGATAATTTATTATAGAAATAATGGCTGAACAGAAAGAAGAGGCTCTGAAGCCTGCGAGCAAGAGCCTAAATTTTATTGAGCAACGCATCGAGGCTGACCTTGCAGCTGGCAAAAATGGTGGACGCTTGCAAACACGCTTTCCGCCAGAGCCTAACGGCTACTTGCACATAGGACATGCAAAAGCTATCTGCATGGACTTTGGCGTGGCTGCTGCTTATGGAGGCACTTGCAACCTCCGCTTCGATGACACTAACCCCACAAAAGAAGATGTGGAGTATATGAACGCCATCGAAGAAGACATCCAATGGCTCGGATTTCAGTGGGACAATTTGTACTACGCCTCAGACTATTTCCAGCAATTGTGGGACTTCGCTGTTCAGCTTATAAAAGAAGGAAAGGCTTACGTTGATGAGCAAACGGCGGCACAGATAGCCGAGCAAAAAGGCACGCCAACAAAAGCCGGACAGAACAGCCCCTACCGCGATCGCCCCATAGAGGAGAGTCTCGCACTCTTTGAGAAAATGAACACGGGAGAGGTTGCTGAAGGAGCGATGGTGCTTCGTGCAAAGATAGACATGGCAAGCTCTAACATGCACTTCCGTGATCCTATCATTTATCGTGTAGTTAACCACGCTCATCCGCGCACTGGCACAAAATGGAAAGCCTATCCGATGTATGACTTTGCCCATGGGCAGAGCGACTACTTTGAGGGAGTGACACACTCTCTCTGTACACTTGAGTTTGTACCCCATCGCCCTCTCTATGATCTCTTCGTCGATTGGGTAAAAGAAGGGCAAGACTTGGACGACAATCGTCCGCGTCAGTATGAATTCAATAAGCTCAATCTCAACTACGTCCTCCTTTCGAAGCGCAATCTCTTGGTGATGGTTGAAGAGGGCTTGGTGGACGGCTGGGACGACCCACGTATGCCAACGCTTTGTGGCTTCCGCCGTCGTGGCTACTCTCCTGAAGGTATTCGCAAATTCGTAGACAAAATCGGTTACACTACGTTCGATGCTTTGAACGACTTCGCACTTCTGGAAAGCGCAGTGCGGGAAGATTTGAACGAGCGTGCCACTCGTGTGTCTGCGGTGTTGCATCCAGTGAAATTGGTCGTTACCAACTATCCTGAGGGACAGGTTGAAGAAGTAGAAGTGGTGAATAACCCTGAACGTCCCGAAGAGGGCACACACAAAATCGAGTTCAGTCGCGAACTTTGGATTGAGGAAAGCGACTTTATGGAAGATGCTCCTAAGAAATACTTCCGTCTCACACCCGGTGGCGAAGTCCGCTTGAAAGGAGCTTATATTGTGAAGTGTACAGGTTGCAAGAAAGATGCAGATGGCAATCTCCTTGAGGTATATTGTGAATATGACCCTGAGAGCCGTAGCGGCCTTCCCGGAGCAAATCGTAAGGTTAAGGGCACAATTCATTGGCTGAGCTGTGCGCATTGCATTCCTGCTGAGGTGCGTCTCTACGACCGCTTGTGGAAACACGAGAACCCACGAGACGAGTTGGCACGTATCCGCGAGGAGAAAAACTGCGATGCTCTCACAGCGATGAAGGAGATGATTAGTCCCAACTCTTTGGAGGTCTTGCAGAACTGCTACGTGGAAAAGTTCTTGACCGAGATTACCGATCAAAAGTATTTGCAGTTCCAACGTACGGGCTACTTCACTTTTGATACGCACTCTACACCCGAAAAGTTGATTTTCAACCGTACGGTGAGTTTGAAAGATTCGTTTAAGAAATAAAGGCAACAGAGTTTAAAAAGGAACGCCCCACCCTTTCTTCATAATGAAAGGGTGGGGCGTATCTTGGATAACCATAGAAGTGCCTATCTGCAAGTGATGTGGAAACAAGCTTGATGCGCTTCATATTTCACGTAGCAAGCTCCCATTTGTCGGAAGTCGTCGAGGACTTCGGCGAGGATGGATTTCAGCTTTACGCTGGCCGTTTCCTGACCTGTGGACACATCTACAAAGTGATTGTAAGTGATGTCGAAAGTTGTTCCATAGCGGTGGCAACTATTTTCCGAGGCGTTGCGGTTCACGTTCCGAAGCTTTGCAATGTCGTCTTCACTGCGAAGCACGGAAGTGATCACCAATTTGTAGGGCGGAAATCCCTTGACGGTTAAAGAATCGGAGTAAGCCATTGCAATGCGTTCAAGCAGGCGAACGGCACGTGGCACAAGGTAAGGAATGGAGTGTGTGAGGTGGCGCACAGCGAAGTGAGGGTTGTTTTGGATGTTCACCAGTGTGCCTTTGTGACGTTCCGCATCCTCACGGTTCTTTGTGGAGGGTATGCCTAACACCTCTGCGGTTTCTAATTGAACGGGATTGAGGTCTGGAAACACCTCATCGAAAGATGAAACGCTATAGACGGGATGTTTTTTGAGAGGCGAGCCTTCGGCCGTTGTCAAACCGGCTTTTGGACGCGATTGTGAGAGTAGGCTATCTATCTTTTGAGCGTGTCGCAACACTTCTCCCCGTTTTCCTGTGGGCAGTTTCGGCGCATCGGTAGCTGCTTGGGGCAGGGAAAGCCATTCTGGATGCGTACATTTGGCCAAAACCAAGAGTCCCACGATGGCGCAGAAAGCGATGATAAAGTGTAGCTTATAGTGACTGAGTTTCATCTGTTGTGTGCAAAATCAAGAGAGAAGAGCTTTCTCTTTAGGGAAGTCTTCTTTACAAAGTTACGGAAAAACTTAAGTATGGCATTTGATATGGCATATAAATAATGTGTATCCTTTTGAAGATTTGTGCGAAGGCTTGAGGTGTCGATTGAGACAGGTTGCGGATATTTTCTTAACTTTGTAAAATTGAGAGAACTGCGAATGTTTTTTCTTCAAAAAGGATAACTTTAGTGCCACTTTTGTGTGCAAATTAAATAGTCAGGGCGAATGAAACAAGAAAGAGGCAACTTCGGTAGCAAGTTAGGTATGATTTTGGCGGCGGCAGGGAGTGCTGTTGGGTTGGGCAACGTATGGCGTTTCCCCACAGAAACGGGGGAGAATGGTGGCGGTGCTTTCATTCTTTTGTACATCGTCTGCCTGCTCTTTTTTGGCCTGCCTGTGATGGTGAGCGAGTTTGTCATTGGGCGCAGTGCGCGCCTCAGTGCTGGGTTTGCTTATCATCACCATGCTCCCACGCCTTTGTGGCGGTGGTTTGGTCGCTTTCAGGTACTGATTCCTTTTCTTATTCTGTGCTACTATAATGTGGTGGCAGGGTGGACTCTCTTCTACCTTGTGGAAGCTGTAAGAGGAACGCTTGACGCTGTCCCTGCCCAAGCGTTTGCGCCCTTTTTTGCCGACTTTACGAGCAACCCTTGGCTACAAGTGGGCTATTTCTTTGCTTTCATGGCTCTCACTCATGCGATTGTTGTACAGGGAGTGAGTAAGGGCATTGAGCGTTTTTCCAAAGTGTTGATGCCCGGTCTGTTCATCATTTTGCTTATCCTCGTGGGGTGTAGTTTGACGATGCCGAAAGCCCAAGAAGCGGTGGATTTTCTCTTTACGTTCGACTTTTCAAAAATCACTGCACATACTGTGTTGGCAGCCATGGGGCAAGCATTTTTCTCCCTAAGTTTGGGAATGGGCATCCTTTCCACTTATGCCTCCTATTTCAAGAGAGATGCAGTGCTTGGCACTTCGGCATTGACCATAGCAGGCGTGGATACGGCGGTGGCACTTTTGGCGGGGCTGATGATATTTCCTGCCGTATTTTCCGTTGGGGTTGCACCAGACGAAGGGCCTACACTTATTTTCATTGCCCTACCCAGTGTGTTTCAAAGTGCTTTCAGCAGTTGGCCTTGGCTTGGCACGCTCTTCTCCATCGCTTTCTACGCGCTTTTGGTGTTGGCCACACTGACCAGTTCTATCAGTATTCATGAAGTGGTGACGGCCTATATCACAGAGGCCACGCATTGTTCACGCCGCAAAGCTGCGAGTTGTGTCACAATAGCTTGTTTTACGCTTGGTTTGCTCTGTGCTCTCTCGTTTGGCCCTTTGAAGGACGTGCATCTTTGGGGCATGACTTTCTTCGATCTCTTCGACTTCGTGACAGCCAAACTCATGTTACCTATCAGCGGATTTATCATTTCGCTCTTTGCCGCTTGGCGTTTAAGTCGCACCACTTGGGAAGCCGAATTGACCAACGATGGAACGCGTCGCTTCCCACTGCGTCGTCTGCTCTTCGTGATGCTTCGTTATGTGTGTCCCATCGGCATTTTGCTGATGTTCCTCAACGAATTGGGCTGGATGAAGCTCTTATAAAAAGAAAATAGTGATATGGAAACAGCTCTTTATCTCATCCCTGTAACCCTTGGTGAAACGCCCGTTTCTCAAGTGTTGCCACCTTATAATCGAGAAGTCATTCTCGGCATTCGCCACTTTATTGTAGAAGAAATACGAACGGCTCGCCGTTTTCTCAAACAAGTGGAACGCAGCATCGACATCGATGCCCTCACTTTCTATCCCATGGGAAAGCATGCCGATGAAGCCCGATTTTCCTCTTATCTTGAACCATTGCGCCAAGGCGAAAGTGTGGGAATTATCAGCGAAGCAGGTTGTCCTGCTGTGGCCGACCCCGGAGCCGATGTTGTGGCGATAGCGCAACGTGAGGGACTGCGTGTTGTGCCCCTTGTAGGCCCTTCGTCCATTCTTTTGGCGGTGATGGCTTCAGGCTTCAACGGACAAAGTTTTGCTTTTCATGGCTATCTGCCGATTGATCCTTCGGAACGCCAAAAGCGCCTCAAACAACTGGAGGGGCGTTCACAGACTGAAGACCAAACGCAATTGTTCATCGAAACGCCTTATCGCAATGGGAAAATGATCAAAGACGTGCTTTCGGCTTGTGCACCAAGTACCCGTTTTTGCATCGCTGCTGG
>JALFTM010000203.1 GCA_022788345.1 Bacteroidales bacterium
AAGAAAGTAAGAAGCGAAGCTGTTGATGCGTAGTGAATGGCGAAGTTATGGACTTGTATGCCCTTCCTGCGCCACTTGTTTTTTCTTCTTGCGCCACTTGAAATGGATAAGTAGGCCGATAGACCCGCTGGTTTTTATGGACAACAAAGGGTTGAAGTTCAAAAAATGAACTTCAACCCTTTGTTTTCCATAAAAACCAGCGGGCCTATCGGCCTACTTATCCATTTCAAGTGGCGCAAGAAGAAAAAACAAGTGGCGCAGGAAGGGCATACAAGTCCATAACTTCGCCATTCACTACGCATCAACAGCTTCGCTTCTTACTTTCTTAAGACGTAAACTTAGTTGTAAAACATTAAATAAACCTACACATTTTCTGCTTTCATATAGAAACAGCTACTTGACCTAATCTATATGCCATTCTATGGTCGCTCATCTTTCTGCTCACACGCTTTTCTTGCAGATGCGTGTCCTTCTCCGTTTCTCTCTTCAAATATCCAAGTTCGCAGATGCTGGTAAAGAAAAGACAACGAGAGAAGCACGATGCCGAGGAAAATGAACACAACAATTTTCCACAAGGCCGAAAATGTCCACACGTCCAACAGAAGGAGTTTCCCTACTACAATCAGCAGCCCACAAAGGCTGAGCTGACGCACCTCTTGCAAGTTCCATCGTAGGCCCACCCCCATCAGTCCTATCGCAATCGCTGTCAGGCCTAAAGAAATGGTCAAACTATCATTGTACATTCCACAAAGATGCAAGACATATAATGTTCCAAAAAGTAAGAGCACGGCCATTCCTATCGATAAGCAAGCACGCAACCAAGGCCTAACAACGGAAGAGTGGCGATAAAGTAGGCCTACACGAAGCATCGTCAGCAGGGCAAAAAAGCATGTACTGCCATTGAAACAAACACTCGTTCCCGTATGCGCGGCTACTTCTACTAATGTGGTGGCTACCACAAAACTACCCACCCCTACGGCCATGGCCAACACATACAGCAAAGGCCATCGAAGCATGGGATAGCGTTTGGAAAAGACAAAGGTGCACAAGGCTACAACTCCTGCCGTGAGTAAACTCACAGACGCAATGCTCTCTGCCCCGCTGTACCATTTATCGAGTCGTTGCGCTAAGACGGCATAAGGCGTCAAGAGTGCCACCACATTGGCCAGCGTAGTGCCTTTCGCCTCTCCCAAAGGCCATAACGCCACACCTTTTTCCTTGGCACAATGTAAAAGTATGGCAGAGACGACCCAAGCCAAACAGAGGGTCAGTTGTCCCAACAGGAAGGGGGAAAAGAAGCTTTCAGTAAGTGGCTGATTTCTTTCAATGACATAACCCATAGTCCACGCCAAAAGCATCAAGGCAAACATTGCCCATCGCATGCCTGCAAAGAGGCGATGTTGCAAGCGGAGAGCAAGGAGCGTAAAAACAATTAACTCTGTGCCCCAAATGACACGTCCCAAATGCTCCGAAAGGTGAAGTGGAATGGCCATTGTACCCATTCCAAAGGCTACGGATAAGAGTATCGCCACCACAGGGTTCATGCCCTTTTTCCGCCAAATGCTCCCAGCCAAAAGGCCATAGGTCAAAGCCACAGCCAGCATTATGGTCAATCCGAAATAATGCCCCAAGAAAGGACACAACTCACGTCCATCCGTAAAAAGCACAACGGCAAGGGCATTGCCTACAATCACGCTCACCAAACCGATATGCCGTAGTGTCGCCTCACGCAACAACAAACGAACGGATAGGAGGAAGAACACAAAAGCAAAAAGGGCAAAGATGCTATTTGCCATGGAGTCGTCTGCTAACACGCTCATGCCTTGCGTGATCACCGTCCCCAAAAATGCCACGACAACGAGCCATGGCCAACGTTGCCGAAAAGCCAAAGCAAAGCTTCCAACATTGAGGATAGCTATATACACATACAGGGCAACAAGATGAGCATCCTCTGTTGCCACCAAGAAAGGAGCTAAGAAACCGCCAAAGATGGCCGTCAGTGCCAACTCCATACGATTGGTTCTCAAAGAGATTACCCCTAATGCAAAAGTTGCAATGCACAGAATAGCGAAAGCAATCGTATGTGGAAAGAGGGCATAGTAGTGGAAAGCAATGGCCGTTGTCAAGAAGAAGATGGCAAAACCTCCTCCGATAAGTAGAGAGCTGAAGAGGGGATTTTTCTGCAACAAATAATGTCCCAAGCCAACAAGTCCGAAGCCGATGACAAAGCCTATAATCGTGCGGATGGTCTCACCTATCCAATTTTGATCTAT
>JALFTM010000204.1 GCA_022788345.1 Bacteroidales bacterium
TCCACAGCGTAGTCGGTTGTACCGCCACCGGGCAAAGCCACATTGGAGATGAGGCCCGGAAAGCGCACGGAACGGGTGTCGACTCCGTACTTGTTGAAGTAGTAGTCCGAGAGCAACTCAGTGGTCACCTTGCTCACGCCATAGATGGTGCGGGGACGTTGCACAGTGTCCTGTGGTGTGAGACGTTTGGGCGTTTCAGGACCGAAAGAACCGATGGATGAAGGTGTGAACACGGCACAACCAGCTTCACGTGCCACTTCGAGCACGTTCCAAAGGCCATCGACCCCAATTTTCCAAGCCAAAATGGGCTTCGCTTCAGCCACCACGGAGAGCAAAGCCGCGAGGTTGTAGATTGTGTCGATGTTGTGTTCGCGCACCACAGCGGCTATCGCAGCGGCGTCTGTCACGTCGCAAATGGCCATAGGGCCAGACTCGGCCAGCACGCCCTTAGGCTCGCAACCTTGAATGTAACCAGCGACAACGTGATCGTTGCCATAAATGCTACGGAGGCGCATCGTCAGCTCAGTGCCAATTTGACCAGTAGAGCCAATCACCAAAATATTCTTCATGAGGTGTTATTGGAAAAGTTGTTGAGATGAAGTGTTGTTTGATTATGCAAAGGAACATATTTTTTTTCAGAAACGATGTGTAAAGCTTTGCTAATTTCAAAATAATGTTGCATCTTTGCAAAACAACAAGTCTACCAAGGGAAAAACTGCAAGCCCTTTGCCCACAGCCAATTTCCCCTACGATGTAAAACCTCTCAAACACATGTACGGTAAATTTCAAGCTCATTTGCAAAAAGAGTTGGAGGCCATTCGTGAAGCTGGCCTTTACAAGAATGAACGCCTCATAGAAAGCCCTCAGCAGGCGGCTATCTCTGTGAACGGAGGCACAGTGCTCAACTTCTGTGCCAACAACTATCTTGGTCTCTCGAACCATCCCCGCCTCATTGCGGCTGCTAAGCAAGCCATGGACGAACGGGGCTACGGCATGTCGTCGGTGCGCTTCATCTGTGGTACAGCCGATATTCACAAAGAATTGGAACGCGCCATTTCTCGCTTTTTCAAGACTGAAGACACCATTCTCTACGCCGCTTGTTTCGACGCCAATGGCGGTGTGTTCGAACCCCTATTGACAGACGAAGATGCAATCATCAGCGATGCGCTCAACCACGCCTCCATCATTGATGGCGTGCGCCTGTGCAAGGCCAAGCGTTACCGCTATGCCAACGCCGACATGGCGGATCTCGAACGTTGTTTGCAAGAGGCGCAAGCACAACGCTTCCGCATCATCGTCACTGACGGAGTGTTCTCCATGGACGGCAATGTGGCACCTATGGACAAAATTTGCGATCTCGCTGAAAAATACGATGCGTTGGTGATGGTCGATGAGAGCCACAGCGCAGGCGTAGTTGGTAAAACTGGCCGTGGTGTGAGCGAGTTCTTCAACACTTATGACCGTGTGGACATCTACACGGGTACACTCGGCAAGGCTTTTGGAGGTGCTTTGGGTGGCTTCACCACAGGGAAGCAAGAAATCATCGACCTGCTTCGCCAACGCTCACGCCCTTATCTCTTCTCCAACTCCCTTGCTCCCGGCATTGTGGGTGCTGGTATCGAAACTTTCCGCATCCTTGAAGAGAGCAACGAACTCCACGACCGCTTGACAGAGAACGTAGAGTATTTCCGCGACCGCATGATAGCTGCTGGCTTTGACATCAAGCCCACACAGAGTGCCATCTGCGCCGTGATGCTCTACGATGCTCCTCTCTCGCAAAAGTTTGCAGCCCGTCTTCAAGAAGAAGGCATCTATGTCACAGGCTTCTTCTACCCCGTTGTGCCCAAAGGACAAGCCCGCATCCGCGTGCAAATCTCTGCGGGTCACTGCCGCGAGGATCTCGACCGCTGTATCACTGCTTTCACCAAAGTAGGCCGTGAACTCGGCGTCTTGAAATAGACGATCGCTTCTCTCTATTGCCCCTTCGCATTGCGCTGAAAATAGAGTGATGCGAAGGGGTAACCTTTTATTGCCTTGTAAACACACATTATATCTTCACTCAACCCTAAAATTAATTTATATGAAAAGACTCTTGACCTTTTCATGTGCGGCTCTGTTGAGTTGCACTGCGCTTTGGGCGCAATCCAGTCAAACGTCTCGTAAATGGGACGGCCGTATCGAAAGTTTGATGAAGCGTCAGAGCGACACGGGCACCGCCAGTGCGCCATCCTTCTATGGACAGCGGACGCAGAGCGACACAACGCTCCATGTCATCATCACAGCGGACGATGCTTCAGCCTTAGGCAATCGGCTTTCTGCCGAGGGCTATCGTGCCACGGTCATCAACGAACACACCCTCACGGCACGCCTGCCTTTGCACAAAGTGGCCGAAGTTGGTGGCATAGCTTCCACCCGCTTCATCTCCTCCTCCCGTCGCCATCGCCGCTTCATGAAGAAAGCCCGCGAAGCAGTGGGCGCAGACAGAGTGCATAAAGGGACGGATTTGAAAACGCCTTATACAGGCAAAGGGGTCGTGGTGGCAGTCATCGACCAAGGCTTCCAGTTCAACCACGCCGCTTTCCTTGACCCCACTACGAACGCATCGCGCATCATGGCCATGTGGAACCGCCACAAGGGCGAAAACCCTGTATTCGGCCCGCTTCCCACAACTGGCACGAAGTATCAGCATGACGGCATGACCGACGCTGGTGGGCACGGCACGCACGTGGCAGGCATCGCCGCAGGTTCGGATCGTGGCAATGGCTACTACGGCATGGCTCCCGGTGCTGACATCATCCTCATCCCTTCAGAGTTCGACGACGCAGAGCTTTTGGAGGATGTTCACTTCATCGACTCAGTGGCCACGGCACAACATAAGCCTTGGGTGACAAACATGAGCTTCGGTTCGACCGTTGGGCCACACGATGGCACGCGCGACTACGATGTGGCCATGAACGCCATCATGAGCCGTGGGGCAGGCCGTGTGATTACCGCTGCTGTGGGCAATGATGCCGAAAGCAAAGTGCACGCCTACCACAAATTCACCACCGACAACGACACCGTTTATCTGCTCTTTGAGCCAGAAACAGGTGAAATAGGCAATAACGGCCAGCCTGTCGCCTCTGAAACGGAAAACCTCTATTTCGAGATTTGGGGCAACGGCACGGACAGCACTCAGCATCTACAAGTGACACCTTTTGTTCATGACGAAGATGTAGACAATGGGCCTACCCTCAAGTTGTCCACCGACTACAAAGCCGCCTACGACAGCATTTGGGGTCCCTACATCAGTGAGAACAACAAGCGAGAGTGCTACGAGTTTTGGGGCAACTGCGACAAGGTTTTCAAAGGCATGTCTGCCCCGATTGTGGTCGTTGAGATTGTGGGCAACAAAGGCGATGAATTTCACGCGTGGATTGGCGATGGCTTCGGCAAGATTATTCCTTACACCGACCAATACCAAGGTGTCAAGCCCGACAACGACTATTGCGTGGGCGAGGGAGCAGCCTCCATTCCCGGCGCCATTGCCGTAGGTGCTTTCACCTCTGCCACTTCTTGGACCGACTATCGTGGACGCTCTGCCTCCTTTGAGGACAGCAAGGAAGTGGAGGGCAACGTGGCCAACTTCTCCAGCCATGGCCCATGGTTGGGCGCAGAGATGAAACCCTCTGTTCTTGGGCCCGGCACGGCCATTTCCTCTGCCATCAATCGCTACGATGAGTACTATAAGGACAATTTGACAAACCAAGAAATCACGAGTAAGATTCAAACTCCTAATGGCAGGAACAAGTTCAACCACTACTACGCCGTGATGGAAGGTTCTTCTATGGCATCTCCTGCTGTGGCAGGCATTGTAGCCTTGTGGTTAGAAGCCAATCCAAACTTGACCTACCAAGATATTGCCGACATCATCCGCACCACTTCTGTGAAGCATGCCGACATGGGCGGTGCAGAGTGGGAAAAACGCTACGGATATGGTAAAATCAATGCTTACGAAGGTCTCAAGGCCGCTCTCTCAAAGGTGACGGGTATCGCAGCTGTGCATCGCAGTGCCACTCCTGTTACAGTTCAAACAGAGGCCGAGGCTGTGCGTCTGCTCTTCGGTAGCGTGGAAAAGGGCGTATCGTATCAACTCTACACCCTCAGCGGTACACTCGTTAAGAGCGGCACTTTGGATCATGTGATGCCCGGCACAGAAGCAGTGATTGCCACCTCTTCCCTGCCCACAGGTGTTTATCTCCTCCGCATCACCACGCCTGCATCTACAACCACCATCAAGGTGATGCGTTGAGCGAAATAACAAAATTTAATTTTTCATTCGCATTTCGCACGCGAAAGCATTATTTTGCACCACAGACAAGGGCTGAGCAACCATAAAGGACTTGCTCAGCCCTTTTTTTGCCATAG
>JALFTM010000205.1 GCA_022788345.1 Bacteroidales bacterium
TACGGCATTCTCTATTCCTGCAAGAGCGTCTGAGACAATAAGGTCTATCTTGCTAACGCCTCGCTCCTGCAAGGCAAGAAGCTCCTGTTGCCAGTTGATAGCCCCTTCCGTAGGGTGATTAACAATACCCAAGACCTCACGCCTGCCATCGGACAAGAGTCCAAGGAGGGTATAATAAGCCTCTCGGCGCACGCTATCCCCTCGCCGAGTGGGGCTAAAGGTGGCATCAATAAATACTGCCAAATATCGATTAGCGAGTTCCCGATTGAGCCAAGCCTCGACCTCTTCGGCACAAGACCTTGAGAGGTAGCTCACCTGCTGTTTGCTATAATGTTTGCCGTAGAGTTCCTCGGCTACTTCGCCTATCTGCTCCGTGGTCAAGCCCTTGCTATAAAGACTTGTGAAAAGGCGGGCACGCTCCTCATCCTCTCGCTTAATCACAGCCAAGAGTACGGGATAGAAACTACCTTGGCGAGTGCGAGGCACTTTGAGACGAAACTCATAATGTCCATAGCAGAAGCGGCGTGGACGAAAGCCATTGCCACTATCTGAGGCTTCATCAAGGAACATTCTCCTTTCGTGGTGCATCAAGCTATTGAGGATTACCTCGATAAGCTGATTAAAACCATCGGAGCTACTTGTTGCTTTGAGGATAAATTCCGAAATTTGTTCACGTGTAAGTTCCATTATTCTGTCGATTTTTTGATTCGCACCCCTAAGATACGAATTTTGGAGCTTACACACTTTTTAGGGACACTACCCAGCCAGCTTGCATTTATTGGTAATCGATCGGGGTTGCGCTATCTCGATTTTCTCCAAGCGCAAGAAGAAAAACCGGGAAGCGCAAGAAGAATTTTCTTCTTGCGCTTCCCGATAAGAGAGGGACGGCGACGCCTATATTTATAAGCCCACACGCATGAAGCATGTTCACCATGAATGCTCGTTCATTGGCTAAAAGGGCATCTCCCTATCCTACTATCGCTAAGGAAATAGAATGGTGGGAATTACCACACATTGTTGTAATGTATAAGATCCTTATCCCATTTGTCTTTCGGCTTTGCATCGCCCTTTGGATAGCCTATGGCTACCACCGCCAAGGGCAAAACTCCTTCGGGCATCTCCAAAGCCGCTTGCACGCCAGCCATACTCTTTTCGTAAGGCCAAGACGCTGTCCACACAGCCCCTAAGCCCATGGCTTCTGCAGCCAAAAGGATGTTTTGTGTTGCTGCGGAGCAATCGTTCATCCAAGCCTGAGAAGGACGGCCATTGTCGTCCGTCACCGTTGTGTCGCCACAGACGACAATAGCCGCAGGGGCTTTGGCCACACAGGTGGCATAGGGATGTGCTTTAGCAAGGGCTTGTAGAAGCTTGGGATCATCTACCACGTAGAACTGCCAAGGGCGCATATCTTTGCTCGAAGGAGCAGCCATTCCCATACGCACAAGACTATCAAGTTGCTCGCGACGCAACTTTTCGGCACTGTACTCGCGGACGCTTTTACGTTGTAGGATATTTTCCAAAACTGCTTCGGTGATTGTTCCTGTTCGAGGAATAAACAGGCGCACCAAAGTGGCCAATAATGCAAACGCCAAAACGAGGCAGACAATTTTATACTTATTCATAGAGCTATTGTTTAGAGGGTTTGAAAGAAACTGCGGTGTTCCCTTTAGAGGCTTTCGAGGACTTCATATCATAGGCCAACTCAAGCACTTCACCAACTGGACAAAATGCTGTGCACCATAAGCGAGGTACAAACAGACTTGTCACTAAGAATGCACCTGCCAGTATGAGCGTTCCCGGAGCAGCCACCGTCACGAGAAAGGCAGAAAAAGGTTCATACTCCAGAATGGGTTCAATGCCAACTCCCATCCATGCCAACAAAAGAAGGAGGAGCAAGATACCTTGACGCAAACGGCGCATACGCTGCATAATATAAGGTTTCACTTTTATCTTGGGCAAAGGCAAGCGATAGGCCAAATCTTGAATCGACCCATAGGGACAAGCCCAAACACAATGGTGATGCTTGTGCCCAAAGAAAGCCAAACCGAGTGTGAGTAGAAGCATGAATAAAGCGGGCAAGACATTCAACCAATCAAAGCCATTGGCCACCCAGCTACGGAGCAGGCCAAGAGAAATGAATTGTCCCGTCCAAAAGCCTAACACAAGCACATTCAAGCTTAAGGCAACAATGCGCCAATGTTTTTTTCCTTTGCGTTGCAAGTGAACAAATGCGCTAAAAATCATCACGGCAATGGCACATAAAGCCTTCACCCATCCTATGCCGGGCTGTCTCCCAACACTGCTTGTATCAGCTTGCGCATAAGTATCCAAAGCGAGATGTACATTGCCGATGAGGGCATTGCTGGAAAAAGTTGCACCACTCACTGCATCAACTTTTTTAGTGCTGGCTTCTGAAACCTTTACCCCACTCCACTGTGTGAGCAAAGTCTTAGCTTCATTGAAAAAGTCGGGAGTTTCGCTGTTCGCCATCGGCACTATGGCTTTCACCCGCTCGTCTTTGTCGATGTACACATAAAGGGGCGTTGCGCCTGCGTAGCCTTGAATGTCTTTTCCTATTTCTGCCGTGCTCACAATCGTGCCCAGCATCTTGCCTTCCGCTGAAGCCACTCGCCAAAGCGATGCTCCCATCGCGTCCAAGTTGCTCCCTGCAAGACCCAAAGCTTGTAGGTCGCTATCAGAAGGAGGGGCAGTAGTAGCGGTTGCATCGGCCTTAGTGTCATTGAAATCGTGTCCGAGGAGTTTTCCGCCATAGACTACAGAAGCGGCTAACATCAAGAACAACACCAGCAAGGACACTACTCCTTCCAACACCTCCTGCAAGCGTTCAGAGCGTGTTTTCTTTTTCTTCATCTGTTTAGTATGTTGTGACTACTTAGTTTCTTTCTCTACAAAGATACTATTATTTTCGCAAAATAAAGTTCCGTTTTTCATCGGTATGCACCCAACGAAAAACGGAACTTTATAAAATATCTATTTTTGTGCTTACTTCACTTCCAACGCACGGGCGATTAAGTCTGTGAGAGAAGCGTAGTGTGCACGCGTAGTGGCATCGCCTACAACATTGGCCTTGAG
>JALFTM010000206.1 GCA_022788345.1 Bacteroidales bacterium
ATGCCTACAATCGTGAGCATAGCTTCCCCAAAAGTTGGTTTGGCGATAATCAAAAATATCCGATGTACACCGACTTGTTCCACCTCTATCCTGCCGATAAAACACTGAACTCCACCCGGAACAATTTCCCCTATGGTGACATCGCAGAGGGATATAACCAATTGGGCGAAAATGTGCGTGAAGGTTATAAAGGAAAGGTGTTTGAACCTTGCGACAGCTTGAAAGGCGACTTGGCGCGCACGTATTTCTACATGGTGACCACTTATGAAGATCGCATCGCCAAGTGGCGTGGCTACGAAGGTGGGCGGGCTGTGTTGGATGGTAAGAACTATCCCGGTCTTTCGGAGTGGCAGTTGAAAATGATGCTCGAATGGGCAAAACAAGATCCAGTGAGTCCCAAAGAAAAGGCGCGTAACGAAGCTGTTTGGGGCATCCAACACAACCGAAATCCTTACATCGACTATCCCGGACTGGAGGCCTATGTTTGGGGCGAGAAGAAAGATGTTGCACCCGATTTGCTCAACTACACCAACCCCTATACGCAACAGAAAGTCAATGAGGAGACGTTCGCAGAGACAGACCTGAAGCCTATGGACCATGCGCCACTACCCATCGACAGCATCGGTGCAATGGCTGTGGGAAAAGTGCGTCCCAACGTCTTCGGACGCATTCAACATTTGGCTGACCTTGCCGTGGGCCGTCGTTGCATGATTGTGGCGCGACAGAGTAAGAAAGTGGATGCCGATTACGCCATGGGTAGCGACTTTAGCAAGAACCCTGTGAGCATCGATGAAGATTCTGTGCGCAACTCTGAAAGCAATGCTATCTTCTTGCTCGAAAAGGCAGGGAAAAACTATGCCTTACGCTTGACTAACACCACGATGGGCACAGCCCGCTACCTCGCTTGCCAAGTCGTTCCTCCTACAACAAAACGAGGGAAAGAGAAGTACAACTTGACTTTCGTAGAGCAGCCCAATGCTGAAACAGCGCAATGGGAAATTTCTCTCACAGAGGGCGGACAGACTACCATTGCCAACATTGGGGTCAATTCTCAAGCCATTCGCTTCGACAATACGAAGCGTGGAAATAAATTCGCCCTGCAATGCGACAAGGGAGTTGAAATCGAACTCTTCGTGGAAGGTATGGATGTGACCACAGGCATAGGGACTTTGCACAAGAGCAATGTCGATGGCGAAACCTTGTATGACTTGAGTGGGCGTCGCACCTCCACAACTCATGGCATAGCCATTAAGAATGGCCGTGTGGTGATACTCAAATGATGCGTGCTCGGCACAAGAGTCAGCTTTACAAAATGATTCGTAAATAAAACGCCTCGTCCATGGTTCAGAAGAGAGCCATGGACGAGGTCTTTTTAGGGGAGTGATAGAACGAGAGACTATTTCGTAAACTTCATACCCATGTTCATGCCTTTGTATTGCTTCAAGAGAGTGGTGATAGTTTTGATGTTGCTGTTGGCCTTAGCGGCAGTAGAGCCAACGGTGTTCATGAGCGAAAGCACCTTATCGGCCGAAACAGCGATTTGAAGCGTAGAACCAGTCTTTTTTACATTAGTGTTTACCTTTGCAAGCCCCGCACGAGAGAGTGTCAAGGTTGCACCTGACACGGCGTAAGTGCCAGAGATGGTTTTCCCTGAGGTAGTCATGGAAAAAGTGTTGTCGCTGTTGAAAGTCATGCTCACTTTACCTTTTGTAAAACCATACTTAGCGAGCTGTGCACCCATCTGCTTTTCCACAGAGGCTGTGGCCACGCTACCACTGATGTTGCTCAAAACGTTGGAGCTTTCAAGCACAACGGCTGGCTCATTGTAGTGCCAAGTGCCCACAAGGTCAGCAGCCGATACGCTGCTTGTGCCGAGGAGATCGATGACGCTATTGGCCACAGAGCCAGAAGCATTGCCAGCCGCCTTAGAGGCTACGCTTTTGACGATAGAACCCAGTGATTGTGCCGTTGCACCAATAGAAAAGAATATGGTGCAAGCAAGTGCTAAGAGTTTGAAAGTCTTGTTCATAGAAATGTGTTGTTGAATGAATTTTATTTGAGAAATGTGTGGCAAAGGTACAAAGATTGCCAAGAATAGGGCTGTTAATAGACGTTAGTCATTCCTAAACAGTAGCGACAAGCGTGGTTGATGCCAATGGCTCGCTGAACTTTACAAACCTCCCCATGCCCTTCTGCTGAAAGGCATGGGGAGGTTTGTTGTCTGCTTAGAGAGCAGGATTACTTTCCGGGATAACCCTCATCCCAAACAAATGTTTCTGTGCCGGGATATTTAGGTGTGCCGTCAAGAGCAAAAATTGTCTTGATAGTGAAAGCGTTGCCTGTGTTTGTGAACGAGCAGTACCTTGCATATTTAACGGGATCCCAATAGATGCTTACTGCTGCTCCATTATACTCTTGACCCATGGCTTGAATTGTAGGCGTGAGTGCCTTGGCATTGCCATTCTCGTCCAAGGTGAACTGGATGTGGAAGTCCGCAGAAGAAGTGTTCGGCTCGTCCAGTGTGTAGTAGAGACTTGTCAAGCGGTAGAGGTTTGTGCCCTCTTGTGCTTTTTCAATCTGCACACGAACAGGCGTTGCATTGCCAACCCATTCAGAAGTGAAGAGACAAGAACCAGCAGCCACCCAAGTGAAGTTGGCCTTCAAGGTAACAACCACTTCGCTCTTACCTGCCACAGAAGTGTAACCTGCGGGGAGGCTCAATGTGGCTGTGTTATCAACGCCAATGGCAAACTTAGCAGGGTCGATAGCAAAGGTGTAAGTGGCCTTGTTGCTACCATCGGCAAAGTTCAAAGAGGTCTGTTCAGAGGAGTAAGCAGGGGTAGAGAATACAGCTGTCACAGGAATACTCACTGCACCCGCTGTGCCTGCGCGGAGCACCGTTACGCTATAAGACGTAGGGATGTTTGTTGGCGTAAATGTTTCGTTAAGCGTAGCTCGCTCGAACGAGTAGCGTGCTGTGTCGTTGGGGGTGTAGGCATCGTAGTACTCGTCACTGCCACAAGACGTCAAGAATGCTACAGAAGCAATCACCGCGAAAAGGATTTTATAGAGCTTCATATTTGAAAACTTTTAAGAGTCAAACAATGATTTGTTCCAAGTGCCGTCGCAGACTTAATTGTCTGCAACGGGCGATGGTGTTGTGCCAAGAGGATTTTGGTCTTTGTCACTAATCTTGTCGTTACCCTGAATTTCTTCTTGAGGAACGGGGTAGACCATGATGGCAGACTCTGCGGGGATGTTGAAGACGCAAGGCGCATCGAAGCCTGCACCGCGACGGTCAATACCTTTCTTCAAGCGGAGAATGTCGAAGTAGGAGAAACCTTCACCCCAAAGCTCTACGCGACGTTGGAACCATACCAAGTCTTGCACTTCTGCTGCGGTAGTTGCTGTTACGTTGTAAGAGGCATTGCGGTAAGTCTTCACAAAGTTGGTGAGCGTGGCCAAACCGCCAGTTACATCGCCAGACATTGCTTGTGCTTCTGCCTTGATGAGGTACATCTCTTCTACACGCATCAATGGAATATCATTGGCATTGGTCGATTGACCGAGAACGCCATTGTAAGTGTTGAATTTCACTTGTGTGTAAGCGACAGCACCTTTGCCTGCAAGATACTTCTTTTGCTCTGTGGTCAAGTTCGCAGATGTTTTGTTGGCATCCAAGAACCAGCCTTTACGTACGTCCGTTGTGGGGATTGCGTTATAGAGCTTTTTGCTCACACGACGCCAAGCACCTACGCTCGCATAACCGTAGCTGAAGCTACCCATGTGGCTGGCGAAACTTACTACACCCTTTGCAGCTGCATATGTATCATCGTAGTAGATACCCCACATCCAGTTCTTCTCGGCCAAGTCGGCAAAAGCTGGCTTGTTGGCCTCGGTCAAACCTGTAGGCGTTGCATCCGTGTTGTCGATGGCAGATTGTGCGTCAGAGGCTGCTGCCGCCCAATTGTTCATCACGAGATTGACACGAGCGCGAAGACCATACGCCACAGCGAGGTCTACATAGCGGCGGTCTTTACGTGCGGTGCTGTTGCCAGTGAGCAACTTGACAGCTTCGTCAAGGTCAGCGATAATTTGTGCGTACACTTCTTTCACCTTGGCACGTGCCATACCATTGAGGGCCGCTTCGTCGCTGTTTTTCTCTGTGATAATGGGCACACAGAGAGAATCCTCATGACCAACATAAGTTTGTTGGTAGAGCTGAGCCAAGTAGAAGTAGTCGTAAGCACGCATAGCAAGCGCTTGTGCACGGTTGAACTTGGACACATCGTTGGTCGTTTCCGCATCAATGTTCTTGATCACATTGTTCGTGGCCAAAATTTGGATGTAGAGCAGACGCCAAGGAGTGCGCACGTAGCCACTACCGATGGAGATGTCTGAGAATGTCAATGGTACAGCGTACCAGTTGTAGCCGATGTCTGAGCTGACAAGGTCCGTGCCACGGTGGTCTGTCGCCATAAAGATGGTGGGCAAACCGATGTCGTAGTGATATGAAGTGGTCTGACTGAGGTTGCTACTGATAGAGAAAATCGCATTGACACTGGCAGAAGCTTTTTCGGGAGTGTCGAGAAGTGTTTCTTGCTTTTGCTTGTCGGTCAGTATGCTACCTGTTGGCTCTGTGTCCAAGTCGTTGCAGGAGGCAAGGGCAAGGGATGCCAAAGCCACAGCCCATATATTTTTGTTGAAGAATTTCATATTCTTGAATCTTTATCGTTTAGAATCCGAGTTTGATGCCAAATGAGAGAGAGCGCAAAGCGGAGTAAGTGTCGTTGCTTGAACTTGTGAAGTCTTGTCGTGGGTCGAGACCCTTGCGTGCGGTGAGGATAGCAAGGTTGTCGCCCGATACATAGAGGCGCAGACTTTCCATACCGATACGCTTTGCTACGTGAGAGGCAAAGGTGTAGCCCAAGGTCAAGTTGTTCACAGAGAGATAGTTCGAAGAAACGAGCCAACGTGTAGATGAAGAGTTGGTGTACTTGTCGCTACTGTTCAAACGAGGCACATCTGTCACCGTGTTGTTAGGCGTCCAAGCCTTGGCTATGTCCTTGTGCCAGTTGGAACCGATGGTAGCCGCATCACCACCGTGCATGAATGTTTGGTAGCTATCGTCGAAGATCTTACCACCGAGCTGATAGCCGAAAGTGGCAGAGAGGTCGAAGCCCTTGAAGTAGACTGAAGTGCCGAAACCACCAAAGATCACTGGGAGCAAGTCGCCTGTACCTTGACGGTTGCCGTTATAGGCGAGGTTGTAGTCGGAGGTGGCATATTCCTTACCATTATCGTCCTTCGCCCAATAGAGAGCAAGACCTGTGGCTTGATCTACACCAGCATACTTAACAGTATATACGTTGTACATAGACTCGCCCTCTTTGTAGATGCGACTACCATCGATCAATTGACGGTGTACGCTATCGGCGCTCATCTCGGTGCGGGGAGAGAGTTCCAAAATTTTGTTCTTCAAAAGCGTACCATTGAAGTCTACCGTCCAGCGGAAGTCGTCTGTGTCCACGAGCTTAGAGTGGAGGTCGAACTCCACACCGCTGTTGCGCATAGAACCCACGTTTTCGGGGATGCGGCGATAGCCGTTTGACATCGCTACGGGGCGGTTGTAGAGCATGTCGGCCGTTTGACGGCTGAAGTATTCGACCGTACCAGAGAGCAAACCATTCCAAAGGGTGAAGTCTACACCGATGTTGAAAGAGTTGGTCTTTTCCCAAGTCAAGTTGGGGTTGCCCTTATAGGCGAGTGTACCATCGGAGAAAACGCCGTTAGAACCGCTCAAAGTGTATTGGTCGATGTAGGCGTAAGAGTTGCCGATGTTGTCGTTACCCTGTTGGCCATAAGAAGCCTTGAGCTTGAGAGAGTTGATCCAGTCTTGGCTTTGCAAGAAGTTCTCACGCTTCATTTCCCAAGCGACGCTGGCGCTCCAGAAAGAACCCCAACGGTGGTCGGGATGGAAGCGAGAAGAGGCGTCGCGGCGGAAGCTGAAGCTACCGAAGTAGCGACCATCATAGTCGTAGTTGGTGCGGAAGAAGATACCACGTGTGGAGTATTCACCAGCACCGCCGTAGGCATAGCGATTGTCGATGGTGTTGTTGATGGCCCATACGCCGTTGCGGTAGAGGTTCTTACCTTCACCAGCAAGGTTCTCTGTACGGTAGTCGTAGCTTTCGTATCCGAGCAAGAAGTCGAAGTTGTTCAAGCCGAACGAGCGACGATAGTTGGCCAAATACTGTTGGTTGAAACCTGAAGTGCGGGTGTGTTCTTGCTCTGCACGACCGCCACTGTTGGCACTTTGACCATATTTGTTGCTGGTGGCAAGGTGGAAACGTGTGTTGTCTACAGAAAGACTCAAACGACCAGTGATAGACAATCCCTCAATGGGTGTCACAGTGGCATACCATGAGCCTGTGAAGATGTCCATCAAGAAGTTGCGCGTTTCGTAAGTGAGGTCGCCAAGCGGGTTGGCAATGGTATTGTAGTTACGTGTGTAGCTGGTTTGTTCGCCATTACCATAGTCGTAGATGGGATTGCCTGTGTACTCATCGCGCTTGATGTTGCCATTGGCGTCGCGCACATAGAGCGGATAAACGGGAGCGATGCCGTTCGCAATAAAGAACGCATTGCTTGAAGTTGCACCAGCGCTTGTTTGGTTACCGGGATACTTGCTGTTGTTGTAAGTATAGGCCAAGTTTGTACCAATCTTCAACCATTTGCGGGCTTGATAGTCCACAACGGCACGTGTGCTGATACGATCGAAGCCAGAAGCAGGGATGATACCTTCATCGGAGAGGTAACCTGCGCTGAGGTAGTAGTTCAAACGCTCTGTACCACCCGATACGTTGAAGTTGTATTCTTGACGGAGACCATTAGAGAAAGTGGCTTTCTCCCAGTCGTCGGCAAGGATGAGGTTGGTGCCATTGTTGTAGCCCAAAGTGGCTGCTGGGTTCAAGCGACCGTCCAAGCCGATGATGCCAGCACCTGCGGGTACAGTGTACACAGGATAGCCAAGCTTCGTGTGAAGATTGTTGTTGGCATAGGCGTGAGCATTGGCAGCGGTGTAGCCCAGCGTCTGATAACCCTCGTTGTACAATGCAGAGTAGAGCGTCTCCATGTATTGTGCAGGAGAGGTCATCACATTGTAGTTCTTGATTTGGCGAGAGTTCACACCCCAGCGCGCATCGAACGAGATGCGCGCATCGCCTTCCTTACCTTTCTTCGTAGTGATGATGACCACACCATTTGCACCGCGCGCACCGTAGAGAGCTGCAGAAGCTGCGTCCTTGAGCACGGTGAGCGACTCGATGTCTTGGGGGTTGATGGCAGAGATGTCGCCATCGTAAGGTACGTTGTCCACAACGTAGAGAGGGCTCATGCCTGCGTTGATAGAACCGAAACCGCGGACGCGAATGGTGGCACTCGTACCGGGTTGTCCATTGGCCGAAACGCCTTGCACACCAGAAACTGTACCTGCAATGGCCTTAGACACGTCAGACACCAAGCGGGTTTCGATTTGTGCACTCTTCACTACGCCAGCCGAACCCGTGTAAGCACCCTTCTTGGCAGTACCATAGGCCACGACAATCACCTCGCCCAAGTCGTTGTTCGACTTCAAGACGATGTTGAGGTTGTCGGCAACGTCTACGGTTTGCCCCTCCATTCCGATTGAAGAAATGGTGAGCTTCTTTGTTCCAGCGGGTACGTTACTAAGGGTAAAGTTACCATTCTCGTCTGTAGATACAATGATGCGGCTATTAGGTACACGTACAGTTGCACCCATCACAGGATCGCCTTCCGGAGTTGTTACACGTCCTTTCACCAAACGCTGTGCGAAGACTGAGCTTGCGCCCAACAGTAATGCCGCAGAGGCTAATACCAGTTTTTTCTTCATAATCGTATAATTAGTTATAATTGTTATTGTCGCGGATAGCAGGGCATTTCCCAAGGATAACAGACACTGTCGATAGTGTCCTTAATAAAATAGAGGATAAGAAACGCTCGTTTGCAAATATAAAGATTTCCCTGCTGAATAAACAAGAGTTTGCATAGAAAGTTGAACGCTTTTAACATTTGCACCCCTAAATGGAGGGGAAATGCAAGGCAAGGCTGTCATTTATTGGGGTGCATTTCTCTTTTTGGCGTTCACTTTGGGTGTGGGGAAGAACGAACAAAGGTGAGTTCTTGTCTTTCATTTAGAAAGAAATGTACGTCTCTTTGGCCTTAAAGTGAACGTGGTTCGTTGACGAGCGCAAGTGAAGCAAAGATGTGGCAGTTTGTTTTTGGGGAGGTGAAAGCGTTTGATTTGTGGAGTAATTGCTTTCAAAATGCGATGCAATGAAGAAGCAGAGGTGAATGTTCACGTTTTCCTGTGTCAGTTTCATGAATTTGCCACGAGTTGGGGAAGAACATTGGGGTTGGCGCGCCAGATGAAGCGTGGCGGAACGGCGAGGTGTTGTCTTGGAGGGAAGGGAACGGTTGCTCTCGAAAGCTCCAAATCAAGCGTTCTTGCTCTTGTTTGGCCAATTGAGAGGGCGAGTTGTTCGGTTTGAAGAGAAATTAGTGGCGGTGTCCTACGTTTGTGAGGCACGCATTTCTTACAACATTTAACGATTGAGATGGTGGAAAATGAGAGGGTTACGCCATTTGTTTTTCCGCCAAGGCTTGGTGTTTTTTCTTCATGCGCAAGAAGGAAAAGCGAGAGGCGCAGGCTGAAAGCCACATTTTTGCCCAAAGAAAAGGCGACAAATGGTTGTTTTGACCATTTGTCGCCTTGTTACTACTGCAAAGATAATGATTAAAAGCCCGAAATGCAAATCGAAAGTTAAAACGCCTTAACGGAAACGCAGGTGTCAGCCCCGAATCGTGTCGAGGCTTCAAAGGGGCTGTGTTCGGGCCAAGGTTTAGCCTTGTTCCTGCTCGTGCGTGGGTTATCGCTTCTTCGTGTGGACGCGGAATTGTTTGAGAGGGGTGGCGTTGTTGCCGATGAAGACAGAGAAGACGGCATTGCCAGAGCGCAAGC
>JALFTM010000207.1 GCA_022788345.1 Bacteroidales bacterium
GTGAGATGAGCTGGGAGTGTTTTCACGATAGCCTTTTGAGGGGCTGGCGTGGCGATGGTTACGGACATCGCATCGTTGGCCTGCATGCTCGTACCAAAGGCGAGGAAGGCCATAAAGAGGAGACATAGTTTTTTCATCATTTCAAATGTTGGAATTTATTTCAGAAGTGGAGTGACGATATTTCGGATGGCATCATTGCCGGGGAAACCAGCCGTAGGACGATTGTCGAAAGCTACCTTGCCGTTTTTGTCTAAAACGATGTATGAAGGATAGCCTACGAGGTCAAAAGTAGCCATCTGGGCTTCGGGGATGCGGTAGTGCGTCCCTTGGTATAGTTGGATGCGCTTGTTCCATTCCATTTCTGGCGAGCTCTCATCGGTGAGGTAGACGAAAGCAACATCTTTGGTTAAAAGCTCTTTTTTCAAAGGGTGCATCTCTTCTATCGCCCGTGTGCAAGGGCCACACCAAGTTGCCCATACATCAATCACAACCACCTTGCCTTTGTGGTCAGTGGCAATGGCGGAGAGGATGTCGTTGCCTTTCAAACTGGGATCGAGGGTTTTGATTGTTGGGGAAACCTGCTGTTCCGCTGCACTGTCGACTTTCTCGGTTGAAACTTCAGCAGTGGTGACTGTGTTCGCAGGCTTATCGTTCTTGCAGGCTGCGAAAGCCAAGGGGAGCAATAATAAGGGGAGGAGAATTTTTTTCATAAGGATAAGTCTGTTGAAGCGCAAGGGGCACGCCATCTGTGCTATGGGGTATCTCTTGAAAGACCACCTCTGCGTTCCACTTACCTCGTTGGTAAGTGTTGGCACCTGTGCCGTGCCCCTTGCTATGTTCTAAAGTCTTGCTCCGTGAGAGCGTTGCATCAAGCGATGCGGTTGACGAGCTCGCGGAAAATGTCGGCCATCAATGGCTGTACGGCATTGGCTGCTTTTTGTACCTCCTCGTGGCTCACTTCCACAATCTTGCCTTCAACACCAAGGTCGGTGATGATACTGATGCCAAAGCAACGGATGCCACAATGGTTGGCAACAATCACTTCAGGCACAGTGCTCATGCCCACGGCATCGCCTCCGAGAATGCGGAACATCTTGTATTCGGCTGGGGTCTCGAAGGTAGGACCTTGTGTGCCTGCATAGACGCCTTCAACCACACGGATGCCTTTTTCTTTGGCAATCTCTCGTGCCATGGCGAGATACTCGCGGTCGTACGCCTCGCTCATGTCAGGGAAACGTGGCCCTGTGGGGAAGTTCTTGCCACGCAGTGGGTGTTCAGGGAAGAGGTTGATGTGGTCGGTGATGAGCATCAAATCGCCAATCTCAAAGTCGGGACTCATACCGCCAGAAGCGTTGCTGACAAAGAGGTTCTTTATGCCCAGTTCGTACATGACACGCATAGGGAAGGTGACTTCCTTCATGGTGTAACCCTCGTAGTAGTGGAAACGACCTTCCATTGCCATGACTTCCTTGCCGCCCAAGCGACCGAAAATCAAACGACCTGAGTGGCCTTCTACGGTTGATACGGGGAAGTTGGGGATTTCGCTGTAAGGGAAAGCGTCAATGACTTCAATCTCTTCAGCCAAACGGCCAAGACCTGTGCCCAAAACAACGGCTGTTGTGGGACGAGAAGCTGTACGGGCGAGAAGCCATTCAGCTGTTTCTTTGATGGGTGCTAACATAGCTAATAATGATATTGTTAAAAGAATTTTCATCGCTTAGGAAAGCGACTTCGATAGGTTGTACATAAATTTTCTGTCGTAGTGTCACGGAAAGAGAAGTTGCATAGGGAAGCAAGCGTGTGGCGTCTTTCTCCGTGGTGATGACCTGCGATACGTGGGCGGTTTCTTGCTCAATGCGTTGCAGATCGGCTTTGGTGAAGCGGTGATGGTCGGGAAATCGCAAAGCAACTACTGTGGCATCTTTTGCAAAGTGTGTGATGAGTGGCTCTGGATGGGCGATGCCCGTGATCACCGCCAAGTTGGCGGATTGGCGATAGGGCGACGCATCGGGAAAGAGGGCATAGGGCGTACCGTAGTGGTTGTAAGTGAAAAATACAGACTGCCCCTCTCGGCATTTCAACTCTTGCACAATGGCATCACGGGTAGCAGGAGACAACGCCGACGGACACTTTGTTACGATGATGATGTCTGCTCGTTTTGCACCCTGTTGTGCCTCTCGCAAACGTCCCATAGGGAGAAGCTCATCCTTGGTGTAGGGACGGTTGTAGGTTGTCAGTAAGATGCGAATACCGGGACGCACATAACGATGCTGGAAAGCGTCGTCTAAAACGATAGCTTCCGCCCCTTGTTGTGTGAGCCACTTCACGCCACGTCGCCGATTGGCATCGACCACCACAAGCGACTGTGGGAAACGGCGTTTCACTTGTAGAGGCTCATCGCCCACGGCATCGGGGTGTGCCTCAATGCTGACCGCCTGTAACCCTTTTGTGTGCCGTCCGTAGCCACGTGAGAGCATGGCTACGCGGTATTGGGGGGTGAGTAGGCGTAGGAGATACTCTACATGTGGGGTTTTCCCCGTGCCTCCTACCGCCAAGTTGCCCACGGCAATGGAAGGAACCATGATAGGTTGCTCTTCCAAGATGCCGAGGTCGAAAAGCCAGTTCCGCACTTTCGTAACACCGCCATAAAGGACAGCCAAAGGGAACAAGAACCAACGCAGGATGTTCATCGTATGTTTAACTCATAAGGCATACGTGCTTGCAGGCGATCTCGCTCTTCAAGGGTCATCGTCCAACGCAAGGGCTCGTAATACACTCCGAGGATGGCTTTTACTTTTCGCTCCAAATAATCCTCCCCGGTGGCTTGGTGCTTCAAGGTTTCCCACCACGAAGTTTCAGTTTGGGCATCCAAAATATAGTAGTCCTTGATCTTGGCCAACTCTGCTGCCTTTGCGATGGCATCATCCAGCGAGCCTAAGGCATCGACTAAGCCGATTTTCAACGCTTGTTCACCTGTCCATACGCGACCTTGTGCAATGCTGTCAACTTCGGCCAACGAACTGAAGCGACGGCCATCCTTAACACGTGTCAAGAAAGTGTGATAGCCACGGTTGATGTACTGCTGTAAGGCTGTAGACTCTTCGGCGTTCAGTCCTCGTCCCATAGACCCAAAATCGGACGCGCGGTGGGTTTTGACCACATCGAAGTGGAGACCCAATTTTTCTGTGAGCAATCCAGAAGCATCGGGTATCATACCGAAGATACCGATACTGCCTGTCAGCGTTGTTGGTTGTGCATAAATGAAATTGGCTGGAGCAGACATATAATAACCACCAGAAGCAGCCACACCTCCCATGGATACTACCACGGGTTTCTGTTCACGGAGTTTTGTGATGGCACGCCACATCTGTTCGCTGGCGTAAGCACTGCCGCCACCTGAATTGATGCGAAGCACAACTGCTCCCACCTCATCGTCTTTTGCCAACTTGTCCAAATCTTCCACCACCCGAGAGCCGATGATTAAGCCCTTGGTGTTATAGTCGTTGTCTGCCATTGCGCCAACAATGTCGCCCTCGCAATAGTAAACAGCCACGGCTTTGTCGCCATCTTTCTCGTCTGCATCGTTCAATACGGTGGCAGGCGAAGCAAACTTAACTTCTCCGAAGAGTTTGTTCAGGTCACTGCGCACCTCGTCGATATATTTTGCTTCGTCAATGAGCTTGAGGGCTTTATAATCAGCTGTCTGACCAAATAGAAGGTAGTTGTTAGCAACGCTGTCGAGATGGGCAACAGGCAGGTGGCGTGAGGCGGCCACTTCCTTTACCACGTTGTCCCAAATGCTACGAATATAAGCAGTGACCTGCAAGCGATTAGGTTCGCTCATCTCGGTGTTGATGAATGGTTCTACTGCGCTTTTGAAAGTACCCACTTTGAACACCTGCACTTTCACGCCTACTTTTTCCAGCAAGTCCTTAAAGAAGATGGGCTGGGCGGCGATACCGTGCCAATTGAGCGTTCCCATGGGGTTGAGTGTCACAGTCTTGGCTGTGGAGGCGATGTAATAGCCAGCTTGTGTGTAGTCTTCGCTATACGCATAAATAGGCTTTGTTTGGGCAAAGTCGACCAAACTCTGGCGCAACTCTTGGAGGAGGGCATAGCTACCGCTGATGCTTCCGCCTTCGAGATAAATGCCTTTCACCTTGGTGTTCGTTTTCGCTTCGGCGATGGCGCGCTTGAGCTGGTGTACATTCTGCTCTGCCAATGTGTTTGTGTGGAACAATTCCGCCCAAGGGTCTTTGACCGTGCGATCTACAAGTTGGCCTGTGAGTTGGATGCGAAGCACGCTTCCGTTCTCAAGCTTTTGGGTGTCTGTGAGCGACACACTGATGGCCATAACCACCATCATCAATCCTGCAAAGAGAGTTAAGATCACCACGCCCAACATGGTGGCGAGGGTGTATTTGATAAAGTCTTTCATACGTTAATATATATGGAGAGAGTCGCTTGCGAGTTTCAACTTTTGGGCTTTGCTATTCAAAAGCAATTTCAACGGCAACGGGACAATGGTCAGAGCCGTGGATGTCGCTGTGAATGCTGGCGGCTTGCAGTTGAGGACGTAGACGCTCCGACACTAAAAAGTAATCGATGCGCCACCCCGCATTCTTTGCGCGGGCTTGAAAGCGGTAGGACCACCACGAATAAGCTCCTTCAAGATTGGGGTAGAAATGGCGGAATGTATCGACAAACCCTGCTTCAAGCAAGAGGGTGAATTTCTCTCGCTCTTCGTCTGTGAAGCCTGCGTTCTTGCGGTTCGTCTTAGGGTTCTTGAGATCGATTTCTTGATGCGCCACATTCAAGTCACCACAGATGACAACGGGCTTCACTGCATCGAGCTTTTGAAGATAAGCGCGGAAAGCTTCGTCCCAAGTCATGCGATAATCCAAACGGCGAAGTCCGTCTTGGGAGTTGGGGGTGTAGCAAGTGACGAGATAGAAGTTGGGCATCTCCAAGGTGATGACACGCCCTTCGTGGTCGTGCTCTTCGATGCCGAGTCCATAGGTTACGTTCAAAGGTTCGTGGCGAGAGAAAATGGCTGTGCCCGAATAGCCTTTCTTTTCGGCATAGCACCAAAAACTATGGTAGCCTTCAAAAGTCAAATCGAGTTGTCCAGCTTGCATCTTTGTCTCTTGCAGACAAAAGAAGTCGGCGTCTAATTCATGGAAAGCTTCCTCGAAGCCTTTGCCATGGCAGGCACGAAGCCCATTGACGTTCCAAGATACGAATTTCATTGAGTTGGGTGTTCTTATTGATCATTGAAAGAGAAACTTCCTTGCTCGCTTATTGTTGGCAACAAGTCTCCTCCAAACACAAATTTAGCTAACCTTGTCGGATAAGCCAAGCGTTTCCCCTTTTTTTATTATCTTTGCTCCTATAACTCCTGCGCAAAACTCCCTCTTGAGGGCTTTTGTTGCCCATTCAATATGCTTGACACTATGTTAAAGAAACTGCTTTTCTCTCTTCTCTTTGGTACTTCATTATACGGCGTGGCTCAGCCCAAAGCAGAGTTCTCTGCCAGCGTGCAGGATGTTGGTGTCCTCGCTTGGCACGAACCGGGAGAAGCCCGTTTTACGGTGACTAACCGTGGCACAGAGCCATTCAAAATCACAGATGTGGTTGAGGATTGCGGTTGTACTACCGTGCAGTGGACCTCCGAAGAGATAAAGCCGGGATATGCCACTACGCTTGTTGTGCGCTATGATGCCGAACTGTTAGGACATTTCAATAAAGGCATTGCCGTCTATACCAGCATCAATAATCGCCCCACTTACTTGAATATCAAAGGCAATGTGGTGTTGGAAAAAGAAACCTATGAGGGTGATTTCCCTTACGCCATTGGCGACTATGCGTTAAGCACGGACAACATCGAATTTGACGACGTCAATCGTGGCGATCGGCCAGAGAAGACGCTCTATATTAAGAACAACGGTGCTAAGGCTGGCCGTCCTTTGCTCATGCACTTGCCTTCCTATTTGCGTGGACGGGTTGTGCCAGAGGTTATTCCCGCAGGGCGCACAGGACGCATCGTTTTGACGCTCAATAGTGATGCGTTAAGCAATATGGGGTTGACAACGACGAGCATCTACCTTGGTCGCTATGAAGGCGATCGTGTGAGTGCGAACAACGAAGTGAATGTCACGGCAACCCTCTTGCCAAGTGTCACCGCCTTGGGTAACCCTTCCGTGGCGGCCCCTCAAGCCGATATTAGCACCAACCTCAATCTCGGTAGCTTTGGCAATAAGAGTCAGCTCAAAGGGATTTTGACGCTGAAGAACACTGGTAACGCTCCCTTGGACATTAAGACGCTTCAGGTTTACAACCCCGGCATCGGTGTGACCCTTGGAAAACGCACCATTGCACCGGGCAAGGAGGCGAAAATCAAAGTAGTGCTCTCTGCTGCTTCTCGCAAGCTCCGTGGTACACACCGCATCCTCCTCATTACCAACGATCCCCGACAGCCTAAAATTATTATCAATGTGACAAGTGGACGATAGCAAAGCGCAGAGCTGAGGCGTGCGAAGCAAATGGTAAGCCGTCTCTAAACTTTGCCTTTTGTCTTTTAGACTTCGCAACATTTCATTTGCATTTTCCTTTTTGAAGCCTTATCTTTGCAGTAACAACGAAGGGCGAAGCGGTCAGAATGGGCTGTTTCGCCCTTCGTTTGTCGTTGAATAAAGGCTTTTCTTCCTGCGCCAGCTCGTTTTTCTTCTTGCGCCGGCAGTGAAAATTCCTAACCTTGGCGGCTGCGTGGGAAGCGCAAGGACGAATTTTTGGGAAAGCAAATAGTTAAACTTTGTTGTTGGATAAAGAAAATGTGAATTGATGGGAAGAGGAGCAAATGTGTTTGTTTCTTCTATGTCTTGTGAGTGGGGCAAGAGCTGCTTGTCTCGCAGGTAAAAATATAGGTTGTTTGTTTGGTGCTTTCGATAAACTTGCTTATATTCGCAATGTAGAAAAGATTGTCATGGATTTAGTTAATCGGTTTTCCCAATATCTCCTTTCCGACAAAGGCTATTCGCAGGCCACCGTAGGAGATTATGAGCGAGATTTGCGAGAGTTCGAACGCTACTTCCTCTGTTTGGAAAGCGTGCTGACTTGGGAAACGATTGATGCCGACATCATCCGCCAATGGATGGCACAAAAGATGAAAGCAGGGTTGCAGGCACGCACCATGAAGCGTCGCTTGGCTGCGCTTCGCTCTTTCTATCGTTTCTTGCAACGTGTGGGAGTAATGGAACAAAATCCTGCGATGAGTGTGCCCAATCCCAAGATGAACCAACGGTTGCCCGTGTTTCTGAAAGAATCGGAAATGGAACAGCTGTTTGAAGGAGTGCATTATGAAGATAGTTTCTCTGGTAGGTGCGATCGTTTGGTGCTCCTCCTTTTCTACCATACAGGAATGCGCGTCTCGGAGCTGGCCACGTTGGAAGTGACGGCTGTGAACCTTGGCGTTGGAGAGCTGAAAGTAAGGGGCAAACGCAACAAACAACGCATCATTCCTTTTGGAGAAGAATTGCGACAAGCGTTGGAAATCTACCTTGATATGCGACAGCGTCTGCCCGTGGCACAGTTGCCTCTCACGTTGATGGTAGATGATAAAGGAAAAGCCTTGAGTGTAGCAAAGCTTCGTGACATCGTGCGACGCTACCTTTCTTTGGTGACAACGCAGAAAAAGAAAAGCCCACATGTTCTGCGCCATACCTTTGCTACGGTGATGCTCAATAGGGGTGCAGACTTGGAAGCTGTGAAAGAACTTTTGGGACACGAAAGCCTTGCGGCAACAGAAGTGTACACCCATGTCACTTTCGCAGAAATGAAACGGCAATATGAAACGGCACATCCCCGTACAAAAACAGAAAAGTAGGCAGATGCGCCACCGATGAAATCAATAGAAAAATACTGCTCAACGTCATGTTGGGCCATGTCTCACTTTCATAAAATAGAATTATGGAACTCAAGATTCAGACCTTGCATTTCGATGCAACCGACAAACTCGCTTCTTTTATTGAAAAGAAAATGGAGAAGTTGGAGAAGAAATATACCGCTATTGTGCGTGCCGAAGTGACTTTGAAGGTAGTGAAACCTGAAACCGCCATGAACAAGGAGACACAAATCCATGTTGTAGTAGCAGGCAAAGAGTTTCATGCTGAAAAAGTGTGCGACACGTTTGAGGAAGGCGTAGATGCCTGCGTTGAGGTGCTTGAGCGCAGCTTGCAAAAGCATAAGGAGACGCATAAGTAA
>JALFTM010000208.1 GCA_022788345.1 Bacteroidales bacterium
AACTCTTTTAATCAATCAAGTATGAACAAGAAATCATTACTCTTGATGACACTCTTCGGCTCTATGGCCGTGGGCATACCTCAGACAATGGTTGCGCAGACAACAACTCCGGCATCTGCTTCGAAGACAGTCTACAACTTCAACCCATTCTCTGACACAAATTTCCTTAAGCTCTTCTATGAAGTTCACCAAAAGGGGCGCAAATTCCCTACGATGGAGGAGTTTGAAAAAGCTGGCTTTAGTAAGCATGACATAGAGTTTGCACGCTCGCACGTGCGCCCTCGCGCCATTATCGAACCTAAGGCAGAAGACCTTCTCGTAAAGGGCTTGTATCCTACCCGTAAGTTGTGGATGAATATCCCATCTGGCGATGGTAAAGGCTTGGGTGGCTATCCCAGCGCCAACTTCAACGATGACGTGTTTTCTATGTGGAACTACACTGCGAAGTTCGGCAACTGGAATCACGGCCTCTTCCAAGGTCCTGGTGCTTGGGCAGACGCAGCGCATAAGAATGGTACTGACATTTATAGTGGTGTGAAGTTCTTCGACCACACAACTCCAGGTGCTGCAGAAAGTTACTTTACCTTTATCATTGAGAAGAACCCTAACGGCTCATTCAAGTATGTAGACCCGATGTTGAATATCTTCTTGTTCTTCGGTACTGATGGTATCAACTACAACTGGGAAAGTACCACTCGCTACATGAATGAAGACATCGTGAAGCTCCATAAAGAATTGTACAAGCGTGCAGGAGAAATTGGTTTTAAGAACTTCCACATCGGTACATATACTAATACGAACCAGCTGACTGAAAATAATGTCAATTATCTTTACGGAACAAAGGAATTAGGTAAAACTTCAGATACATTCCTCAACTATGAAGGTGGTGACTTCATGTCTTCCCCAGGCCGTTCTGTTCTTGTTGCAGAAAAGAGCTTTGGCAATGCTGATGGATTGTATGCAGGTGCTTGGATTGTTGGTCTGGATAAAAACTGGAAGTATTTCAATGAAGGTGGATACAACGATAATACCGATGCAGAAAAAGAAGCTGCAAAACGTATGAATATGGTGTTATGGGGCGAACATGGCAATAGTCGTCTTTGGTCCAATAACACAGGACGTGATGCTTACGAAGCTCAAGAGAACTATCAGACCTTGCAAGAGCGACTCTTCTCTGGTGGTAAGCGAAACCCTGCAACTCGCCCTTCAGATGAAGGATCGTTCAGTTGGTCAAATATGACGAATTTCCCAGGTTTGGCAACCTATATCCCTGAACGTTCAGCTATTCAAGGCAACTTACCATTCCGTACGCATTTCTCCTTGGGTAATGGCGATCGCTACAACTATAAGGGAAAGAAGACTTTCTCTTCATGGTACAACATGAGTGCGCAGGATGTAGTGCCTACATATCGCTGGTTGGTGTATAAGGCTGACACAAGACAAGTAGTTACGGATTTGCAACCCTCATTCTCTCATCTTGATTCCTACATGGGAGGCTCTTCGCTTCGATTGAAAGGTACGCCAAGCAACACAGATGTAATACTTTATCGCACGAAGCTTACAGTAGGTGCTAATCCTTACTTGAAAGTTGCCTTGAAGTGGGCAGAGGGTAAAGCTGGTGCAACAGCTTCTAATCTTTATGTGATTCTTCAAAAGGAGGGTAGCAGTGATTGGATTGAAGTTCCTGCAGGTGAAACAGCCGATAAGCAATGGAAAGAGAATAGTGCCGAAATTACAGGACTTAATGCTGGTGATGTGATCTCTCGCATTGGTCTTCGTGTAAAAGGCAATGGATCAGATTACGATCTCTATGTAGGTAAACTTGAAATCAACGATGCTGTTCAGACAACACCAGCTTCCATTGCAGCCAATAGCCTTATGGCTGAGGTAAAAGAAGAGACAACACAGTCTATGTCTGTGAAGCTCTCTTGGGGCGTTGAAGGCGAAGGCACTGCTCGTAAGGACTATGGCATGACTTACAACGATGAGCGCAATATAGACCATTTCGAGGTTGTGTACAAGAACGGCGAGCATGGCACGCCTCACGTTGTCGCAACAACCTCTTCTTGGGCTGCTTTCTTGGGCAATATCATTTTTGAGAATAACTCTGAAAAGCCCTACTTCGGTGTTCGTTCTGTTTCTACTGACTTGAAGACTTATTCTCCCATTGAGTGGATTGGTGTTGAGCGTACCGCTGGTGTACCTGCTTACTCTGACGACTCTTATGGTAAGTCTGAAGTGAACCCATCTTCTGAAGGTGTGGCAAAAGCACGTGAACAACGCTATATCACCGAGTTCAAAACCACTGGTGCAGAGCAAAACTTGAACTATACTGCCAATGCACCTCAAGCTGATGGCACACAGTATGTAGATGCTACAGCCAATCACAAATTGGTGGTGAAACAAGGTCAAAAGATTGAGCTCTTCTTTAAGGCAGCAGACTTCGGTCGTGTTAGTGGCCAAGATGATGGCTTGCGCTGGTGCTTTGGTAAGGCTTACCTCGACCTTGATGAAAGCAAAAGCTTCAACCCCGAAACATTGGATAAGGGTGGAGAGAATATCTTCGACCTTGGTACTGCAAGAAAGGGTACAAACGAGTTCCAAGAGCCAGGCATTACACGAGAAATTACTATCCCAGCTGATGCCCGTGTAGGTAAGAGCCGTCTGCGTGTTGTGTTCTCATATGCTTGGTTCCCACACCCCGGTCCTGTTGGCTTGACAGCGAAAGGCTTCTCTATTGACTTCGATGTAGAAATCACAGGTGATCCCACTAAGGGACGTGAGAAGCCTGTTGATCTTCACGACCAAGGCGAGGCCGACGCTCCAGAAGCACAAGCAACTGGTATTGCACACACCACTGTGGCTAAGGCTTCTACGGCAGTAGTTGGTAAGAATGAGATCTCTTTGACAAATGTTGAAAAGGCTTGGATCTACGATGTGCAAGGTCGCTTCGTGAAGTTCGTTAGCAACAATCCTAAGCAAATCTCAACCTCAGAGCTTACCCCTGGCGTTTACATCTTGAAGATGCAACAACAGAACGTGATTCGTAGCGTGAAGTTCATCAAGTAATTTAACCTCAATCACTCATTTATTCAGTAGCCAGCCTCTCGGTGCTGGCTACTTTTTTGTAATTTAGCGACAAGAAAAGATTTTCAAGTAAAAGAAAGGCTGTATCAACCTTTTCTTTCAAAATGCGAAAAGCCGATGTGCGAGATTGGTTATGACGTCGTGACCTCTCATTGCTCGCAGATAAGTTCTGCTTTTGCTTGAACTACATATATAATCTACCAACAACTATGTCTGAACTACAAGCACCGATATGCTTTACCCCTATTCTGCAACGCACCATTTGGGGCGGAAATGCCATTGTGCGCTGGAAACAACTCTCTGGTAAGCAACCCCACAACGTGGGAGAGAGCTGGGAAATCTGCGATCTCGGCGACGTTGCCACTATTGTTGCCGATGGACCTTACGCTGGACAAACGTTGCGCCAACTCATCCAACGCTATGGGGCGGCACTTTTGGGGCAGGCCAATTTTGAGAAATACGGCGATAACTTCCCTTTGCTGATAAAAATCATTGACTCTCATTCTGATTTGAGCATCCAAGTGCATCCCGATGATGCCATGGCACAACGCTGTGAGGGCAAACCCTATGGAAAAACCGAGATGTGGTATATTGTGAACCGAGAGCCAGAGGCTACATTGGTGAATGGCTTTTGTAACACCATTTCTGCCGAAGATTACGAACAGCTCGTAGCCACAGGCACACTGACGGAACACCTCAATACGTTTGCTACGGAACTGGGCGATTTTTATTACATCCCCGCAGGGCGCATCCATGCGATAGGCGCTGGCAACTTGCTCATCGAAATCCAGCAAGCGAGCGATTTGACCTATCGTGTTTATGACTATAACCGCATTGACGACCGAGGCTATAAACGTGACTTGCACATCTCACAAGCGAAAGAAGCTTTGCACTTTGAGGCCGAGGAGCATTGTCGGGAGCAAGACCCATTGACGAAAGATGCCTGTGTGGAGTTGGTCGATTCAGCATATTTTACCACGAATGTCTATCACTTGACTGCGCCCAAAACCATTGCACATCCAGACTTAGATAGTTTCCGCATTTTGGTCGCTTTCAAAGGTGAAGCAGAAGTGA
>JALFTM010000209.1 GCA_022788345.1 Bacteroidales bacterium
CCACGCAGATAGATATTTCCACCACGTCCCCCATCGCCACCATCAGGGCCTCCATTGGGTTGATATTTCTCTCGGCGTAAGTGCATTGATCCACGTCCTCCTTTACCAGAGCGACAATAGATTTTCACATAGTCTACAAAATTACTTTCGGCCATAGGGTTGTTTCTTTATTTGGACTTCTAAATAGAAACACAGCCATGAGAGGACAATTGCTCCTCACGGCCGTGAATACTTCATTATGAGCTAACAGCTTTTACTTTGCATCAATGACAGCACACAGAGCCGCAGAAATTTCTTCTAACGCTCCAGTGCCTTTCACCGTGTTCCGTAAGCCTTCTTTCTCGTACCACTCTGCGAGAGGAGCTGTCTGCTTATGATAAACATCAAGGCGTGCCTTAATTGTTTCTTCATTGTCGTCTGCGCGTCCAGATGTTTTGCCACGATTAACAAGGCGTTCAATGAGAACAGTATCTTCTACTTCCAGTTCCAACATAGCTGTCACGCCAGTATTGCGCTTTGCCAACATTTCTTTCAAAGCCTCAGCTTGAGGAATGGTGCGAGGGAAGCCATCGAAGATAACTCCTTCACAAGGCAACATCGCATCGTATGTACTCGCCAAAATGTCAATCATCAATGAATCAGGAATAAGCTGGCCTTTGTCGATAAAAGACTTTGCCGTTGCGCCAAGTTCCGTTTCATTCTTAATCTCCGCACGGAGTACATCACCCGTAGATATGTGCTTAAAACCATATTTAGCCACGAGCAAATCACTTTGTGTTCCCTTTCCAGAGCCAGGAGCTCCAAAGATTACGATATTCTTCATTTTGTGTTGTATCTATTATATAAAGAGTCTATGCTTAATCGCACACTGTATATATGTCACGCAAGTTACGTGCCTCACCATCATAGTCAAGTCCATAGCCTATGATAAAGTCATTAGGGATTTCGAAGCAAGTATAATCAACTGTCAGATTGACCTGCAAGTTCGCTGGCTTTACTAAAAGGCTGGCGATGCGCACTTCAGATGGCTCATACTCTTTCAGCAACTTTAGTAACTCTTGCATTGTCAAGCCTGAGTCTATGATGTCTTCAACGATAACCACACAACGTCCTCTCAAGCTTTCGTTAAGCCCTATGAGCTGTTTTACATTTCCAGAGGAATTGGTCCCTTCATAAGAGGCTAATTTGACAAAAGAAATTTCACAAGGCGTAGTAATGGTTTTCATCAAGTCTGAAGCAAACATAAACGAGCCATTGAGCACAGCCAAAAAGAGTGGCTTCTTTCCCTCTGTATCACGACTGATTTGTGCACCGATTTCGGCAACACGCTTCAAGATTTCAGCCTCTTTAATCGACACCGTAAAATTACGATCTAATACTTTGACTTTATTCATCGTCTTGGATTTTCGCACAAAGTTACAGAAAATCGGCGTAACCACCGAGGTTTATTACAAAGAAAGGAGAGATATTTTTCATCTTTATCGAGAGACCACACGATCACCTAACACTTGTGCCAATTGTCGTTCTACTTCCGAGAGAGTTTTAATGCGTCGAAGAAGCTCTAACTGTGCCTTTGGGTTAGCTTTCATCTCTTCAGACTGCAACTTCTGTCGAAGCCCTTTGACTTCTTTGCTTATTTTAGCCAACTTAAAATCGTGTAAAATGCGGAAGAAAAACTCTTCTAATCGATCTTTTTCTTCTGTATAGGACATACGCTGACTCTTAGAAAGATGCTCTACGTCTTCTGTGCAAGCTACAGCAAACTGGCTTAATGCGACATCCGTGTGATTTATAAAATACTTAGGCGTGTCTACTATAAACTCTCCTTCTTCCACTGTGATTTGGCCCAAACGTTTTTGTTCTTGCACCAAGTGAAACGCCTCATTTAAGATTTGCTTATATAAGGCATTCTCTATAGACATTTCCTCTGACTGTAGCTCTGCCACAACAAGTTCTACAACAGAGCTATCTTTTCCTTCTTCACTTAAACGACGCCCACCATGTCGCACAATAAGTTCTGCCAACAGACGCTCCTCATAATCCTCAGGACGTTGCGTAAGAAATGTTGCAGAGAGAGGAGTTTTTGAGGATTCATTAGCAGATGCTTCAGGTGCTTCGCCAGCTCCCCTTTCTCTGCGCTGCATCTTATCTAATTCACGACGGCGACGTAGCTTTGTTATCTCATCTAAGATAACCGCTTCAGATACATTCAGCAAAGTGGAACACTCGCGGGCATACATTTGCCGCACCATACCTTCGGGAATAACACTAATGCTATTGATAACATCAGCAATCACTTCTGCACGCTTAATAGGATCATTCCCTGTTTCTCCCATCAGCAGTTGCACTTTGAAGCGGATAAAGTCTGTGTGGTGCTCGTTGATGTATTCTACAAATTTCTCAGCACTTTGCGATCGCGCAAAGCTATCGGGGTCTTCACCATTAGGAAGCAACAACACTTTTATGTTCATGCCCTCTGCAAGTAGCATGTCTATTCCTCTCAAGCTGGCTTTAATGCCTGCATTGTCACCGTCATAGAGCACCGTTACATTCTTTGTAAAGCGATGAATGAGCCGTATCTGTCCTTCTGTAAGTGAAGTTCCTGATGATGCCACAACATTTTCAATGCCACTTTGATGCATCGAAATCACGTCCGTGTAACCCTCCACTAAATAGCAACGATCTTGCTTTACTATTGCATGCTTCGACTGAAAGAGACCATACAACTCTTTGCTCTTACTATAAATCTCACTTTCAGGAGAGTTGACATATTTCCCTACGTTCTTTTTGTCGCCTAAAATACGTCCACCAAAAGCAACAACTTTTCCTGAAACGGTATGAACAGGAAATATGACACGCCCATGGTAGCGATCGACCAGTTCTCCATTCTCTTTCTTATAACAGAGCCCTGTTTTGATCAAATATGTTTCTTGATAGCCCTTGTTGATAGCCACTTTGGGCAAGTCACTTCGCTCTGCGGAATAACCTAACTGAAACTTCTGAATGATATCATCCCGAAAACCACGCTGACGAAAATAGCCTAAGCCTATAGCTTGGCCATCTGTTGTATTTCGCATTGTTTCTTGAAAGAAGCCATTGGCCCATTCATTGAGAATAAACATGCTTTCGCGTTCACTTTGTGCCAAACGCTCTTCGGCCGTCATTTCTTTCTCTTGTACCTCGATGCCATACTTCTGCCCTAACCATTTGATTGCTTCAGGATAGGTAAACTGCTCATGCTCCATCAAGAAATGCACAACATTTCCTCCTTTTCCGCAACTAAAACATTTGCACAACTGCTTCGAGGGTGAGACCACAAAACTTGGTGTCCTTTCATTG